>JALVSR010000040.1 GCA_027024225.1 Hyphomicrobiales bacterium | reverse complement strand
GGCGGAGAAAGCGACGATGAGGTCAGCTCCGTCGGGGCCGAGGACGCGCTGGACGAGCTGCCGTTGCGCAGCAAGGCCGCGCTGCGCCGCCGCTACAAGATCCAGGAGGTCATCCGCCGCGGCCAGGTGATGCTGGTGCAGGTGGTGAAGGAAGAGCGCGGCAACAAGGGCGCGGCGCTCACCACCTATCTCTCGCTGGCCGGGCGCTATTGCGTGCTCATGCCCAACACGGCCCGAGGGGGCGGCATCTCGCGCAAGATCACCGACGCGCGCGACCGCAAGCGGCTCAAGACCATCGCCAGCGAGCTCAACGTGCCGCCCGGCATGGGGCTCATCATCCGCACCGCCGGCGCACAGCGCACCCGCGCCGAAATCAAGCGCGACTTCAACTACCTCTTGCGGCTGTGGGAGAACATCCGCGAGCTGACGCTCAAGTCCACCGCGCCCAAGCTGGTCTACGAGGAGGGCAACCTGGTCAAGCGCGCCATCCGCGACCTCTACGCCAAGGACATCGCCGAAATCCTGGTGGAGGGCGAGGAGGCCTGGAAGGAGGCGCGCGCCTTCATGAAAATGCTCATGCCCTCGCACGTGCGCAACGTGAAGCTCTACAAGGAAGACATCCCGCTGTTCGCGAAATACAACGTGGACGCGCAGCTCGATGGCCTGTTCTCGCCCGTGGCGCCGCTGCCTTCCGGCGGGTATCTCGTCATCAACCAGACGGAAGCGCTGGTTTCCATCGACATCAACTCCGGCAAGTCCACGCGCGAACATTCCATCGAGGACACGGCGCTGAAGACCAACCTGGAGGCGGCGGAGGAAATCGCCCGTCAGCTACGCCTGCGGGATCTCGCCGGGCTCATCGTCATCGACTTCATCGACATGGAAGACCGGCGCAACATCCGCCAGGTGGAGCGCAAGCTCAAGGAAGCGCTGAAGAACGACCGCGCGCGCATTCAGGTGGGGCGCATTTCGCAATTCGGCCTGCTGGAAATGTCGCGCCAGCGCCTGCGCCAGGGCATGCTGGAAAACGCCACCCGGCCGTGTCCGCACTGCTTCGGCACCGGCATCATCCGCTCGGTGTCCTCTTCCGCGCTGTCCGTGTTGCGCGGTATCGAGGAGCACATGGCCCAGCGCAAGAGCGACAAGGAAAAGACCTTCACGCTGCGCTGCCATCCGGACAGCGCCTTCTACATCCTCAACGAGAAGCGCGACCACCTCACCGGCCTGGAGCACCATTATGGCGTCTCCATCTACGTGGAGCCTGACCGGGATATCGCGCCCGCGGCCTTCGAAATCGCCTCCACACGGCGCGACTGGACGGCGCCGGCGCGTCCGCGCACCGTGGTGCGGCTGGAAACCGCCCTGCAGCAGGAGCAGGAGGAAGAAACCACCAGCACCGAACCACAGGAAGAACCCACCGCCGAAACCAGCGCCTCCGAACCGCGCAAGAAGCGCCGCCGGCGCCGTGGCAAGCGCGGTGGCCGCAAGGCCCGCAAGCGGGCCCAGGCACGGTTGGAGGCCCTGCAGAAGGATGCCGCCGCCAGTGGCGGAGAATCCACGCACCCCCCCTTCCGGGTAGTGGACATGGGCGACATGGTGATCATCGTGCGCAACCGCAACTACAGGCCGGCCAGCCTGCAACAGGCCGAGGACGGCACCACCGGCGCCACCCCCGCCGAAGCCGCAACGGACGACACCGGCGCCTCTTCGGCCGCGGCCGAAGAGCCCCAAACCGCCGAGGCCACCGCCACCGGCGATGGCAAGGGCGGAAACAACGGCCGCAAGCGGCGCAACGGCCGCAAACGCAATGGCGCACAACGCTCCACCGGCCGCCAGGGCAATGGCCGCCGCAGGAAACAGGCGGAAAAGACGGCCGAGAAGGCCACTCAGGCCAGCGGGGAGGAAGCCGCGGATGCGGCTGCCAAGCCCACGGCCCGGGAGAAGGACACTCCCGCCGCTTCCGATGCCCCGGCCGCAACGCAAGCCGCGGAAGAATCGCCGGAGGTGCAGGCGGCATCCGGGGCGAGTGCCTCCGGACCGGCGAGTGAGGAGGAGGAAACGCTTAAGGCGCGCAACGGGCCCGAAGTGCGGCAGGCTGACGCCACGAACGCCCTGGACGATGCCACGGACGATTCCTCCGAATCCAGCGAGGTCATCGGCGCGCCTGACGATGACGAACCGGTCATGGCCGCCCGCGCCGCCGGCGACGAGAACGCCTGAGACGGGGCCACCGCCATCTCTCCGGTCCCTCTCGTCATTCCGGCGAAAGTCTCAAGGTCGCGCGGCGACTTGAAATGATGTCGAAACGGGCATCCCGATAAACCGATAAAGGGACGCTCCCGGCTCAGGGAGCGTTGCGTTGCAGCCAGCGCGCCAGCCGCTCCAGCCCCGCCTCTATATCTGCCCGCGCCGCGCAATAGGAAAAGCGCAGATACCTGTGCCCGTTCACGGGATCGAAGTCCACCCCCGGCGTGGTGGCCACGTGCGCCTCGCGCAGAATGCGCCGGGCCAGCGCCACGCTGTCTGTCGTCAGGGAGGAAACGTCACAATACAAATAGAAGGCCCCCTCCGCCGGCGCGAATTCGGCAAGCCCCATGCCCGGCAGCTCGCGCAACAGCAGCGCACGGTTTTCCGCATACTGGCGCTTGCGCTCCTCCAGCTCATCCGTGGCGTCAAACGCCGCAAGCGCTGCGTATTGCGATATCGTCGGC
Source organism: Hyphomicrobiales bacterium (assembly GCA_027024225.1). Lineage (GTDB taxonomy): Bacteria > Pseudomonadota > Alphaproteobacteria > Rhizobiales > Aestuariivirgaceae > Thermopetrobacter. The sequence continues at coordinate 3,355 of JALVSR010000040.1, read as the reverse complement.
GCGTTGATGAACATGTTCTGCGCCAGCACTTCCACCGCCCGGCACAGGGCTTCCGGCACCACCATCCAGCCCACCCGCCAGCCGGTCATGGCGTAATATTTCGAGAAACTGTTGATGACGAACACGTTATCGGAATAGGCCAACGCCGTTTCCGCCTCTTCCGTGTAGGTCAGGCGGTGGTAGATCTCGTCGGAGATGTAGATGCCGCCGGCTTCCTCCACCACCCGTACGAGCGCCGAGAGTTCCTCGCGCGAAAGCATCGCGCCGGTGGGGTTCACCGGCGAGGCCAGCAGCGCTCCCTTCATGCCCGCCGCCATGTGCGCCGACATTTCCTCGGCCTGCGGCGCCCAGCCCGCCTGCGGCCCCGCCTCCAGCAGCACCGGCTTCAGATTCAGCGCGTGCAGGATGTTGCGATAGGCAGGATAGCCTGGATTGGCCAGCCCCACCCGCGCCCCGGTGTCAAAAGCGGCAATCAGCGCCAGCGTGAAGGCGGCCGAAGAACCGGTGGTAACGAACACCCGCTGCGGCGAAACCGCCACCCCGTGCCTTTCGGCGTAATATTGCGCGATACGCTCCCGCAGCGGCGCGATACCCCTTGCCTCGGTATAGCCCAGATCATCTTCCTCGATGGCCCGCCGCGCCGCTTCCAGCACCTTGCGCGGCGCCTTGCCGCCGGGCTGGCCCACCTCCATGTGCGCCACATCCACGCCCGAAGCCTCCATCGCCTGCGCGTCGCGCAAGACATCCATGACGATGAACGGATCCACCGCCCCGGCCCGTTGCGAGGGTCTCAATTCCTGCCCGCTCCGTTCACTTGCGCTCATGCGTGAAAATCCCGGTTCCCGTGTTTTCCCTTTGTGGATGCGGCCTTGAAAACGTCCCAATCCCACGCCACAAAATCATCATGGTCGCGCAGAAAGGGAAAATATCGCTCAAGGCGCTTCTCAGCCTCGTTCTTGCCTTGAGCCTGTCGCTGGCGCAAGTGTTGCCCGCAATGCCCACGGCGCATGCGCGCGGGCGCGGCCTGCCGCTGGTGCGCGACGCGGAAATCGAGGAACTGATGCGCATCTACACGCGCCCCATTTTCCGCGCCGCCGGGCTGCACGTGGGCGCGGTGAAGGTGCACCTGCTGCAGGATTCGCGCATCAACGCCTTCGTCGCGGGTGGCCAGCGCATTTTCATCAATACCGGGCTGCTGCAACAGGCCAAAACGCCCGGAGAGGTCATCGGCGTGCTGGCGCACGAAACCGGCCACATCGCCGGCGCCCACCTCGTGCGCATGGGACTTGAGATCAACCGCCTTTCCACCCTGGCCATCATCCAGCAGCTGTTGGCCGCCGGCGTGGCGGTGGGGGGCGCCTTGTCGGGCAGCCGTGGCGGCGTGCAGGCGGGCAAGGCCATCATGCTGGGGGGACGCTCCATGCTTCAGCGTCGCTTTCTGGCCTATGCCCGCACACAGGAGGCCGCCGCCGACCAGGCCGCCGCCAAGTACCTGGAGCGTGCCGGCATTTCGGGGCGTGGCATGCTGACCATGTTCCAGCGCCTGGCCAACCGCTCCATTGCTTCGCTGGCCCATGCCGACCCCTACGCGCTCACCCACCCCATGCCCCTGCAGCGCATACGCAACCTGGAGCGGCTGCTGAAGAGGAGCCCGCATTACAACAAGCCCGATCCGCCCTACCTGGTGTGGCGGCACAAGCTGATGCAGGCCAAGATCACGGGCTACCTGTCCAGCCCCCGCACGGTCTGGCGCAAGTATCCAAAGTCCGACACTTCCCAACCGGCGCGCTATGCCCGCGCCATTGCCGCCTATCGCATTGGCGATGCGCGCACCGCGCTGAAATTGCTCGATTCGCTCATCCGCGAAAAACCGAAATATCCCTGGTTTCACGAAATGAAGGCGCAGGTGCTGCTGGAATCGGGGCGCGTGCGCGAGGCCGTGAAAGCCTTTTCCCACGCCGTCAAGCTGGCCCCACGCAATGGCCTGCTGCGGCTGGAACTGGCCAAGGCTCTGCTGGCGCTGGGTGGCAAGGCCAATGCGAAAGCGGCCCTGAAGCACCTCGCGGCCGCCCGCGCCACGGAAGGCGAACGCCCCATGCTGCATCGCCTGAAGGCCCGCGCCTTCGCCACGCTGGGCCAGTTGAAAAAAGCCGAGCTGGCCACGGCGGAAGCGGCTCTGCTGATGGGCGATGCCGACCTCGCCATCCGCAAGGCCAGGCGCCTGCGCAAGCTCTCAAGGAAGGGATCCGCCATCTGGCTGCGCGCAAACGATATTTTGAATGCCGCAAAGCACATGAAACGGCTATGATGAATGAGGCTACGATCCAGGGCATGCCGGCGAAATGGGCGGATATCAAAAACTGCAAGGAAAGGAATACGAATGAAAAAAATTCTGGCCACGGCCGTTCTGGCCACCTTGTTCGCCAGCGGCGGAATGATGAACATCGCGCACGCGGAGAGTTTTTCCGATGCGCAAAGGGATGAAATCCGTCGGGTCATCAAGGATTACCTGCTGAAGAATCCCGAAATCCTGCTGGAAATGTCCGCCGCGCTGGAGCGCAAGCGCGAGGAACGACAGGCGAAGAAGGAAGAGGAAGCGGCGAAATACCTCTCCGCCCACGCCAGTGAAATTTTCACCCCCGGCCCCTATGACCCCACCTTCGGGCCGAAGGATGCCAAGATCACGCTCATCGAGTTCTATGATTACAACTGCGCCTTTTGCAAGCGCGCGCTGGCGAACCTGGCCCGGCTGGTGAAGGAAAACCCGGATGTGCGGGTGATCTTCAAGGAATTTCCCATTCTCGCCTCGCGCACCGGCGGCGGCTCGTTGCACGCGTCGCTCGCTTCCATGGCGGTTTACAGGCTCTACCCCGAAAAGTTCTGGGAATTCCACCAGCAGCTCATGAACTTTCCCGGCGTGGCCAACCGCAAGGTGGCGCTGAAAATCGCCGAGAAAATGGGACTTGACGTGAAGAGGATCGAGGCGGAAATGTCCAACCCCGAGATGCAGAAAGCACTGGCCGCCACCGATGAGCTGGCGCGCAAGCTGGCCATCGACGGCACGCCCGCCTTCGTCGCACCCGGCGCCATCATCCGCGGCGCGCCGCAATACGAAACCCTGCAGGAAATCGTGGAAAAGGCGCGCAAGGCCGCGGCCAGGGGCAACGGCCAGCCGAAGAAGGGCTGAACCCGCACGCCGTTCCGCATTCCGGGCTTCCGGAAAGCCGTCACGAGAGCCGGGGGAAGCGGCGGCTTCCTTCGGCCTTTTCGTACCTTGCCCGGTCCTCAGCCGGTGTATTCTACCAGATAGCGTAATGTCTGACCGGTGAAACTGCCCCGCGCCCCCACACAACCC
>JALVSR010000039.1 GCA_027024225.1 Hyphomicrobiales bacterium | reverse complement strand
ACGTCGCGCCCGGCGCATCCGCCACCGACGGGCAAATGGCCGCGCACGGCCTGCTGCTGGGCGAGATGAGCGAGTTCGACAGCAAGCCGGAACTGAAGATCTACCACGACGACGTGGTCTGCGCGCACGGCTCCACCGTTGGCGCGCTGGACGAGCAGCAGCTTTTCTACCTGCGCGCGCGCGGCATACCCGAGCGCCGGGCGCGGGCCATGCTGGTGGCGGCTTTCGTAGCGGAGGTGTTCGACGAAGTGGCCGACGAAGCCGTGCGCGAGGCGCTGGGATCCTACGCCGAGCGCTGGCTGGCCGACAACGAGGCACGGGAGGCCGCGGCATGACGCTCCTTCCGTCACCCCGGCGCGAGCCGGGGCCTCGGGCCGCGGGCTCATGAGTTGGTGGCACGGGATTCCGGCTTTCGCCGGAATGACGAGTGAAGGGCCGGTATGACGAGATAGCCGGAATGGCGGTTGAACGCGGGTTTTGACATGACCGAACAGATGACGAAAGAGCAGGCCGTGGCGCCGGACTACGACGTGGATGCCATCCGCGCCGAGTTTCCCATTCTCTCGCGCACGGTGCACGGCAAGCCGCTGGTGTATCTGGACAACGGCGCCTCGGCCCAGAAGCCGCGCTGCGTCATAGAGGCCGTGCGCCGCGCTTACGCGGAGGAATACGCCAACGTCCACCGCGGGCTGCATTACCTCTCCAACCTCGCCACCGAGCGCTTCGAGGCCGCGCGAGAAACCGTGCGCGCGTTCCTGAACGCCGAAAGCACGGACGAGATCGTCTTCACCCGCAACGCTACCGAGGCCATCAACCTCGTGGCCTACAGCTTCGGCCAGGCCTTCATCGGCGAGGGAGACGAGATCATCGTCTCGCTGCTGGAGCATCATTCCAACATCGTGCCGTGGCACTTCCACCGCGAGCGGAAGGGCGCGGTCTTGAGGTGGGCGCCGGTGGACGACGACGGACAGATCATTCTGGAGGAGTTCGAGAAGCTCTTTACCCCGCGCACGAAGATCGTCGCCATCACCCATATGTCGAATGCGCTCGGCACCATTCCGCCGGTGAAGGAGATCATCCGCATGGCGCACGAGCGTGGGGTGCCGGTGCTGGTGGACGGCTCGCAGGCCGCCGTGCACCTGCCCGTGGACGTGCGCGCGCTGGATGCCGACTTCTACGTCTTCACCGGCCACAAGACCTACGGCCCCTCCGGCATCGGCGTGCTTTACGGCAAGCGCGAGTGGCTGGAAAAGCTCCCGCCCTTCCTTGGCGGCGGCGAGATGGTGGGCGAGGTGACCACGGAGAAGATCGACTATGCCGAGCCGCCGCACCGCTTCGAGGCCGGCACCCCGCCCATCGTGCAGGCCATCGGACTGGCCGAGGCGCTGAAGTTCATGGAAGGCGTGGGGCGCGACAGGATCGCCGCGCACGAGGCGCGGCTGCTGGCCTACGCCACCGAGCGCCTTTCCGCCATCGAGGGGCTGCGTATTATCGGCACGGCGAAGGAAAAGGGCGCGCTCATCTCTTTCGAGATGCAGGGCGTGCATGCGCACGACATCTCGCAGATCATCGACCGCTTTGGCGTGGCCGTGCGCGCGGGCACCCATTGCGCGCAGCCCATTCTGCAGCGCTTCGGCGTGAGGAGCACCTGCCGGGCGAGCTTCGCCATGTACAACACGCTTGCGGAGGTGGACGTGCTGGCCGAAGCCCTTGAAAAGGCGAAAATGTTCTTCATGTGAACATGTGAGTGAACGCAACCGGGACTTGCCGCCATGAGCGAAGAGAAGAAAACCGAACAGCGCCGCAAATTGACACCCGAAGAGCGCGAACAGATGAAACGCGAGCTGAAAGCCCAGCTGCGCGCCTACGTTGACGCGCTCAAGGAGCAGATGCTGGGCGCGAAGGAGAAGGGCGAAAATCCCGACCTCGAGGAGGCCATGCGGAAGGCCGAGAAGGAGGCGGAAAAGAAGCTGATGGCGGAAGCGGCGCAGGGCGATCCCATGGTGAAGGAAGCCGCCCGTGTGCAGGCCCAAGCCCAGGCCGCCCGCGCTCAGCAGGCGGCACGGCCCGCACGGCAACGGCCCGGCCATGATGGCGTTATCCCGAAGTTCTCCGCCTGGCGTCCCGCCGGTGCGGCGGAAGAGGAAGTCGAGGAAAAGGCAAAGCCCGTGATGAAGACCGAAGAAAAGGCGGCCCAGCCGGAAAAGGACGTGCTGAACGTCGCCAGCGCGCAGGATAAAGCTACTGAACCCGCCAGCGGCGAGGCTGCCGGCGGCGAAACCACTGGAGAGACCGCCTCTGGCGAAGTGCGCCCGGAGAACGGCGAGCAGAAGTTCATCGTGCCGGAAGAGGAGGCGAAAAAATCCGCCCTGCCGCGCGAGGAGCTGGAGCGCCTCACGCGCGATATCATCGCCGCGCTCAAGACCATCTACGACCCGGAAATTCCGGTGGATATCTACGAGCTGGGGCTGATCTACCGCATCGACATCGCCGACGACCGCACCGTGACCATCGACATGACGCTCACCGCGCCGGGTTGCCCGGTGGCCGGCGACATGCCCGGCTGGGTGCAGAAGGCGGTCTCCGAGGTGGAAGGCGTGAAGGACGTGAAGGTGAACCTCGTCTTCGACCCGCCGTGGGACATGTCGCGCATGTCGGATGAGGCGCGCCTTGCCCTCAACATGTTCTAAGCCTTTCTCGTCACCCCGGCGCAAGCCGGGGTCTCGGGCCATGAAAGCTTGAGTCTGTTGCACGAGATTCCGGCTTTCGCCGGAATGACGTGAGAAATACCGGAAAAAAGGAACCGATCATGACCGGAATGCCCATTCTGAAGCTTACAGAAGCCGCGGTGAAGCGCATCCGCGAGCTGCAGGAGAAGTCCGACAAGCCGGACGCGGGCCTGCGCGTGTCGCTGAAGGAAGGCGGCTGCGCGGGCTATGAATACGACATGCAGTGGGCCGAGGAGCCCGCCCCCGGCGACGACGTGGTGGAACAGGACGGCGTGAAGGTTTACATCGACCCCGCCGCGCTGCTCTACCTGCTGGGCTCCACCATGGATTACCGCGAAGACAAGCTGAAGGCCGGTTTCGTCTTGGACAATCCCAACCAGGTTTCCGCCTGTGGCTGCGGCGAGTCGGTGCAACTGAAGCCCGTGGATCCGGAAGTGGTGGAAAAGATCCGCGGCTGAAACCGATGCCGACATGCGTTGTTCCATAAGCCTTCGGCGTTTCCCGCCGAAGGCTTTTTGCATTTGCGCACCTTTTGGGTGTAGTATCATGTCCTGCACCGAAAAGGCTCATGGCGTGAACCGCCAGTGAGGAGGCAAGACGGGGGGAGGGGGATCCATGCTGCATCACATCCTGGAAATCCTGGTGTGGCTGCTACTGGCGTTCATCGTCGGCGCGCTGTTCGGTTGCGTGCTGCGCAACCTCTTTGGCGGCGCGCGTGAACGTGATGCGGCGGAGCGGATAACCGGCCCGGGGGCGTCGGAAGGTTACGCCGGGGAAGGCGTGATGCAGGCGCGGGCGGCCGCGGCTTCCTCCCGGCAGGGCCTTGTGAGCGGTGGCGAAACCACGACCGCGGAACGCGAGGCGAAAGAAGAAGCCGCCCGGAAACGGGCCGAGGAAGAGGCCGCCCGGAAACGGGCCGAGGAAGAGGCCGCCCGGAAACGGGCCGAAGAGGCGGCCGCGAAGAAGGCCGAGGAAGAAGCCGCTCGCAAGAGGGCCGAAGGCGCCGAAGAGGAAAAAGCCGCCGCGGCGAAGGGGGATGATGAAAAGTGGAAAGTCCCCGTGCTGGGCCTGAAGGAGCCCGTGGCCGGCGAGCCGGATGATCTGGAGATGATTTCCGGCATCGGCCCGAAATTGGCGAAGATGCTGCACGACATGGGCATCTACTATTTCGCCCAGATCGCCCGCTGGACGGATGAGATCATTGCGGAAGTGGACGGCGAGCTGAAGTTCAAGGGGCGCATCCAGCGCGATGAATGGGTGCGCCAGGCGAAGCTGCTGGCCGAGGGCAAGCTGGAGCAGTTCGAGCGCGAATACGGCACCGGCGGGCTGAAGGACAAGTCCGGCAAGACGCGCTCCGGCACCCGCACGCGCAAGAAGGCAAAGAAGCAAAAGAGCTGACCACCGCAAGCAACCGAAAAGTCCGGGCTTGGGGACAGGCGCCAGTATGCACACGCCGGCGCCTTTTCCTTTTGTCTTGATGCGCATTTTGCCGTAATACCGGGCAAAACCCAGCCGTTTGGTGATTCATTGCGTCAAGGGAGCCTGAAAAGCATGCGTCTGAGCCGTTATTTCCTGCCCGTTCTGCGCGAAGACCCGAAGGAGGCGGAAATCGTCTCGCACCGGCTCATGCTGCGCACCGGCATGATCCGGCAGGAGGCTGCGGGCATCTATTCCTGGCTGCCGCTGGGTTTTCGCGTGCTGAAGAGGATCGAGAACATCGTGCGCCGAGAACAGGACAGGGCGGGCGCCATCGAGATGCTCATGCCCACCATCCAGCCGGCCGAGCTGTGGAAGCGCTCCGGTCGCTACGACGACTACGGCAAGGAGATGCTGCGCATCTCTGACCGCAAGGAGCACGAGCTGCTCTATGGCCCCACCAACGAGGAAATGATCACCGACATCATCGCCCGTTCCGTGCAGTCCTACAAGCAGCTCCCATTGAACCTGTATCACATCCAGTGGAAATTCCGCGACGAGATCCGCCCGCGCTTTGGCGTCATGCGCGGGCGCGAGTTCCTGATGAAGGACGCCTATTCCTTCGACCTCACGCGCGAGGATGGCGAGCACGCCTACAACAAGATGTTCGTCGCCTACCTTCGCACCTACGCCGCCATGGGGCTGAAGGCCATTCCCATGCGGGCCGAGACGGGGCCCATTGGCGGCAACCTCAGCCACGAATTCCTCATCCTGGCCGACACCGGCGAATCGCAGGTCTATTTCGACGCCGCCTTTCACGAGAAGGACTGGACGACCTTCGAGCTCGACTACGACGACCGCGAGGCCGTGGCGAAGGTGGTGGAGGAGTTCACCTCCATGTATGCCGCCACCGAGGAAATGCACGATCCGGAGCGCTTCGAAAAGGAAGTGCCTGAGGAGCGGCGCATCTCCGGCCGCGGCATCGAGGTGGGGCACATCTTCTTTTTCGGCGACAAGTATTCGAGGCCCCTGGGTGCGAAGGTGCTGGGGCCGGACGGCGAGGAACATTACCTGCAAAGCGGCTCCTACGGCATCGGCGTCTCGCGCCTGGTGGGCGCCATCATCGAGGCCAGCCACGACGATGCGGGTATCGTCTGGCCGGAGCCCGTGGCACCCTTCCAGGTGGGCCTCATCAACCTGCGCTCCGGCGATGAGGCCACGGAAGCGGCGTGCGAGAAGATCTACGCCGAGCTGGAAAATGCAGGGCTCGAGGTGCTCTACGACGACACGTCCGAACGCGCCGGCGAGAAGTTCACGCGCATGGATCTCATCGGCCTGCCGTGGCAGGTCATCGTCGGCCCGCGCGGGCTGAAGGAGGGCGTGGCGGAGATCAAGCGCCGCGCCAGCGGCGAGCGCGAGAACGTGCCGCTGGAGAACGTGGCGGACTGGCTGCGCGAGCGCCTGAACCCGACGGGGTGAATCTTGCGTGGCGGGCAGGGCGGGGCGCATGAAACCCATGCCATTGACCGGGGGCTGAAACTGGCGAGATGAACAAGCCGCTCAAAACCCAGTCCGCGCCAGGCGCCGCGACCGGCGGCGCGGGCTCCGCCGTGGCCAACCACGGCGATGCATCGGCGGACACGCGGCCCTTTTCCCGCTGGGAGCGCATGATCTCCTTGCGCTACCTCCGCGCCCGGCGCAAGGAGAGCTTCATTTCCGTCATCTCCATTTTCTCCTTTCTCGGCATCATGCTGGGCGTGGCCACGCTGATCGTGGTCATGGCGGTCATGAACGGCTTCCGCGCCGAGCTCATTCGCAAGATCCTGGGTTTCGCCGGGCACGTGGCCATCTACCACGACGATCTTTCGCCCATCTTCGATTACGAGGAATTGAGTGAACGGTTGAAGAAGCTTGAGGATGTCGTTGATGTTACGCCATTCGTGGAAGGGCAGGTGATGCTCACCACGCGCAAGGCGGCCTCTGGCGTGCGGGTGCGCGGCCTGCTGGAAGAGGACATCAAGCGCATCTCCGGCATCGCCAACGACAAGCTGCGCGGCTCGCTGGACGGCTTCGATGAAAAGGGCGGCGTGGCCATTGGCTACCGGCTGGCGTGGAAACACGGCGTGGATGTCGGCGGCACCATCACGCTGATTGCCCCGGAAGGCGAGGAAACCCCCTTCGGCGTCACCCCGCGCATCCAGGACTTTCCCGTGCTGACCATCTTCGACAGCGGCATGAGCCTGTATGACGCAAACTTCGTTTACATGCCGCTGAAAGGCGCCATGGAATATTTCAACACCGAGGGCGGCGTGACCGGCATCGAGCTGAAGGTGCGCGACCCGGACCGGGTGGAGGAAACCGAGCAACTGCTGGTGAAAACACTCCCACCCGGCTTTCGCATCATCACCTGGAAACGTGCCAACGAGACCTTCTTCTCCGCGCTGGAGGTGGAGCGCACGGTCATGTTCATCATCCTCGCGCTCATCATCCTCGTGGCGGCCATGAACATCATCTCCGGCCTCATCATGCTGGTGAAGGACAAGTCCGGCGATATCGCCATCTTGCGCACCATGGGCGCCTCGCGCGGCTCCATTCTTCGCATCTTCTTCATGACGGGTGCTGCCATCGGCATCGCGGGGACCATTGCGGGCGTCATCCTGGGCGTGGTGGTGGCGTTGAACGTGGAGCACATACGCCAGTTTCTCATGTGGGCTACCGGCGCGGAACTCTTCCCGGCGCAACTGTATTACCTGAACGAGCTGCCGGCGAAGCTGGACTGGGGGCAGGTCATGGGCATCGCCGCCTTCTCTCTGGCGCTGTCGTTCCTGGCCACCATCTATCCCGCCTGGCGCGCCGCCAGCCTCGATCCGGTGGAGGCCCTGCGCCATGAGTGAAGCTCGTGAACAAGAAGCGGCTGCCAGCGCGGGGCAGGGCGGCGCGATGCAGAAGAAGATGAAAAAAGAGCTGGCCCCGGCGCTGGAGCTGAGGCGCATCACCCGCATCTATCACCAGGGCCAAAGGGAGCTGGTGATTTTCCGCGACCTCGACTTCACCCTGCCGGTGGGAGAGGTTGCCGCCCTGGTGGGGCCTTCGGGCGCGGGCAAGTCCTCGCTGCTGCACATCGCCGGCCTGCTGGAAAAGCCCACCAGCGGCCAGGTGCACATCGCGGGCGTGAATTGCTCGGAGCTGGACGACATCTCGCGCACGCGCATCCGCCGCTTCGGCATCGGTTTCATCTACCAGTTCCACCACCTGCTGCCGGAGTTCACGGCGGAGGAAAACGTGATCCTGCCGCAGATCATGGCCGGCAAGAGCAAGAAGGCGGCGCGGGCGCGCGCGCACATGCTGCTGGAAACGCTGGGACTGGCCGAGCGCATGAAGCACATCCCGTCCGAGCTTTCCGGCGGCGAGCAGCAGCGCGTGGCCATCGCCCGCGCGCTGGCCAACGAGCCATTGCTGCTGCTGGCCGACGAGCCCACCGGCAACCTCGATCCGGAAACGGCCGCGCGCGTGCACGAGCTGCTGTTGAACCTCATCCGCGCGGAGGGGCTCGCCGCGCTGATCGCCACCCACAACATGGAGCTGGCCGCGCTCATGCACCGGGTGGTGCACCTGCAACATGGCAAGCTGGTGGAAGAATTTCCCGGTGGAGCGCCTGCCTGAGGGCGCGCCGCGCCGAACCTGGCGAGCCTTTCCACCGTTCTTCCTCCCACCGTGTGATACCAATCTGCATAAAGGATGACCGGTGCAAGCCGCCCCGCGCCCCCGCCCAAGCCCTTGTTTTTGACAATTTGGGGGTTGGGCGGGGGCGCGGGGCGGTGGGTGGTTCTTCTGCATTCTGGTGTAATCTCGTCTCGCTCATCTCCGTTGTCATGCCCGGGCTTGTCCCGGCCATTCAGGGCCACGGGCTGCAAGCGAAACGATTTTGCCGGAGCAACCCGCAGGTGGCGTAACAAGCGGCCCTGGATTGCCGGCACAAGGCCTGCAATGACGGGGCATTGGCATTCTCGTTGCGGAATGAAAGCTTGCTTTGACAAGTTGGGACGACAGGTCAGTTCTCTTCCCGGAGATCCATTTTCTTTGCCTCGTTCCATAATTCATCCAGCTCTTCCGGGGTGAGGTCGCGCAAGCTCTGGCCGCGCTCGCGGGCCAGTTTCTCGGCGGCGCGGAAGCGGCGCTCGAACTTTTCCGTGGCCTTCCTCAGCGCCGTCTCGGCATCCACTTTCAGGTGGCGGGCGAGGTTGACCACGGAAAAGAGCAAGTCGCCAACCTCTTCCTCCACGGCCGCCGCGTCCATCTCGCTGGCCGCGGTGCTCAGCTCGCGCGTTTCTTCGCACACCTTTTCCGCCACGCCCTTCATATCCGGCCAGTCATAACCCACCCGGGCGGCGCGCTTCTGGATCTTCTCTGCCCGCATGAGCGCGGGCAGGGCGCTGGCGATGCCGTCCAGTTCCGATTTTTCTTCCTTTGGCTTGTCCCCGTCTTTTTCTTCCGCCGCGCGCTCGGCCTCCTTGGCACTTTCCCAGAAGTCGGGCGCGACCTTGCCACGCTCCTCCTCGGATCCGAACACGTGCGGGTGGCGGAAGACGAGCTTCTCGACGATGGACTGAACCACATCCGCAAAGGCGAATTGCCCCGCTTCCTCGGCCATGCGGGCGTGGAACACCACCTGCAGCAGCAAATCTCCCAGCTCCTTCTTCAGCTCCTCCATGTCCCCGCGGGCGATGGCGTCGGCCACCTCGTAGGCTTCCTCGATGGTGTAGGGCGCGATGGTCTCGAAGGTCTGCTCCCTGTCCCACGGGCAGCCCGTTTCGGGGTCGCGCAGGCACCGCATGACGGCCAGCAGCGTTTCGATGTCCCGCGGGTTCATCCTCGTGGGGTCGTCATTCCTGTTCATGACTGCCTCCCTGGCGGTGCGAATCCTTGCCGTGGGGTGTATGAATGCACCCATGAGCGTGAAAGATGTCATAGGCGGCGAGGTGCCCTTCGTCCACCTGCGGGTGCGCAGCGCCTACAGTCTGAGCGAGGGTGCGTTGCGTATTCCCGACCTGGCGCGGCTGGCGAAGGAATGTGACATGCCGGCGCTGGGCGTGGCGGACACCAACAACCTGTTCGGTGCGCTGGAGTTTTCCGAAACACTGGCGAAAGAGGGCATTCAGCCCATCATCGGCTGCTCGCTGGACGTGGCCTTCACGCCGCTTCGCAAGCCGCCGGTGAGTGGCATGACCGGGCAATTGTCGCCGCGCCACACGCTGGCGCTCTACGCCATGTCGGAGCGGGGCTACGCCAACCTGATGAAGCTGGCCTCCAAGGCATGGCTTCAAGGGGCGCGCAAGGGGGCGCCGCACGTGACGCAGGCCGATATCGCCGCGCATGCGGAAGGCATCATCTGTCTCACCGGTGGGCCGGCGGGACCGCTGAACCGGGCGCTCGTGGGCGAAGATGAGGAACAGGCCCGGGCCTGGCTCGAGTTTCTGAAGGATACCTTCGGCGACAGACTCTACATCGAGTTGCAGCGCCATGGCATGGCGGAGGAGAAAAAGGCCGAACCGGGGCTGGTGCGGCTGGCCTACGAGCATGGCATTCCGCTCATTGCCACCAACGACTGCCACTTTCCCGAGAAAGAGGATTACGAGGCGCATGATGCGCTGCTGTGCATCGCCGATGGCGAGGTGCTGGCCAACCCGGACAGGCGACGGCTGACGCCGGAGCATTACTTCAAGTCGCCGGCGGAAATGCGGGCGCTGTTCGCCGATCTGCCGGAGGCCATCGAGATGACGGCGGAGGTGGCGCTGCGTTGTCATTTCCGCACGCCGAAGCGCAAGCCCATTCTGCCACGTTACACCCCTACCGATGGCGAGGCGGTGGCGGATGAAGCCGAAGAACTGCGCAGGCAGGCGCACGAGGGCCTGAAAAAGCGGCTGGAGGCGCACGGGCCGTGGGAGGGTCATACGGAAGAGGATTACGTCAAGCGGCTGGATTACGAGCTGGACGTGATCGTGCAGATGGGCTTTCCCGGCTATTTCCTCATCGTGTCGGACTTCATCAAGTGGGCGAAGGCGCAGGGCATTCCCGTGGGGCCGGGGCGCGGCTCGGGCGCGGGCTCGCTGGTGGCCTATGCGCTGACCATAACCGACCTTGATCCCCTTCGCTTTGGCCTGCTGTTCGAGCGCTTCCTCAACCCCGAGCGCGTGTCCATGCCGGATTTCGACATCGATTTCTGCCAGGAGCGGCGCGAGGAGGTCATCGCCTACGTGCAGGAAAAATATGGCCACGAGAACGTGGCGCAGATCATCACCTTCGGAAAGCTGCAAGCGCGCGCGGTGTGCCGCGACGTGGGCCGGGTGCTGGGCTTGCCGTACCCGCTGGTGGACAAACTGTGCAAGATGATCCCGCCCGATCCGAAGATGACGCTGAAGAAGGCCATCGAGGCTGAGCCGCGCATCCTGCAACTGGCCGAGGAGGAGCCGGGCGTTCGGCAGTTGCTCGATATCGCGCGCAAGCTGGAGGGGCTGTATCGGCACGCCTCCACCCACGCGGCGGGCGTGGTCATTGGCGACAGGCCGCTGGTGGAGCTGGTGCCGCTGTATTTCGACCCGCGCTCGCACCTGCCCGTCACCCAGTTCAACATGACCTGGGTGGAGCAGGCGGGGCTGGTGAAGTTCGACTTCCTTGGACTGAAAACGCTCACCGTGATCGAGCGGGCCAGCGAACTGATCCGCCGCAAGCAGCCGGATTTCGACATCAACAAGGTGGGGCTGGAGGATGCCGCGGCCTACGCCCTGATGGCGCGGGGCGAGACGGTGGGCGTGTTCCAGCTGGAATCGGAGGGCATGCGCAACGCGCTTAAAGGAATGGAGCCGGACTGCATCGAGGACATCATCGCCGTGGTGGCGCTCTACCGGCCCGGCCCGATGGAAAACATCCCCAAGTATTGCGCCATCAAGAAGGGGCTGGAAAAGCCCGACTACATGCATCCGAAGCTTGAGCCAATCCTGAAGGAGACGCACGGCATCATCGTTTACCAGGAGCAGGTGATGCAGATCGCGCAGGTGCTCTCCGGCTACAGCCTGGGCGAGGCCGACCTGCTGCGCCGCGCCATGGGCAAGAAGAAGGCCGACGAGATGGCGCGCCAGCGCGAGCGCTTCGTCTCCGGCGCGGTAGAGCGCGGCATGGACAAGGCGCAGATGGAGATGATCTTCGACCTCGTCGCGCGCTTCGCGTCCTACGGCTTCAACAAGTCGCACGCGGCCTGTTACGCCCTGATTGCGTATCAGACGGCCTGGCTGAAGGCGCATTACCCGGCCGAGTTCCTGGCCGCCTCCATGACCTATGACATGGGCAACACCGACAAGCTGCACGTGTTCGTGCGCGAGGCGCAGCGGCTGGGTATCGAAATCGAACCGCCGGACGTGAACCGCACGGCGGTGGCCTTCGAGGTGGAAGACGGCAAGATCATCTACACCCTGGCGGCGCTGAAGAACGTCGGGACATCGGTGGTGGAGCACATCGTGCAGGTGCGCGAGGAAGGCGGGGCGTTCAGGTCGCTGGCCGACTTCGCACGGCGGGTGGACCCGCACGTGGTGAACCGTCGGGCGCTGGAATCGCTCGTTCGCGCCGGCGCCTTCGATATCTTTGAACCCAACCGGGCGCGATTGTTGGCGGGTATCGACGCCATCCTGGAGCTGGCGCACCGGGCGCAGGAGGAGCGCGCCACGGGGCAGGCCAGCCTGTTCGGCGGGGATGACGGCGCCGCCGATGCCGGGGTGGAGGAGCTGACGTTGCCAGACGTGCCTCCGTGGCCCGGCATGAAGAAACTGGAAGAGGAATTCGCTGCGGTTGGATTCTATCTGTCGGGTCACCCGCTGGACGATTACATGGAAACGCTCGCGCGCATCGGCGTGATGCCGTGGGCGGAGTTCTTCGAAATATTGAAAAAACGCGGACAGGGCACGGCGCGGCTGGCCGGGGCGGTGACGGCGCGGCGCGAGCGGCGCTCGAAAACGGGCAACCTGTTCGCCTTCGTGGAGTTTTCCGACCCCACGGGGCAGTTCGAGGCCATATGCTTTTCCGAGCTGTTGAACGAGGCGCGCACCTTGCTGGAGCCGGGCGAGAAGGTCGTGGTGACGGTGGAGGGCGCGGTCGAAAACGACGAATTGCGCCTGCGCATGGTGAAGGTGGAGCCGCTGGAGGAAAAGGCTGCGGCCATCGGCCAGGGGATGATGATCCATCTGCGGGCGGAAGCGGCGAAAGAGGCCATGAAGCAGATGGCGGGGTTGCTGAAGAATGGCGGCAAGTCGCCGGTGCGGGTGGTGGTGCATGCCGGGAGGCTGGGACAGGTGGACATGCTGTTGGGCGAGCGTTTTTCCATCACGCCGCAGATGAAGGAGGCCATTCGCGCATTGCCCGGCGTGCTGGAAGTGCGCGATCTGTGAGTCGCACCAAAGCGCGCGCCTGCCCGCGATAGAGCGGGGGCGTCATGGAATCGATGCCGGAGCTTGCCACGCCGGGCAGGGGGCGACCTGGCAGCCGCTGGCCAGCCGGGTTCAGATGCTGTATTTCGCGCGCAATGTTTCCGCCGGCAAGAGACGGAGAAACTCTATGGCGAAGCCTTCCGAATGGTGGCGCACCACGCGCCCGCGGGTCTTGCCCAATGTCACAGGCGTGCCGATGGCGGGCAACACCGGACAGCGCACCGAGGCGCCAGAGACGGAGATGTCGATGATTTCGCAGTCGTAGCGGCGGCCGTCCTCCAGCATGATCTGCGATCTGGAATCACGCGGGCGGTAGCGTTCGTGGCGGCGCTTTTCGATGCCTTCGCCGCGCAGTTTGGCCTGTATCCATTCAAGCTTGCGGGCCAGCCTTTCGCGGCCGGCCGGGGTGAGGGTCAGGTCCAGCCGATAACAATTCGGCTTTTCCAGGGGCTTGATGACGCCTTCCAGGCGTCCCGCATCCTCCACGTAGGCGACTATGCGCTCGCCCTCCTCCAGTTCGGTTTCCGTGACCAGCACGGCCGATTCGGTGGTGAGATTCTTCACCCGGCAGGGATGTTCGGTCTTGTCCTGACGCATGAAACGGCCGATGAGCGTCATGGATGCAGGCGACGGTATATTGGCACCACCATCGTGCACGTCATGATTGTGGAACAGCATGTCGTTATTTGGCTCCGTGAGCATCGGCCCCAGCACTCCCCACCAGTGTCGATTGGATGCGAACATGTTATGACATGGCGAGTAAATGCGAAGTAAAGCACTTGCCAGCAATGAGAAGGATGCCTATTGAACAAGAGGCATGCCGGCGACTTCTGTCGGCGGGGTTCGGGGCGTAGCGCAGCCTGGTAGCGCATCTGCTTTGGGAGCAGAGGGTCGCAGGTTCGAATCCTGCCGCCCCGACCACTTCGATGCGGATGGCTGGTTGACGGTCATGGTCTGGAGGACAAGGGGGAACGGAAAACCATGGTGGCACGGATTTACAAGCCAGCCCAGAATGCCATGCAATCGGGCGAGGCGCGGTCCAGGAATTGGGTGCTGGAATTCGAGCCGGAGCAGCCATATGGCCGCGAACCACTGATGGGCTGGACGACCATGACCGACATGAAGCGGCAGGTGAAACTGCGGTTCGCCAGCCGTGAAAAGGCAGAAGCATATGCGAAACGCCATGGCATTCCCTACATCGTGTTGCCGGAACATGAGCGTACGCCCAAGGGAAAATCATACGCCGACAATTTCCGCGCCGGGCGCAAGATGAACTGGACGCATTGAGCCTGTCACCGAATTTGCCATTGATGTTGCGACCTGCATCGGGGGCTGAGTGTGTTGCCCGTCTCGCCGTGTGATGTTCATGGCCCCGTAGCTCAGCTGGATAGAGCAACGGACTTCTAATCCGTCGGTCGGAGGTTCGAATCCTCCCGGGGTCGCCACTCGAGATTTTCCCTTTCAAATCTCAGGGATTGTCCATGCTCAATCCTCCGCGCTGGTATCCGTATTTTTCTTTCTTCGTCCTGGCGATCCTGTTCATGCTGCCGGAAATCGGCAGAACATTCAGAATCGGTATCCAGGTCCTGTTGATGGGCGCATATTTGCCGGCCTTTTTCTTCGGCAAATGCAATGACAGAGCGGCCTTGCCGATCGTGTTCGTAGTCGTTTTGGCAACAGCCTTGTTGTCTTCCTCGATTGGCATGTTGTTGTTTCCCGACATTCCTCCCGGCAAGCTGTTTGGACGCACATTGGCCTTTGTGGTCTCCTTGTTGAGCATTCTCGCCCTCTGGGCCTGCGTCGAGAGCAAGACATTGATGCGGGCGTTGAGGGTGTACTCCTTCACCATCGTCGGAATGGGCTGGGTTCTTTTCCTTTATTATTGGTTCGTCGGTCCCTTGCTGGTGGAAGGTCGCCTGCTGCTGGGACAAAACCCCAACATACTGGCCATGACCCTGGTTTCGGCGGTGCCCGGGCTGTTGTGGCGCATGAACCGGACTTCGGTGGGGGCGCTGGTGGCGCTGCTGCTGCTGGTGGTGATGGCGGGGTCGCGCTCTTCCCTGCTGGGCGTCACTGTTCTGTTGGTTACCTGGACGGTGCTGGAATGGCGGGTGCAAGTGTCGCTCGTGATTGGTGCCGTCATGGCGCTGGTGGCGTTATTGATCGGGACGATATGGCTGCTCGATCTGCCTTTTGCCGAGCATCTGTTTCTGGAGGAGACCTTCATTCACCGCTTTCGGTCCTGGTACAACGCCCTGGTGGTGTGGTGGGAAAATCCCGTTTCCGGCGTCGGTCTGGGCATGCATGGCGAATTCATGCGCGGGCGAGTGGGGGAGGTCTCCCTGCCATTCGGAAACAAATTCACCCACGCGCACAACGAGTTGATCGCACTGCTGGCCGATATCGGCGTGGTGGGAGCGCTGCCATGGGTAATGGTATTGGTGGTGGCGGCGGGTATCGCATGGCGGCGGCGGCACGAGGATGATCTCAGCAGGCTGGCACTGGCGGTGTTCGCGGGATATGTGGTTGTTGGCCTGGCCGAAACCATGTACGTGCGTGGGGGGCACATGTTGTGGTATGTCAGCATGTTGCTGCTGCTGCGCCACCTGAATGTGCCGCAAGCGCGCGACTTGCCGCTTCTGAGAAGGATCCCGCGGCGTCGAAGCTCTTGACCCATCTGGCATGGGCCATGCTAGTCGCACTCCGCAGGTGATGGAGAGCGTCCATTTTGGGACATGGAAATCCGATGAACAAACCGGCAATCATAGTTCTGGCGGCGGGCATGGGCACGCGCATGAAGTCGCGCTGGCCGAAGGTGCTGCACAAGGTGGCCGGGCGCTCCATGCTGGGGCACGTGCTGGCCGTGGCGAGCGAGCTTAAGCCTGAGCGCGTGGTGGTGGTGCATGGCCCCGGCGAGGAAGGCGCGCTGGTGGCCGAGGAAGCCAGGCGGCAGATGCCGGACGTGGCGCTGGCCGAGCAGGCCGAGCGCAAGGGCACGGGGCACGCAGTGATGCAGGCCATGCCCGCGCTGGAAGGCTTCGACGGCCCGGTGTTGGTGCTCTATGGCGACGTGCCACTGCTGCGGGCGGACAGCCTCCGGCCCCTGCTGCGCAAGCTGGAGAAGGAACCGGACGTGGCGCTGGCCGTGCTGGGCTTTCATGCCGAGGAACCGGGATCCTATGGCCGGCTGATCGTGAACGATGACGGCGTAGGGCTTAAGGCCATCGTGGAAGCGAAGGACGCCAGCGAGGAGCAGCTGAAGATTGATTATTGCAACTCCGGCGTCATGGCGGTGCGGGCGGATGTCCTGCGTCAGCTCTTGCCGAAACTTTCCGATGACAACGCGCAGGGCGAATATTACCTCACCGATCTCGTCGAGCTGGCGCGGAAGGCCGGCGCGCGGGTGGCGCATGCGGAGTGCGCCGAAGAGGAGGTGCTGGGCGTGAACAGCAGGGCGGAGCTGGCGCGCGCGGAAAGGCTGATGCAGCGCCGGCTGCGCGAGCGCGCCATGGCCGACGGCGCCACGCTCATCGACCCGGAATCGGTGTTCTTCTCGTTCGATACGGAAATCGGCCGCGATGTGCTCATGGAGCCATGGGTGTTCTTCGGCCCCGGGGTGTGCATCGGCGATAACGTGACCATCCTGGCGCACTGCCATTTCGAGGGCGCGAAGGTGGAAGAGGGCGCCATCATTGGCCCTTTCGCGCGGCTGCGTCCGGGTGCGCACATCATGGCCGGCGCCAAGGTAGGCAACTTCGTGGAGATCAAGAACGCCACCGTGAAGCCGGGTGCGAAGGTGAATCACTTGAGCTACATCGGCGATGCCGAGGTGGGGGAGAGGGCCAACATCGGCGCGGGCACCATCACCTGCAACTACGATGGTTTCCTGAAGCATCGCACCATCATCGGCGAAGGCGCGTTCATCGGCTCCAACACGGCGCTGGTGGCGCCGGTGAGGATTGGCGCGGGCGCGCTGGTGGCGGCGGGCAGCACCATCACGAAGGACGTGCCGGAGGACGCCCTGGCCATCGAACGGGCGGAGGAACGTATCGGCGAAGGCTGGGCGGCGCGCTACCGCGAACGCAAGAAGCGGGAAAAGGAGCGCCGGCGGAAAACGGGCTGTTGAATGGCCCGCCGGCCCTTGCGCCATGCCGCCAACACTCTGGCAAGATTCCTCTGTTAGGCTGCGCGCCGGGTTTTGTGAATTTCATGACTTGACGGAGTGAAGTGGCGATGTGTGGCATTGTGGGCATCCTGGGACGCGAGCCGGTGGCCATGCGTCTGGTGGAGTCGCTGAAAAGGCTGGAATACCGCGGTTACGACTCCGCCGGCGTGGCCCTGCTGGAAAATGGCAGGCTCAGGCGGGTGCGCGCGGCCGGCAAGCTCCATAACCTGGTGGAAAAGCTCTTGCGGGAGGAGCTGAACTCCACCATCGGCATCGGCCACACGCGCTGGGCCACGCATGGAGGTCCCAGCGAAACGAATGCGCATCCCCACATTGCCGGGCGCGTGGCCATCGTCCATAACGGCATCATCGAGAATTTCAGCGAGCTGCGCGAAGAGCTGCGCCTGCGCGGCGTACATCCGGAATCGGACACGGATACGGAAATCGT
>JALVSR010000038.1 GCA_027024225.1 Hyphomicrobiales bacterium | reverse complement strand
CCGGAAGCGCCCGTGGACGTGCTGGCGGAAAAAATCATTTATGACGGGAAACGCAAGATCGGCACCGCCGTGGGCAATGTGCGGATCATCTGGGGGCCATACGTCCTGGTGGCCGACAAGGTTGTATATTACCTCAACACCAAGCGGTTCGATGCCTATGGCGACGTGCACATCCGCGAGCCCAACGGCAATGTCCTGGTGGCGGACTTCGCCACCATAGACAAGTTTTTGCGCTATGGATTCGCGCGCCATCTGCGGCTGCTGATGACCAACGGCGCCACGCTGAAGTCTCGCTACGCCATCCGCAAGGAGGGCGACATCACCATATATGTGGACAACAAGTATACGGCCTGCGAGACATGCCGCCTGTCCAATGGCGAGCCGGTGTGGGAAATCCGGTCGAAAAGGGCCGTGCATGACCGCAAGAAGGGGCGCATATACCACAAGGACATGTCGTTCCGTTTCCTGGGGATGCCCGTTCTGTGGACGCCCTATTTCAGCCACCCGGATCCGGAGCATCCGCGTTCCAGCGGCTTTCTGGTGCCCTCATTCGGCTATTCCGACACTCTCGGCTACCGCGCCAGCTTTCCCTATTTCTTCAATCTGGGGCCCAACTACGACCTGACCTTCATACCGAGTTTCACCAGCCGGCAGGGCATGTTCGGCCGCTTCAAATGGCGGCACAATGTGGGTCCTGGCACCTATATCCTCGATGCCGGCGGCATCTATCAGCTGCAACCGGACAAGATGCCTTCGGACGAGCGGGATCGTCTGCGCTGGTATATCAGGGGCGAAGGCAGGTTCGACATCAACCGCGTCTGGCAATGGGGCTTCGAGGGCGCATGGCCAAGTGATCATGGTGTCCTGCGGCGCTATGTGGGAGTTTCCGATTCCACCATCTATTCCCACCTCTGGCTGCAGGGGCTGGACGGGCGCAATTTTCTGCGCGCGGAAACGGGGCATTACCATTACCTTCATCAGGGCTTAAGTCATGACCTGACCCCCGTCGTCATGCCGTGGGTGCACCATGAATACACATTCCGCTCGCCGGTGCTGGGCGGTGTATTGAGCCTGAACAGTTCACTGGTTTCCATCCTTCGCGACAAGAGCGGCAGGCCTGCGCCGGGCATCATGGTGCCCAGGCGTAGCGTGCGCCTGGCCAGCGAGCTGAACTGGCAGCGCGAGTGGATCAGCGGCGAAGGGGTGAAAATCCAGCCCTTTGCCCAGCTGCGGGCGGAGGTGCGCACGGCGCGCGATCTGCCGGATATTGACCAGCCAAGCAACACCTTTCGCAAGAAGGCCCATGCCAGGGTTTTTCCCCGCGCGGGCGTTGACGTGAGCTGGCCTTTCATGGCCTCCTTTGATGGAGGATATCATGTGGTCTCGCCCGTCGCGCAACTGATCTTGGGCAGCAACGAGTACAAGCGGCGTGAAAGCGCCAACGAAGATGCCGTCGCCCCACGATTTTCCGCCGCGCACCTGTTCCTGCACGATCGTTTTCCGGGATTTGACAGATTCGAGGGTGGTGGGCGCGCAAATTACGGTCTGGCCTACGGTCTGTACTTGGATGATGGCAGCTTCATGCGCCTCATGGTGGGGCAGTCCACCCATTTCCTGGGAAAGAACAGCTTCGAGGGCAGCAACATCGGCCTGCAGAAAACCCATTCCGATCTCGTCGGGGGCATCTCCCTGGCGTGGCGGGACATGATGTTGCTCAGCGCCCGCGCCCGCTTCGATAACGATACCCTGAAGCTCCAGGACCTGGAAGGCGAGCTGGACCTGACCTTCGAAAAGGTCAGCTTCAATCTCAAATACGCATATCTGAGACCCTTGCCAGAATATGGCCTGAATGACTTGGAGCATAAATATTCCGGCTTCGCTTCCTGGAATGTCACCGATAGCCTGCGTGTGTTTGGCGGTTTGAACTACACG
>JALVSR010000037.1 GCA_027024225.1 Hyphomicrobiales bacterium | reverse complement strand
GCAGCGGATAGTCCGGCGTGTAGACGGTGATCTCGGTTATGGCGGTGAACTTGTCGGTGTGAATGTCGATGGCGATCTTTTCGCCCTCGCGCTCCGCCCGCTCGATGAGCCTGGCGTGACGCAGCTGATGCTCCAGGTCGGTGCCCAGCCAGTAGGCCTCGTAGTGCCTCTCCAGATAGGATTTCAGCTTTTCTTCAGGCCAGCCCACCGCTTCGGCGAACTTCGCCTGCGCCCGCGCCACGCGCTGCTGGCGCGGAATGGTGGCGTGCCCGCCGGACAGCACCGGCTCTGTTTCATAATAGAGCGTACGCAAAAGCTCGCCTTTCCAGCCGTTCCACACCCCCGGCCCCACGGCGCGGATGTCCACCACCGTGAGAATGAGCAGCAAGCGCAGGCGTTCCGGTGATTGCACCTGCTCGGCGAAGTCGAGAATGGTCTTGAAGTCGGTGAGATCGCGCGTTTGCGCCACCTCGCTCATCAACAGGTGATTGCGCACCAGCCAGGCGACCATTTCCGTTTCCGCCTCGGACAGACCAAGCCGCGGGCACAGCTTGCGCGCCACTTTCTCGCCGGCGATGGAGTGGCTTTCCGGCCGGCCCTTGGCGATGTCGTGCAGGAAGGCCGCCACGTACAGCGCCCGGCGCATTTTCACCTTGGGCATGATCTCGGCCGAGAGCGGGTGCTCTTCCTTCAACTGGCCGCGGTCGATCTTCGCCAGCCAGCCCACGGTGCGGATGAGGTGCTCGTCCACCGTGTAGTGGTGAT
The DNA here is from genome assembly GCA_027024225.1 of Hyphomicrobiales bacterium. Taxonomy (GTDB): domain Bacteria; phylum Pseudomonadota; class Alphaproteobacteria; order Rhizobiales; family Aestuariivirgaceae; genus Thermopetrobacter. The sequence goes on along the minus strand of JALVSR010000037.1, from coordinate 43,841 downwards.
ACATGTTGAACTGCATCAGCGCCACGATGCGCCCGAAATCGGGAATGAACCGGCCCAGGATGTCGGCCTCGTTGAGCTGACGCAGAACGTTTTCCGGGTCGTTGGAATCGCACAAGAGGTGCAGGAACAGGCGGTTGGCCTCCTCGTCGTTGCGCACATCCTCGTTGATGAGGCGGATGGAACGGCGCACCAGTTTGAGCGCGTTGGGGTGAATGTCCGCCCCCAGCCGGTCGGCCAGCACGAACAGGCGCAACAGGTTCACCGGATCGTTGCGGAAAACATCCTCGTTTTCCACATCCAGCCGCCCCGTCTCGATGAGAAAGCCCGGGTAATCCTTCAGCTTGCGGCTGCGCGGGTGGCGCAGCAGGCGCTGCAACAGGCGCGATGCGCGGGGCAGGGGCTTGAGCTGCTGCTCTTCCAGCACGGCGGCGAAGATGCGCGTCAGGTCGCCCACTTCCTTCGCGTGCAGGAAATAGCGGCGCATGAAGCGCTCCACGTGCTTCAGCCGCGCGTGCGCGGAGCGGAAGCCCAAGCGTTCCGCCACCTTGGGCTGAAGGTCGAAGGTGAGCTTGTCCGTGGGCCGCGGCGAGAGGAAATGCAAGTGGCAACGCACGGCCCAGAAGAAGTCCTCCGCCTTTTGAAAGCGGCGCAGCTCCTCCTTCGTGAACACGCCATGCTCCACCAGCCCGGCCACGTCGTCCACGCCATAGACATACTTGCCGATCCAGAACAGCGTCTGCAGGTCGCGCAGGCCCCCCTTGCCCTCCTTCACGTCCGGCTCCACCAGGTAACGCGACTCGCCGTGCTGGCGGTGGCGCTCGTCGCGCTCGGCCAGCTTGGCGGCGATGTATTTCTGCGGGTCGCGGCCCAGCACCTCCTTCCTGAACTTCTGGCGGAACTCCTCGAACAGCGTTTCATCGCCGGCCAGGTGCCGCGTCTCCATCAGCGCGGTCAGGATGGTCTGGTCTTCCTTCGCCAGCCGCACGCAGTCGTCCAGCGAGCGGGTGGCGTGGCCCACCTTGAACTTGAGGTCCCACAGCAGGTAGAGCAGGTATTCCACCACCTGCTCGCCCCAGGCCGTCTGGCGGAAGGGGAAGAGAAACAACAGATCGATGTCCGACCCCGGCGCCAGTGCGCCGCGGCCATAGCCGCCGGTGGCCACCATGGCCAGGCGCTCGGAAGCGGTGGGGTTGGAGCGCGGATACAGGTCGGTGGTGATGAAGCGGAACAGGGCCTGCAGGAAGGCGTCCTGCGCGTCGGAGAGAAATTGCGCGCAGGCGAGCCCTTTGCGGTTTTCCAGCAGATGGCGCTCGGCCTCGGCGCGCACGGCCTTGATGATCTCGCGTCCGCCCTTCAGAAGGCCGCTGCGGAAAGCCGGCTTGTCCGGCGCGTGCTCTTGTTTCAATCGCGCGATGAGCGTATCCACCGCCTCGCCCGCCGCTTCGGGCCGCGAAAAGTCCACACCGGTCAATTCCGCAATGAGCGCGGTCATCTTCGTGGAATCCGTCATCCCGTACCCGCCATCCCGCTCGGGGCGGTCCCTGCCATCATGTCTCCCGCGCAACCTCCAAGTCACACCATCACATCTTAAGCATGGCCCGGGCTCATACACAAATCCCCGAAATGGCGAGGCCATTCCGGGGGAGAAATTCTTGCTCTCGTTACGCCCTGCGCACGGACATGATGATGCATGAGATCATGCCCGCACGGGCGCAAGGCTCAGCCCTGGCGCGCCTTGAAGCGCTTCTTGACCTTGTTGATGACATACAGGCGGCCGCGGCGACGGACGACGCGGTTGTCACGATCGCGGCGAGCCAGCGAACGAAGCGAGTTGCGCACTTTCATGGCACGTGCTCCTTGAAAAACTGTGGACGTTGCTGTTCCGGCCTGCCCATTCCGCCGGCGCGGCCATGGCGAAGGCCACTCCCCCGGCGCAACAGACAAGGGACGGCGTTCGCCCGCCGTCCCCGTCGCATTCCATTGGATGGAGGGCTTTTAAGGCCCACACGCCCGCCTTGTCAAGGTAGCGGGGCAGAATTCATTGCTCCGGATCGGTCTTCTTCAGGCCGGCAAAGACGGATTCGGCATCGGGCACGCCTTCCTCTTCTTCCTTCGCCTCGGCCTGCGCCGACGGGGCGCCGAAAACATCGTCCAGGCTCTTTTCGTCCAGCTCGGCCAGGGTTTCTTCCGGCGACTTGAGCGTTTCCTCCTCGGGATGGGCGATACCGGCCTTTTCGCGTTCCTTCGCCACCCGCTCGGCCGCCTTGCGCACAGCCTCGTCCAGCTCCACCTGCTTGCACAGGCCCAACACCACCGGATCCTTGGGCGTGATGTTGGCGATATTCCAGTGCGTGCGGTTGCGGATCTGCTCGATGGTGTTGCGCGTGGTGCCGATCAGCCGGATGATCTGCGCATCGGACAACTCGGGATGGTGCTTCAGCAGCCAGGCGATGGCGTTGGGCTTGTCCTGGCGCTTGGATAAAGGCGTGTACTTCGGCCCCCTGCGCCGGGTCTTCGGCAGCTCCACCGGCGGCTTGGCCAGCTTCAGCCGATAGTTGGGGTCTTTCTCGCCGCGCTCGATTTCCTCGCGCGTGAGCTGGCCGGTGGCAATGGGATCCACGCCCCGAATGCCCTGGGCCACCTCGCCATCGGCGATACCCTGCACCTCCAGTTCGTGCAGGCCAGTGAATTCGGCGATCTGCTTGAAGGTCAGTGCCGTGTTGTCCACCAGCCACACGGCGGTGGCACGCGGCATGAGTGGTTTTTCAGACATGCGTTCTCTCCTTCGGCATTCCGGAAAGCCGGAACTACCGCAATTGTTCGATCCATTCGATCTTGCGGGAATGCATCTTATATAATGGCCGTGTCTGACAAAGGCAATGGCGCGCCTTCTTCACGCCATGTTTACCATGGCTGGCTTGTGTGCGGATTTTTAATGGCCATTTTTGGAAAACATGCTTGGAAAAGCCTCCCGGAAGCGTTAAAGAATCAACTGCGTGCGAACGAAAAGACCGGATTTTGAGCGGATGTGGCCCGATGGTCCGGCGTCGGGCGTTGTGTCCGCATCGAGAGCAATTTCAGGGCTTCCAGGCAAGGAGAAGATCGTGCCAGAGCTGGCGCAGTGTGGTTGACGCGAGCTTTTCCCCTTGGTCCGAATTGGTGAAATGTCGCCATTTGACGGAATTCAACGGAGTGCGCCAGACAGTCCGCTAAACCGGTAGGCCACAAGACCGCCATGCAGGTGACATGGCAAGGCAGGCAGGATCGCACCGAGACTCAACAAATCAGCGAGAAACATGAGACAGCCACAGCATAGAAATCGCGCGCGCGCGCGCGCCCGGCGCCAACCCAATCCGGCCAACAAGGTCTATGAAAGCAACGGACCGGATGTGAAGGTTCGTGGCACGCCACAACAAATTGCCGAAAAATACCTGCAGCTGGGGCGCGACGCGCTTTCTTCCGGCGATGCCATCAAGGCGGAAAACTACTTTCAGCATGCGGAGCATTATCTGCGCATCATCGCCGCCGCGCTGGAGCAACAGCAGCAGCGGCGCCAACAACAGCAGCAGCGCCGACAGGAAACCCTGGAGCGCCGCAAGGGCAATGGCGATGCCCAGTCACAGACCGTGGAAGCCGCGGAGACGTCGCTAACCGTGGAAATTTCCGATGCGAGCGCCGCGGAAACGGATGGCGCCATGACGGATGACGCCATGGTGGTGGAGAGCGCGGACGCATCCGCGGAAACCGGCACCAACGATGCCGGCACGGCCAAAGAGCCGGAAGCTCGGACGAAGGGCAATGGCGGCGACTGGGGTGATCAGCCGCCGCAATTTCTGACCACGCCCGTCCTGCAGGAAGCCGGCGATGCGCAGGAGCAGACCGCTTCCGATGCTCCCTCCGCGGCCGAAGCAAGCACGAAGGCGGACACCAGCGCGGCAACCGGTGGCAACGGCAAGGCCGGAAGGGCCGCCGACGGTGGTGGAAAAACCACCCGTCGCCGCACGACCACCCGCCGCAAGGGCAACGGTTCCGCCCGGACGGAAGACGGGTCCGCCCAGGCCCAGGCCGAGCCCACGCGCGACTCGACCTCGGCAGAAGAACCCCTCAAGCCCGTTGCCGATTCAACCGACACGGCCGGCACGGAAAGCAAGGCGGACGAGCTTCCGGAGGCTGGGCAGGCCTGACGGACGCGGCCCCTCTTCCGGTCGATTCCACACGGGCTGACAAGGAAAAACGGTCTTCGACTTCAGGCCTTGCGGCCTCATGTGCTCTCATGCCTCGGTTTCGCGAATTTGGCCGTTCCGGATTCTCAACGGACGGCCCCTGAAAGCAATTTGTCGCGATCCGGGAAATGCAAGCAGGGAAATGCTTTGATACCGGTGCGTAAGGGCTGACCGGTGCAAACCGCTTCGCGCGCCCACCCAATCCCCATCATGAAAGACAAGAAGTGGGTAAGGGCGCGGGGCGGCGGGTGGCTCTTCATGCATTTTGCACAAGGGAAGGAGGTGATTCTCCAGCAAGTCCGCCGGGCCGGGGCTGCGCGATTCTCCCTGAAACGCCAACTGCGACAGGAATGAACCGGGCCCGGTTCGGTGGCGGCCCAGGCGGTGATAGACCCCAAATTTCAACCGCCCCCCTGCCGCAACATCGCGATCCTTTCGGCTCTGCCAGGGCCGCTTCCGGCCCGTTCCCGCATCGCCACCCGCGCCCGCAAGATGACAGGTCACGAACAAGGTCCGAGCGGATGGTTGGTTGCCCGCGAGCGCATGGCCGGCAATATCATCGTTTTTCCATTCGCCACTATTCGCCGTCTTCGCACTTTCGCTTCCGCAGATACACGGGTATCACGTGCTCCGGCATGGGCACATCGGGCGGCATGTCCGCGTCCGGCCGCGGCTGACCGGCGACGGTGAGAAGCGGCACCACGCCGGCCCAGATGGGCAGGTCGAGGTCTTCCTCGTCATCCTGCACGGGCAGGTCGTCCACCTTGGCCACCGCCTCATCGAGCGCCATGCGCAGCACCATGGTGGCCTTCAGCTCCTTGTCCTTCATCGGCCGCAAGACGGCGCTGCGACCGGGGAAATACGTCTCGATCATGTTGTCGAGCTTTTGCCGCTTTTCCTCCTCGGCCACCTTTTCCATTTGGCCATGTATGACCACCGAGCGGTAATTCGCCGCGTGATGAAAGGCCGAGCGCGCCAGCTTCCAGCCGTCGAACAGCGACACCGTCAGGCAGGCCGGGCGGGCCAGCGCCGCCTTCAATGCGCGCGAGGCGGCGGAGCCGTGGATATAGACATGATCCCCCTCGCGCCATTGCAGGGTGGGGATGACCAGTGGCGAGCCGTCCTTGAGCACCACGCCCAAGTGCGCCAGCGGCTGGGCGTCCAGGATGGCGTGGATCGTCTCGCGGTCATAGCGCGCCTTGTGCGGTGCGCGGCGTATGCGGCTGCGGTCGGAAGGAGCGGAGGCTGCGGTGGAGTGCTCGGACATGGGAAAATCTCGCGTCATCCGGACAAGTTGACGGTATGAAGGCGCGAAAATGTAACCGCGGAAACACTGGAAACGTCAACGGAAAGTGGTGCTGAAAAACCGCAAGGGCGCACGAAGTGGGGCACCGGGCGCATATCTCAGGCGATCTTGCGCCGCTGACGTGCATCTTTCGGCGATTCCTCGGCGAACAGGTGAATGAGCTGTTTCGTCATGGCCTCGCCCAACCCTTCCACGTCGTGAATGGTCATGGCGCGGCGGTAATAGCGCGTGACATCATGGCCAATGCCGATGGCCAGCAGCTCCACCGGCGAGCGCGCCTCGATGTCGGCGATGACCTGTTTCAGGTGGCGTTCCAGATAGGCGTTGTCATTCACCGTGAGGGTGGAATCGTCCACCGGCGCGCCATCGGAAATGACCATCAGGATCTTGCGCTGCTCGGGCCTTGCCAGCAGCCGCTGATGCGCCCAGAGGAGCGCCTCGCCATCGATGTTTTCCTTCAGCAGCCCCTCGCGCAACATCAGCCCCATGTTGCGCCGGGAGCGGCGGTAGGGCATGTCGGCGGGCTTGTAGATGATATGACGCAGGTCGTTCAGCCGGCCGGGATTGGGCGGACGGTTTTCCGCCATCCATTTCTTGCGCGACTTGCCGCCTTTCCACTCCTTCGTGGTGAAGCCCAGCACCTCCACCATCACGCCACAACGCTCCAGCGTGCGGGTGAGGATGTCCGCGCACAGCGCGGCGATGGTGATGGGCCGTCCGCGCATGGAGCCGGAGTTGTCGATGAGAAGCGTGACCACCGTATCGCGGAAGTCGGCGTCCTTTTCCTGCTTGAAGGAGAGCGGCTGCAGGGGGTCGATGACGACGCGGGAAAGCCGCGCCGCATCCAGGATGCCTTCTTCCAGATCGAACTCCCACGCCCGTTGCTGACGCGCCTGGAGCAGGCGTTGCAGCCGGTTGGCCAGCCGCCCGATGACGCCCTGCAGGGAGGAGAGATGCTTGTCCAGCTGCATGCGCAGGCGGCCCAATTCTTCCGGCGTGGCCAGCTCCTCGGGCGTTACGATCTCGTCGAACTCGGTGGTGAAGATGCGATAGGCCTGCGGCTCGGCCGTCGCGTGGTTGGACATGGGCAGCGGCGGGGTGTGGGCGTCATCGGCGCGGGTGTCCTCCGGCGCGCCCATGCCCTGCTCGGTCACTTCCACCTGCACGTCGCCGCGGTCGTCTGACATTTGCGCCTCATCGCCGGAAGCGCTGATGTCCTCCGCGTGCGGGTTTTCCATGTCGTGCTCCTCGCCGGTGCCGACATCGCCCGCCTCCTCGCTGTCCTCATCCGGGCGCTGGCCCATCTCGTCCGGCTCCTCCTGCATGCGGGAGCCAGGGTCGAGCGCATGGATGATGTCCTTCACCACGTCGGCGAAGGCGGCCTGGTCATGGAGCAGCTCGCACAAGTGCTCCAGCGGCGCGCCAACGCGAGCCTCGATGTGATCGCGCCAGCGCTCCACCAATGTCTGCGCCACCGCCGGGGTGGGCAGCCCGGCCAGCTTTTCGCGCGCAAGCAAATGCAGGGCGGTGGCCAGCTCGTCCGTATCGGAGGCCAGCGGCCCCTTGTTCATGGCCAGTTGCCTTTCCAGCCTCTGTTCCAGCTCGACCTGCATGTTGGCGGCCATGCCGGGCATGGCGCGCGCCCCCAGCGCCTCGATGCGCGCCTCTTCCAGCGCCTCGAACAGGGCCATGCCCTGCATGGTGCGGGGCATGTGTTGGGCGTGCACCTCTTCGTCGTGATAGGCGAGCCTCAGCGCGAATCTGTCCGCCGTGCCACGCGCCAGCGCCACGTCTTCCACATCGGGCTCATGCGGCAGTTGTGGCAGGCGGGCGCGCTCGGGCGAGAGCATGGGCCGGCGTGGAGTGAACTGCACCTGCAGGTCGGGCCGCTGCGCCACCGTCTTCAGGCACACGGCAATCGCGCGCTCCAGTTGTTCCAGTTGTTTTTCGCGGTCGCTCATCGCTGCGTCGCTCGCGCCTCGTGTCGGCCTCTTGTCCGTTCAATCCCACCGTCGTTCCTCACCTCGACAGGTGAGCGAAGCGAACAGCGGAGTCAACGGCCGCTCCCATTGTCCGGAGCGGCCTCGTGCCTGGCCCGCCAGCGCCACTCCGGCAGCAGCAGGCCGCTCACCCCCGCCATGGCCCCCGGCCGCAGCTCATGATAGAGCAACCGCGCGGGATCATATGGTCCGGGCATCAGCACCTGGCCCATCGGGACCTGACGAAACCCGTGCCGGCCGTAATAGGGCTCGTCCCCCACCAGGAACACCAGCCCGTGCCCGGCCTCGCGCGCGGCACCCAGCCCGGCGTTCATCAGTACCGTGCCAAGTCCGGCGCGCTGAAAATCGGGATGCACCGCCAAGGGGCCCAGCAACAGCGCCGGAACCCCGGCCGGGGAAACCCTGAGCGGCCAGAAGGAGATGACCCCCGCCAACCGGCTCGATGCCGCATGCCGGACATGAAAGCTCAGGTCCTCAAGCGGCGAGGATCCTTCACGCAGCCGATAGGAGGCCTTGGTCCGGCGCGACAGGCCAAAAGCCGCGTCCAGCAGGGCCTCGGCTTCGCGCGCTGGGGCAGGCGCATGATGCAGCTCGAACCGGTCGTTCATCATGCGGGCGGATGTCCGGAACAGGGGTTGCCAGTTCGGGCCGCTGCTGGGCGGCCAGGTCCCCATCAGGAATATTGCCGGCAAAAGCCGCTGGCAACCGCCTTTTTTCGAGAAAAGACCGGCAATGCCCGCGCACCGTCCTGTTCAGGCCGCGCGAACGCCATTGGCCTTGTGACGCCGCCAGCCTCACGCGGTCCCGGCGTTCAGCTCTTCCGGCGTGAATTCATAAGTGGTGGCGCAGAATTCGCACGTGGCGCGGATCTTGCCGTCTTCCTCCACCATCCGCGCCCGTTCCTCCGGGCTGAAACGACGCAAAACTTCCAGCAGCATCTCGCGCGAGCAGCGGCAGTCCCATTCCACTTTCACCGGCTCGAAGGCGCGCACGCCGTATTCGTGGAACAGCCGGTAGGCCAGCCGCTCCGGCGAGATGGACGGGTCCAGCAGCTCCTGGTCTTCCAGCGTGTCGAACAGGGCCTCGGCGGTGGCCCAGTTGTCGGCGTCCGCCTCGCGCTTTTTCTCGCGTTCCTCGTCAGTGGCGGCATCGCCCGCCGGCGGCGGCATGTGCTGTATCATCATCGCGCCCGCGCGCCAGTGTTCACCTTTTTCATCCGTCAGCGTGCCGGCGGCCAGCCGCACACGGGTGGGAATCTGCTCCGAGGTGGCGAAATATTCCTCCGCCGCGCGCTGCAGGGAGCCTTGCAATTGCGCCACGCCCTGGTAGCGCCGCATGTGCGGCCCCTGGTCGAGGGTGAACACCAGCTGACCACTGCCCAGCAGATTTTCGGAAGTGGCCTCGCCCCTTTCCATCAGCGCACGCACCTGGTCTTCATCGAAGCGTGCCAGCCCACGCATGCTGCCCGGAGCCGCAAAGTCCGCCACCAGCAGGCGCACCGGCCCGTCCGTCTGTGCCTGGGCGATGAGCTTGCCCTGGAACTTCAGCGTGGTGCCCAGAAGCGCGGTCAGGGCCAGCATTTCCGCCAGCAGGCGCGCCACCGGCTCGGGCAGGTCATGCTGGCGAACGCTGGTGTCCACCACCGAGCCCAGATGGGCGATGCGGCCTCGTATATCCAGCGCATCCACGGTGAAGGGCAACACGATATCGTCGCCCATCTCCGCGCGCGCCGCGCGTGTCTGCTCCTTGCCGTCTGCCATGTCGAAAACTCCCGTTGCCAGCGGAAAGCGTCAAGAAACGTCCCGACGCCGTTGATGCCGTGCGTGCACGACTTTTACTTCTGGGCGATATGGGAGGTAACGGGTGTCTTTTTCAACAGCGCGTCGATGCGCGCCTTGTGACGCTTGAAGGCCCGCAGCGCATCGCCGCTCAGGCGGTAGCGCGAGGCGGTGCGCACCCGCAGCGGATTGACCGGCTTGCCCTTGATGCGCACCTCGAAGTGCAGGTGCGGGCCGGTGGAGCGGCCGGTGCTGCCGACATAGCCGATGACCTGGCCCTGGCGCACGCGCACGCCCTTGCGGATGCCGCGCGCGATACGGCTCTGATGGGCGTACAGCGTGACATAACCGTTGTCATGCTTGATCATGACCGCCTTGCCATAACCGCCGCGCCAGCCCGCGTGTATGACCACGCCGGAACCGGCAGAGCGAATGGGCGTGCCGCGAGGAGCGGCGAAATCCACGCCGGTATGCAGCTTGGTGTATCCCAGGATGGGATGACGCCGGTAGCCGAAACCGGAACTGATGCGCGCGCCGGATACGGGCGTGCGCATGATGCCGCGACGTACCGAGCGGCCCTTGGGGTCGAAATATCCGGTTTTCTTGTCCTTTGGCGTGGTGAAGCGATAGAACACATGCGTGCGCCCGCGGCTGGTCAACCTTGCGTAATGCAGCACGTAGCGCCGCTTGGACGTGCCGGAGAAAGGCCGGCCGTAGAGAATCTCGAAGGTATCGCCCTTGTGGATCTCACGCTGCAGGTCCACCTGGTGCGAGAAGGCGCGCATCATCTGGTTGATGATGTAATCGGGCACGCCCTCGTCCCGCGCCGCGGCATAGAGCGAGGAAGATATGCGCCCCCGCACCCTCAGGTATGGCGCCTTCGCCACCGCCGCGGGCTTTTCTTGCGCCTTGCCGCGCTGCAACACGCGGGCGGTGAACAGCCCTTCGTCATCGGCCTCCACCACCACCTGTTTGCCGGGCCTGGGCGAGAAGGACAGGTACACCGGGTAGGTGGCGTCCTGGCCGAAGAAATTCATCTGCCTGTCCAGGGTCAGCATGAACTTCTGTCCGGGCCGGATCTTGTTCAGTGGCCAGACGCGCGCGATTTCCCTGGTCAGGGCGCGCGCCAGGGTTTCATCAACGCCCAGCGCCACCAGTTTGTCCACCAGCGTCTCACCCTTCTTCAGGACGAAATTCTTGTCCACCGGCTCGGGCGGTGGTGTCTTCATGATTTCGGCAGTGCCACTGGAAGAGTCGTCCACCCTCAGGGAGGCCTGCAACACCAGCGGCACCACATCCGCCGCAAGTCCCTCGCCGGAAAACCTGGCAAAATGCGTCAGCAACGGCGCGGCCATGTCCGATTTGCCCGCGCTCATCACGCCGTGCGTCATGTCGGCAGAGGAAGCGCCGCGAGAAGAGCCCGCATCGCCCGCGAAGGGCATGCGCATGGGAGCGACCGCAAGCGCGACGTTCGCCATGGCGGCATTGGCCCCGCCGTCCTGGCGCAATGCGTCCGATTGCAAAAGCATGACGCCCAACAGGCCGCACAGCCCGCCCAGCGCGGCCGCCGCCGCCATGACCGCACGGGCCGGAATGGGCCTGCGTCTGGCGGATGTGTCGCCATTCGTTTCTTTCATGAGCGCATGCCGCGCCGCCCTCTTGGAAACGGAGGCGCTGGAGAAAACCGAAGTGGTGGGAAAGGCGGGAGTGGTGGAAGTGGAAGCGAAAGAAGTGGCTGCGGAAGCCGCGGCGCCACGACCTGCCGCCGAGGCATGGCCGCGACCAGCATCATCGCGTCCGTTGCCATGCAGAACGGCGCGAGCGCCATGTTTACGCAGGTGCTGCAATATTCACTCCCCCTCCATCCCCAAATGAGGAGATACAAGGCATGGCCATCATGCGGCCGGTTCCGTTGCGCCCCCGCCTTTCGTTGCGCTGTTAATGTGACCAAGAGCGCCCCGGATTGCAAGAGGCAGGACCACATTTCTGTGGCGGGAAAAAGGCAGGGTCCGTTCACAAGTTCCGTAACGGATCATCGAGAAAAATGGTTAATGTTTTCTCAATGCCTCTCCGCCCTGCCATTTCGGCGCCCGGCCAGCCAGGTGGATCATCCGAACGCCGGGCCTGGCGGCGATCTGCCACGGTCCCCTCAACCGCCCAGGAACAGCCGCCCCACGTCGGGGTCTTCCAGCAGCTCGTCCCCGCTGGCCGCCTTCACAAGCTGGCCGGAGACCAGCACGTAGCCGATGTCGGCAAACTCAAGCCCCTTGCGCGCGTTCTGCTCCACCATGATGATGGTCTTGCCCTCCACCTGCTGCAAATCGTCGAGGATGTCGAACACCATGTCGATGAAGCGCGGCTCCAGGCCGATGGAGGGTTCGTCCACCAGCAGGATGTCGGGCCGCATGATGAGCGCGCGAGCGATTTCCAGCAGCCGCCGCTCGCCGCCGGAAAGCACCGAGGCCGGCTTCTTGCGCCGCGCCGCCAGCCGGTCGTATTTCTCGAACACCTCCTCCGCCCGGCGCTTGGCCTCCGCGGCATCGTGCAGCAGCCAGCCGCCCATCCACAGGTTTTCCTCCACCGTCATGTCGGGAAAGACGGAATTGTCCTGCAGGATGTAGGCAATGCCCGCCTCGGCCAGCTTCTCGTTGGGTTTCAGGTGCGTGATGTCCTTTTCCCGCAGCCGGATCCGGCCGGAAAAGATGTTGGTGAAGCCGAAGATGGAATGCAGCACCGTGGACTTGCCAGCGCCATTGGGGCCGATAAGGCACAGGGACTGCCCCCGCCCCACATACAGATCCAGCCCGTGCAGGATCTCCATGCGGCCATAGCCGGCGTGCAGATCCTCGATGTCCAGGATCACGTCCTCGCCCGCCAGCGCTTTCAGGTGCTCGCGCGCTGGCGCCTCGCTCGCCAGCCGCGCGGCTTCCTCGGCCACCGCATCCACCGACAGCACCACCTCCGTCGTGCCCTCGCCATAGCCGGAGACGCGGCGATGCTTGCCCTTCTTGCCATTTCTTTCCGTGCCGTCAGTGTTCGCGCTCATGGCTCACGAGGCTCCGAGATATGCATCGATCACACGCTGATCGTTGCGGATTTCCTCCGGCGGTCCGGCGGCCAGCAGCTCGCCGTGCGCCAGGCAATAGATGTATTCGGCAAGATTCATGATCACCCGCATGTTGTGCTCGATCACCAGGAGCGTAATGCCCAGCTCCGCGTTGGTGCGGCGCAGCCTGTCCACCAGGCCATTGATGAGCGTGGGATTGATGCCGGCGGTGGGTTCATCCAGCAGCAGCATCTTCGGCTCGCTCATCAGCGCCATGGCGAATTCCAACAATTTCTGCTGGCCGAAGGAAAGGCTGCCGGCCAGGTGATGGCGCTTCGAATACAGCCCCACGAACTGCAACAGGTCCACTGCCCGCGCCCGGTCGGCGCGGCTTCCGGGGCTGAACAGGTCGCGCAGCTGCCGCCGGCGCTCCGGCATGGAAATCAACATGTTCTCGATGCAGGTCATCTTGCCGAAGATGTGGGTTTGCTGAAAGGTGCGCATCAGCCCCATCCGCGCGATCTGCGCCGTGCGGTAGCGCGAGATTTCCCGGCCATCGAACCAGATTTCTCCTTCATCGATGGGATGCGCGCCGACGATGGAATTGAACAGCGTGGTCTTGCCCGAACCATTGGGACCGATGAGCCCGACGATGGTGCCGCGCTCCACGAACAGCGAGATATTGCGGTTCGCCACCACGCCGCCAAAACGCTTGGTGACGTTCTTCACCTCCAGAAGCGGCCTGTCCTGCGCCTGCCATTCACGCATTGGCGGCCTCCTTCCGTTCGTCCGTGGCGGCCGCGGCGGCGTTGCCTTCATCTCCGTCCAGGTGCGGTGCGGCGAACAGGTGCGGCCAGCGGCTGCGCACCCAGCCCATGATGCCCTCGGGGAAGAACACCACGATGATGACGATGAGCAAACCCAGCGCCACCCGTTGCCAGCCCAGCAGGTATGTCCAGAACAGCTCCTTGGAGACGAAAAACACGATGGCGCCGATGATGGGCCCCCACAGCGTGCCCTTGCCGCCAAGAATGGCCATGAGGATCATCCACACGCCAATCTCGGCGTTGAACGCAATGTCGTGCGGATCGATGAAGCCGGAAAGATTGCCGTAGATGGCGCCGGCCATGCCGGTGAACAGGGCGGAAATGGCCCAGGCTGTCATCTTGTTGCGGGTGGTATGATGCCCCAGCGCCTCGGCCTTGTCCTCGTCGTCGCGGATGGCGTTTATCGCCAGCCGGAAGCGGGTGGAATAGAGCCAGGCGTAGAACAGGATGGCCAGCACCGCCAGCGCCAGGCTGAGGTAATAGAACAGCACCGGCCCCTCGATCTCTTGTGGGAGCGTTGGCGTTACCATACCCGAACCGGCGCCGATGTAATCCCAGCCCGCCGCCAGTTCGGCAATGGCCACCGCCAGCCCCAGCGTGGCGATGGCGAAATAATGCCCGCGCATGCCCAGTAGCAACGCGCCGAAGACGATGGCCGCCGCCATGGCCAGCAGCCCGCCCAGCGGTATGCCCAGCGCCAGGCCGGTGTAGATCTGTTCGGCCGTGAAGACGAATTCCGTGCCGCCGCCCTTGGCCGCGGTATAATCCGCCACTGGCCACACCACCCCCACCTGCGCCACGGCCGAGGCATACATGCCAATGCCGAAATAGATGATGTTGCCAAACGAGTTGTAGCCCGTTTGCCCGCCCATGATATCCCACGACAACGCCAGCACGATGAACAGCCACAGCTGGGCGAATTGGCTGATGTAGGCCGGCATGAGCCACGGGCCCACGAGCCCGATGGCGAACAGCGCGGTGAGTGCGGAAATGTGCCTCAGCCTGCGGTTCATGCGCGCGCCCTCCGCCTCATTTCAGATATTGCCGCTTGCGCGCCAGCATGACCTGCCGGGCCACCAGCACCGCCACCAGCAGCAGGAAGACGAAGGCGAGCTGAAACTCCGCGCCGAGAATGAACCCGGCGAATTGCTCCGCCACGCCCAGCCCCAGCCCCGCGGAAATGACCGCCGCCAGGTTGCCCAGCCCGGCCACGATGACGATCATGAAGGAACGCAACGTGTAGGGCAGTCCCATGTAGGGGTGAATCGACCAGGCCATGACCACCAGCGCCCCGGCCGCGCCGCACAGCGCCGCGTTGATTGCGTAGGTGGCGGCATAGACACGGTCGGTGTCGATGCCGAGGATGCGCGCGGCCCGCGCGTTCTGCGCGGTGGCGCGAATGGCCTGTCCCAGCCGCGCGGTCTTCAGGAATAGCCACAGCGCCAGGCCGATGACGAAGGACAGGACGAAGGCCAGCACCTTGATTTGCGTTACCGTGACCATGCCGTCGAACAGGAACCAGATGCCAAGGCCGCTTTCCACCGTGCGCACGTCCGCGCCGAAGATCTCGTTCATCAGTTGTTGGAGCATGATGGAAACGCCGAAGGTGGCCAGCAGCGAGGTGAACATGTCGGCCTCGACGATGCGCCAGATGATGCCTCTGTAGAGCGCCCAACCCAGCACGAACAACACCACTGCCGCCACAGGAATGCCCAGCAGCGGGCTGAGCCCCGCCTGCACAACCATGAGCGTGATGAAACCGCCCAGCATGACGAACTCGCCCTGGGAGACGTTGATGATGTTCATCACGCCCCACACCAGCGCCATGCCGAAGGCTGCCAGCGCGAACACCGCGCCGATGAACATGCCGTCCAGCAGCAGCTGGATGTTGAACACCGGGGCCTGCAACAGCAGCTGGAGATTCTGCACCTCGTCCCCTCCCAGCCAGGATCGGATTCGTCGGGGTTGGCGGCGATGACAAGGCCTTCTCCCCTCATCCGGATCTCGCCGCCTGCGCGTCATGCCGGTCCCGCCGCGTGGGCGGGACCGGAAATCAGGAGGAAAAGGGATGGCGTTACTTGCGCTCGCTCCACTTCGGGCGCGGAATGACGGCCTTGGCCTCGGCCCATTTCGACGGCGCCACCACCACGTATTTGCCTTGCAAAACCTGGTAGAGCACCATGGGCTTGGCGATGTTCTTGCCCGTCTCGTCGAACTTGATCCTGCCGTAGAAGGTCATCATGTCCGTGGCCGCCAGGGCATCGCGCACCTTCTGCGGGTCAAGCGTGCCGGCGCGCTCGAAGGCGTCCTTGAACACCAGCACCGCGGCGGCGGATTCGGCCGCCTGGTAGGGTGGCGCGTAGCCGTAGGTCTTCTCGAACAGCTTGGCGAAGTCCATGGCCGAGCCGAAGTAGCTATCGGAATACTTCAGCGTCGGCGCCCACTGCGAGGCGCACAGGGTGTATTCGGCGTCCTTGCCGAACTTCTTGATGATCTGGGCCGAATCGCAGTGCGTCATGGCCATCATGGGCACGTCCACGCGCATTTCCGCCACCTGCCGCACCGCCGTGGCCGCGCCCTTGGCATGGCCGGACACCACCAGGATGTCGGGCTTGAGCGCCTTCACCTTGGTCAGCGTGGCCGACATGTCGTTGAGCTCTTTGGGCAGCTTGTCGTCGATGACGATCTTCATGCCGAAGCGCTTGGCGTCCTCCATCACGCCGGCGCGGATGTCCTGGCTGAAGGGATCGTTCTCGATGGCCATGGCGATGGTGAGCTCATTGGGCTTCTTGCCCATCTTGTCGGCGTTTTCCGCCGCCAGCTCGATGGCCGACTTGAGATACTGCTCGGAGGTGGAAAGCACCGCGAACAGATACTTGTATCCCTTGGTGAACAGCGAGCGCGAGGCGCCGTTGGCCTCCACCATGGGCACCTTGTGCTTTTCCGTCACCGGCGCGATGGCCTTGGTCAGGCCCGACGAATACGGCCCCAGCATGAACTTCACGCCGTCCTGCTTGATCAGCCGCTCGGCCAGCGCCGCGGCGCGCGCGGGCGTGGATTCGTCGTCGTAATACTTGATGGCCAGCTTGCAGGTCTTGCCACCGACCTTCACGCCGCCCTTGCCATTGATGACCTTGAGCGCGAGGTCATAGCCGTTCTTGGTGTGCTTGCCGTTGGTGGAATACTTGCCCGTGAGCGACACCGCCGCGCCCAGCGTGATGCTGCAGTCCTCCGCCTTGGCGCCGGTCGTGCTCATGCCGCCCAGAGCCAATGCCACGGCGAGCATGGAGGCGCTCAGCATGGTGCGTCTGGAAATCATTTCCTACCCTCCCAAAAAATTTCTCGTCTCCCGAATTCTGCCGGCAGTTCCGCATTTTCCCTTGCATGGCGTGCGCACACGGGCAAATGATGTTTGTCAACATGATGCGACAAAACGGTGCCCGGGCAAGGACCGGAAAATGGCGGCACCGGCAGAAAGTCACAGCCTCCGCACCAGAAGCGGCCAGAAGGGTGGAGACAGGTGGCCAGACCCTGGAGAAATCGCCAGCCCTCCACCCCGCGGAGACCGTACCCGACGAAACGCTACAATGCATCGCCGCCACCCGCAAGAAGGAATCTGCCCCGCGACCCCGCGATCCGCATGGAAGCAAAGAACAGACGCACGGCCGAATGAACACCACCTTCTCGAACCACACCGTAGCGCTCACCGGCGCCACCGGTTTTGTCGGTGCGCACACCCTGCGCGCGCTGCTGCGACATGGCGCGCGCGTGCGGGCCTTCGTGCGTGATCCGCAACGCCTGCGGGAGACGCTTGCCGGGCTGCCGCCGGATTGGCGCGCGCGGCTGGAAATCATCCCCGGCGCGCTGGCGCACACACCGCGCGACACCATCAATGCCGATGCCATGAAGCGCCTGCTGGACGACGCCGATACGGTGGTGCACGTGGCCGGCGTGGTGAAGGCGCTCAACGAGGCCGCCTTCATGCGCGTGAATGCCGATGCCGCCGCACATCTGGCCCGGCTGGCCCACGCCGCGGGCGTGCGCCGTTTCGTGCAGGTGTCTTCCCTGGCCGCGCGCGAGCCGCACCTTTCGGCCTATGCCCGCTCCAAGCGTGCCGGCGAGGAGGCCGTGCTGGCGGCGCTGGGCAAGCGCGCCGTGGCGGTGCGCCCGCCGGCCGTCTATGGCCCCGGCGACGAGGCCACCTTCGGCCTCGTCGACCAGCTCTCCCGTCCGCACGCCTTCATCCCGGGCCATGCCGGCATGCGCGTTTCGCTCATCCACGTTCACGACCTGGCGGAAGCGCTGGCGCGACTGGCGCTGGCCGATGCGGCCGGCGGCGAGGTGCTGGATATCGACGATGGCCGCGAGGGTGGCTATTCCTGGGCCGACATCGCGCGAGAAGCCGCACGCGCGCTGGGCCGGCCGGTAAGGCTGCACCTCTTGCCCCGGCCGTTGGTGCGCGCGGCGGCCCTGCTGGCGGACGCGGCCTCGCTCATCACCCGGCGCCCCTTCATGCTTTCGCGCCAGAAGGTGAACGAGCTCTATCATGACGACTGGGTGGCACGCACGCCAAAGGTCTCCGACAGGCTGGACTGGACAGCGCGGCTGCAATTTGCTCAAGGTTTCCTGGACACACTCGGCTACTGGTGCGCGCGGGCGCGATTGCCGCAGGAACGCCTGCCCGCACGGCCACGCCGCGAAGAGACCGTTTTCGACCGCTCTGAACGTCTCGACTGACCGAAGATGCCGGAGAAGGATCCCATGAGCGCCACGCACGAAGACATCGAGGCCACCATCGTCCGCCTGCTGGAGCCCTACAACAAGGATGGTGTGCCGCTGGCGGGAGACACCCGCATCAGCGCCGATCTGAACATCGATTCGGCCGACGTGCTCAATTTCGTCATGGAGGTGGAAGACGAATTCGACATTGATATCTCGGTGAACGAACTCGCCGACATCCATACCGTCGCCGACCTGGCCAACCTGGTGGCCGAGCGTCTGGAAGCGAGCGCCTGAGCGGCCGCCCGCCGTTTCGGCACCGGAACCCGAACCACGAACAACATGCAACAATCACAGTCAGGATCCTCATGGCCGACTTGCTGGACAAATACCGCGACCTGAAGGAGCGGCACGACGCCGTCACGCAGCGCTTTGCCGATCCGGTGGGGCTGGTGAACGACCGCATCCTTTCCCCCACCCGTGGCATTATCAATGGGCGGGAAGTGATACTGGCCGGCACCAACAACTACCTGGGCGTGACCTTCGAGCCCGCCTGCATCGAAGCCGGCAAGGAAGCGCTCGAGGAATACGGCACCGGCACCACGGGCTCGCGCATTGCCAACGGCACCTATGGCCTGCACACGCTGCTGGAGCGCGAGTTCGCCCGCTTCATGGGGCGCGCGCACTGTATCGTCTTTTCTACCGGCTTTCAGGCCAACCTGAGCATGATTGCGGGCCTGTGCGGGCCTGAGGACACCATTTTCATCGATATCGATTCGCACGCCTCCATTTACGACGGCGTGAAGCTTTCGCAGGCCCGGTTCAAGACCTTCCGCCACAACGACCCCGACCACCTGGCCCGCCAGCTGGCCCGGCACGATCCCGGCAAGGGCGGTCGCCTGGTGATCCTGGAGGGCATCTATTCCATGCTCGGCGATTTCGCCCCCTTGCGCGACTTCGTGGCGCTGAAGCAGGAATACGAGTTCCAGATCCTGCTGGACGAGGCGCATTCCTTCGGTGTGCTGGGCGAAAGGGGCCGTGGACTGGCCGAGAGGGCGGGTGTCGAGGACGGGGTGGATTTCATTGTCGGCACCTTTTCCAAATCGCTGGGTGGCATCGGTGGCTACGCGGTGAGCGATCATCCGATGTTCGAGGTGCTGCGCTATGCCGCGCGGCCCTACATGTTCACCGCCTCGCCCTCACCCGTGTCCATCGCCACCACGCTGTGCGCGCTCGACATCATCGAGAACGAGCCGCAACGTCGCGAGCGGCTGATGAAAAATGCCGAACGCCTGCAAAGGGGCCTGATGGAAAAAGGCTTTCAACTGGGCCTGACGAACTACGTCTCGCCCGTGGTGGCCGTCATCTGCCCCTCGGAAGAGGCTGCGGTGGCAATGTGGGACGCGTTGTTGAAAAACGGCGTCTATGTGAACCTCGCCCTGCCGCCCGGCACGCCCAACAAGCTGAGCCTGCTGCGCTGCTCCGCCTCCGCCGCGCACACGGAGGAGGAGATCGATCAGGTCATCGCCGCCTTCGATCGCGCCCGCGAGCAGGTGGCCAGCCTCGCCGGCTGAGCGCGCCCCGCTTCCCTTCGCGGCAATCCGGCAACCGCTGGCGGCGGATTGACGCCGGCTAGAAAGCCCGGTTCGCCACCGGGGCTTGCGGCGAGGAGCGGGTCAGTGGCGCCGGGTGATAATGAAGCGGGCGGCGGCACGCAACACTTCCGCCCGCTCGCCATAGGGCTCGAGCACCTCCTCGGCTTGCCGCACCAGCTCCTCCGCCTTGCGCCGGGCACCCTCCAGTCCCAGCAGGTCGACGAAGGTGGCCTTGCCGGCCTCCGCATCCTTGCCCGGGGTCTTGCCCAGCTCTTCGGCGCTGGCCTCCACGTCCAGGATGTCATCGGCGATTTGAAAGGCCAGGCCCACGGCATCGGCATAGCGTCGCAAACGCGCGCGATCGTCCTCTGCGGCGCCGGCCAGAATGGCGCCGGCATCCAGCGCGAAGCGAAACAGGGCGCCGGTTTTCAGGCGCTGGATGCGCAGCACCTGGTTCATCTCGTGCGCATCCTCCCGCTCCGCCTCCAGGTCGAGCATCTGCCCGCCGACCATTCCGGCCTCGCCGGAGGCCTTCGCCAGCGTGCGTATCAATTCAAGCCGCACGGCCGCTTCCGGGTGCGTGGCCCGCGACGACAGGATTTCGAAGGCGATGGTCAGCAGGGCATCGCCGGCGAGGATGGCCGTGGCCTCGTCGAAGGCCTTGTGCACCGTGGGACGGCCACGGCGCAGGTCGTCGTCGTCCATGGCCGGCAAGTCGTCATGCACCAGCGAATAACAGTGCACGCATTCCAGCGCCGCGCCCACGTGCAGGGCATTCTCGTCATCCGCGCCCAGAAGCCACGCGCTTTCGCGCACGAAAAAGGGCCGGACGCGCTTGCCCCCGCCCAGCGCGGCATGACGCATGGCCTCGACCACCCGGGGGGCCGCTGCCTCGGCGGGCACGGGCAGCAAGCTGTCCAGCAGGGCCTCGATGGCCTGTGCGGTTTCGGCGAGGCGTTGTTTGAAGCGTTCCTCCGTCATCCCGGTGCTCGTTCAGACTACGGGCTCCGCATCCGTGAACTGCAAGCGCGCCAGATGAGCATAAAGCCCGCCCTTGCGAATGAGCTCCTCGTGCCTGCCAGTTTCCACGATGCGCCCGTGTTCCATGACGATGATCCTGTCCGCGCCGCGCACGGTGGCCAGCCGATGGGCGATGGCCAGCGTGGTGCGTCCCTCCATGAGTGTTTCCAGCGCCTGCTGCACCAGCCGCTCGCTCTCCGCATCGAGCGCGCTGGTGGCCTCGTCCAGCAGCAGGATGGGCGCATCGGCCAGGATGGCCCGCGCAATGGCTATGCGCTGGCGCTGGCCACCGGAAAGATTCACGCCGCGCTCTCCCAGCATGGTATCCAGGCCGTCGGGCAGCTTCGCCGCGAATTCGTCCACGCGCGCGGCTTTCGCCGCGGCCTCCACCTCCGCGTCGGAGGCATCCGGATTGCCAAAGCGGATGTTCTCGCGAATGGTGGTGGAAAAGATTACCGTCTCCTGCGGCACCAGCGCCATGCGGGCGCGCACATCCTTCGGATCGGCCAGGCGAATGTTCACGCCATCGACCAGAATCTTTCCCTCGCCGGGGTCGTAGAAACGCAGCAGCAGATTGAAAATGGTGCTCTTGCCCGCGCCGGAAGGTCCGACGATGGCCACCCGCTCCCCCGGCCTGACCGCGAACGAAACGTCACGCAGCGCCGCATCCTTCGCATCGTCACCGTAATGGAAGGTGACATGTTCGAAAGCAACCTCGCCGCGCGGCGGCTCCGGCAGTTTCGCGGGATTGGGCGGGGGTTTCACTTCCGGCTCCGCGTCCAGGATCTCAGCCAGGCGTTCCGCAGCGCCGGCGGTCAATTGCAGCTCGCCCCAGACCTCGGACAGGGAGCCCAGCGCCCCGGCGGCGAAGGCGGCATACAGGACGAACTGGCCCAGCTCGCCACCGGTCATGGTGCCGGCCAGCACATCGCGCGCACCCATCCACAAAACGGCAACGATGGCGCCAAACGCGATGAAAATGATCATGGCGGTAAGCACCGCCCGCGCGCTCGTGCGCGCCGCGGCGGCCTGGAAGGCGGCGCGAGTGGCCTCGGCAAACTTGCGGCTCAACCGCTCCTCCTGGCGGAAGGCCTGCACCACCCGCACGCCCGTGAGCGCCTCCTGCGCCAGCGAGCTGGTGGTGGCCAGCGTATCCTGCGCCTGGCGCGACAGGCGGCGCACCTTGCGGCCATAGATGACCAGCGGCAACACGATGAGCGGGATGGCGAGCAGGGTGATGGCGGAAAGCTTGAGTGAGGTCACAAGCATCATGGCCACTGCGCCGACAAGCAGCACCAGGTTGCGCAAGGCCTGCGAGGCGGTGGTCCCGAAAGCGCTCTTGATCTGTGTGGTGTCCGCCATCAGGCGGGAGAGAATTTCGCCTGAATGGTTGCGCTCGTGAAAGGCGGGAGACAGGCGCAGGAGATGCGAGAATACATCGGCGCGCAAATCCGCCACCACTCTTTCGCCCAGCCAGGTGACGAAATAATAGCGCGCGGCGGAAGCCACCGCCAGCAATGCCGCCACGCCCAGCATCATGAGGAAATACTTGTCCACGAAATGCGCATTCTCGGCCGAGAAGCCGTGATCGATGACACGGCGCACCGCCAGGGGCACGGCCAGCGTGGCCGCGGCCGCCGCCAGCAGGGCGATCAGCGCGGCCCACACCCTTGGCTTGTACCGCAAGAGATAGGGTGCCAGCCGCTTCAGGGGCTTCAGGCTGCGCGCCTTTGGCCGCCGCTTGGGGTCAGCGGGCAGGTTTTCCATGTCCGCATCCTTCTTGCGCAAGGTGCCTTCCTCCCGTCCAGCCGGGCCACGCCGTTGCGCATGGCCTCGTCCTCGGTTCATGTGCGCCATCCTGATCCAAGGGCCTTAGCTGCAAACCACAGCGAACCTGAAAGGGCAAGAGGCGGCGCGGGGCGAGACGCTTCATTGAGGGTTTTTTAACCATAAAGGGGCACACAGGAGGGAGGAATTTTCTTGCGCGGAAGGATTCATGAGATTTCACACGGGCACCATCGCCACATTCACTCTCTTGCTGGCGGCCGGCCTGGCCACGGGCGCTGGGGGCCTCTCCGCGCAGGAGGCGTCCGAGACGCGCGATGACACCTCTTCAGCCTTGCACACTCCGTTTTCGTCCACGTCGTCCATTTACCGGCGGCAGGACGAAATAGGCGCGGTTTTTTCCGACAATGGCGAAGATGCATTCGAGGGCGTGCAGACCGACGCTGGCGGCAGCGGCGCCCCGTCCGGGAACAGCCGGAACGGATCGCCACTGGCGGAAGATACCGCCTTCGGCGCCAATGATCGAAGCATTCGGCGCACTCCCCCTCGCACCAGCGCAAGCTCCGGCGCCGCGACGCTGTCCGCCCTGCCTAAGCCGCGGGCACCGGCGCGTCTGCCGCAATTGCGCACGTCCCCTCCCGCCACCGCCATCACCACTTCCGGCATCGACCGCCCTGGCGACATGCCGACGGCTCCCGATATCGCGCCCTCCGAGGCCAACGGCACCTCCAGGGGCGCATCGGACCTCGCGCCCGCGCCCGGCTTTCCCATGGCGCCTTCTCGCGGCACGGAGCCGGGAGAAGGGCTGCGCATGGGCGCCTTCACCCTGTATGGCGAAGTGACGGAAAGCGCCGTTTACACAAGCCGCCGCGGAGCGGCCAACCGTCCCTCCGCGGGGTTGCGCCTGGCGCCCGACTTGCGGCTGATGAGCAACTGGTCGCGGCATGAGCTGGCCCTCAGCCTTTCCGGCAGCGCCACCGCCTGGACGAAAAACGGCAAGACAAAAGGCGGAGTGGAAAAGGAAGGCACCCTTGGCGCGGCCCTGCGGCTGGATGCGCGGCGGCACTTGCGCCTGCGGCTGGGCGCCAGCCATGCCATCACGGAAATCCGCATCGGCTCCAACAGGTTCCAGCACGACACGGATGCCGCCGCGGCGGTGGAATACGCGCGCAACAGGCTGCGGCTGACGGTCATGGGCGGCGCACGGCGCCATCACGAGCCCAAAACGAAAACGGACGACTACACCGCTCCTTATGCCGGCCTGCACGCGCGGCTGCGCACCACGCCCGCGCTGGCGATTTACGGCACGCTGGCAGCGGACGTGCGCCGGCACGACCAGAAGCGCGATTCATCCGGCAGAAAGCGAGATTCGAAAGGCGTGCAAGCCGAGCTGGGCGTGGAATGGCTGCGCGGGCCCATCCTGGAAGGCAGGATGGGCGTGCGGGCGGAAGCGCGCGACTACGAGCAGCCGGGCGTGAAGACCCTCGTCGGCGTGGGCGCCGCCGGGCTGCTGACCTGGCGTCCGCGGCGCTCCACCACGGTGGAGATGGAGGCCGCTTTCGGCCTCACCGACGACGGCGGCGCGAACCCCGCGCGCGAGCAGACGCTGGCGCTTTCCATTCAGCAGATCCTGCGCCGCGGCCTGGAATGGCGTGGCCGGATGGAAGCGCGGCGCACCGACGTGCGCAACGGCAACGACCGTCTGGCGCTGCGGCTTGAAACCTCGCTGGCCTGGCGCATCCACCGCCGGCTGTGGATCATCGGCGGATACGAGCTCGAAAAGGAATTCGAGGAAAACGCCCCCGACCAGAGGCCCATCCACACCATGCACCTTGGCCTGCGCCAGCGCTTCTGAGCCCTGGCCTTGGCGAGCCGCCGGGGCGAATTCGAACGCGCGCGCGGCGCATCCCGCCTCGATTTCCCGGCGCCGCGGCCTTGCCCATTTCGAGAAGATCACGAGGATTTCCGCTCCGCTTTCCCTTCGCCATCGCGCCTTGTCATACCAAGCTGCATAAAGGATGACCGGTGCAAGCCGCCCCGCGCCCCCGCCCAAGCCCTTGTTTTTGACAATTTGGGAGGGTGGGCGGAGGCACGGGGCGGTGGATGGTTCTTTATGCATTCCGGTATCAGGCCCGGCGGCGGAAGCGGGCGATGAAAAAGCCGTCCATGCCACGGCTTTTACCGATGGGCAGGTGTGGCAGGGTCCGCACATCCCCCTCTTTCATGATGAGATGGGCAAGACCTCCGATTTCCTCCGCCTGCACAGGCAGGCGCTCGAAAGCATCGCCATGCGCGCGCAGGAAATATTCCGCTTGTTCCTCGCCCTCTTCCGGCAGCAGTGAACAGACGCAATAGACCATCAGGCCGCCAGGGCGCACCAGCGCTGCGGCACGGGCCAGCATGTCCCGCTGCAAGGCCACCAGCTTCGCCACCTGTTCCGGCGTCTTGGTCAGCAGCACGTCCGGATGGCGGCGAAAGGTGCCGGTGGCGGAACATGGCGCATCCAGCAATACGGCATCGTACGGTTCGGCGGGCCGCCATTGCAGCACGTCGGTGGCGACGATTTCGGCGGAGAGTTTCAGCCGCAACAGGTTCTCCCGCAGCCGCTGCAACCGCCCCTGCGAAATGTCCACGGCCGTGACCAGAGCGCCGCGAGCGGCCAGTTGCGCCGTCTTGCCTCCGGGCGCGGCGCACAGGTCAGCCACGCGCAAGCCTCTGACATCGCCCATGCACAGCACGGGCAGGGCGGCGGCGGCATCCTGCACCCACCATTCGCCTTCCTCGTAGCCCGGCAGGTAATGCACCGCGCCCACGGGGTGCTCGATGCGCACCGTTTTCGTCGGCAGCACCACGCCACCCAGCCGTTCGGCCCACGCATCCGCCCGTTGGGGGTGTTTCAGCGAAATGTCCAGCGGCGGCTCCCGCACCAGCTCCCGCGCCATTTCCCGCACGGCCTCCTCGCCGTAAGCCGCCTGCCAGCGCTTCCTCAGCCAACGGGGAATGTTTTCCAGCTCGTCCACCTCCCCCGCCAGCGCTTCGCCCCCCTCGGCGATGCGCCGCAGCACGGCATTCGCCAGCCCGGCCATGTGGCGCGCCCTTGGGTGCTTCTTCAGCAATTGCACGGTAGTGTGAATGGCCGCGTGTGCCGGCACGCGCATGAACAGAAGCTGCGCCGCGCCCATCATCAGCGCGGCACGCGCCACGCAGGCCTTGCGCGGCAAGGGGCGCCTCAAAAACCGGCCAACGATGACACCCAGCTGCCCATGCCGGCGTAACGTGGTGCGCACGATGTGTTCGGCCAGCGCGCGGTCGGCGGCGTCCAGTCTTCGCAATCCTGCGGCCTGCGCCGCCTGCGCCCGTCCCAGCAGCTCACCGCGGCACAACACCGCCTCCAGCAGGGCCAGCGCCACCCGCCGGGCGGGCAGGCCGCCTGATGCTTCGGCCATGTTGTTAGCGGATTGCGACACCCCAACCGCCCCCCTCAGCCCCAGGGGCCGCGAGAGGGCTTGTCCCACGGAGAGGGCCCGGAGGAATACGAATCGCCGGAATCGAAGCGGCCATCGGTATCGAACAGGGGATCGAGGTTATACCTCTCCCTCATCCCGTCAGCGGACCGCTCCTCCGCCACGCCCATTTCATGCGCCAGCTCCATCAGCGCGGCGATGCGGTTCTCCGTGTTTGGATGGGTGGAGAACAGGTTGTCCATGCCCTGGCCGGTGAGAGGATTGACGATGAACAGGTGCGCCGTTTCCGGATGCGCCTCGGCATGGGGATTGGGGATGCCCCGTGCATGGGCTTCTATTTTCTGAAGGGCCCGGGCCAGCCACAAAGGATTGCCGGCAATGATCGCGCCCTCGCGATCGGCGGCATATTCGCGCGTGCGGGATATGGCCATCTGAACCAGCATGGCGGCCATGGGCGCGAGGATCATCATCAGCAGCGTGCCGATGAACCCCAGCGGATTGTTGCGGTCTCGCCCGCCGAAAAACATGGCGAAATTCGCCAGCATGGATATGGCGCCGGCAATGGTGGCCGTGATGGTCATGATGAGCGTGTCGCGATTCTTGATATGCGCCAGCTCGTGCGCGATCACGCCCGCCAGCTCCTCCCTGTCCAGGACTTTCAGCAGGCCGGTGGTAATGGCCACCACGCCATGCTCCGGGTCGCGCCCGGTGGCGAAGGCGTTGGGCTGCTCGGTATGGATGAGATAGACCCGCGGCATGGGGATGCCGGCGTTGCGCGCCAGTTGTTTCACCAGCGCGTAAAGCTCCGGCGCGGTGCGTTCATCCACCGGCTCCGCGTGGTGCATGCGCAGCACCATCTTGTCGGAGTTCCACCAGGAAAAAACGTTCATGCCCAGCGACACGACGAGCGCAATGACCATGCCCGTCTCGCCGCCCAGCAGATATCCCATGCCCATCAGCAGCGCCGTGAGCGCCGCCAGCAACATGGCTGTCTTGAAGTAGTTCCACATGGCCGTTTCCCGTTGCGCGACAGACTAACGAAATCGTCCGGAATATGCGCATGCGCCAAGGACGCGGCAAGGGCCGGGATATGAATTGTGCGGAGCCGCTCAGCGGAGCCGCTCAGCAGAGCCGCTCAGCGGAGCCGTTCAGCGGACCCCGCTCAGCGCAGCCCTGCCTGCCGCCCGTTCAGGCGCATATAGGCGGCATCATGTTTGGCCAGCGCGATTTTCAGCAGCTTGTCACGGCCGTACACATCCTCGTAATAATGCATCTTGCCGGTATCATCGGGCCAGGCGGTGAAATAGGCGATGTGCACCCGAATGCGCTTGTCCAGCTTGATCTGTCTATTCTTGCCTTCCTTCAGGTAATTCTCGATCTCGAAGGGATCGAGGCCGGACACCAGCTCGGCCAGCTCCACTGGCTTGTGCACGCGCACGCAGCCATGCGAGAAGGCGCGCTTGCGGCGCTTGAACAGGCTCTTGAACGGCGTGTCGTGCATGTAGATGGCATGCCTGTTGGGGAACAGCACCTTGATCCTCCCCAGTGCGTTCTTGTCGCCGGGCAGCTGGCGGATATCGAAAGGAATGCGCTTGGCATTGCGCCAGCGGGCCCAATCCACCGAGGCGGAGCTGATGACGCGGCCTTTCTTGTCGCGCACCTCGTAACCTTCCTTGTCCAGCCAGTGGGGGTCTTTCATCAGCTTGGGAATGAATTCCTTGCGTATGATGGACTGCGGCACGCCCCAGTAGGGATTGAACACGACATATTCGATGTAATCGGAGAAGAAATAGGTCTGGTTCTTGGGCTTGCCGGTGATGACGCGGCTGCTCCAGCGGCGCTTGCCGTTTTCGTACAGGTAGACCTCGAAGGCCGGCACATTGACCAGGAAAT
Organism: Hyphomicrobiales bacterium; assembly: GCA_027024225.1. Classification (GTDB taxonomy): domain Bacteria; phylum Pseudomonadota; class Alphaproteobacteria; order Rhizobiales; family Aestuariivirgaceae; genus Thermopetrobacter. The sequence continues at coordinate 16,185 of JALVSR010000037.1, read as the reverse complement.
GCGGATTGCCGAAATCACGCGGCATCCAGCGCAGGCGCTCCATGTTCAGCGCCAGCTTTTCCATGCGTGCCTTCTTGCCCGTGCCGCTGTTGCGACGGTTGAGCGCGCGGATGGTGCCCCTGCCGATGAGCCCGTCGGGTTTCAGGCCGGCCATTTTCTGGAATTTGCGCACGGCTTTTTCGACCGCCTCGTCGTACAGGGTGGGGTCCGCCGCCGGTTGCGCGACCGAAGTGGACGAAGTGGAAATGGCGCTGGTGGAGGCTGTTTCAGGCAGGTTCCCGTCGACGGCCCCTCCTTCTCCCGCGGTGGGCTCCGCCGTCACGGCGCCGCCATCCGCGCTGGAGCTCGCGGACGCCAGCAGCCCCAGCTTCATCAGGTGGCGGCGGATGAGCGGCAGGCGCTCATCGCGCTTGCCCGGTCGAATGAGCCTGCCCACCGGAATGGGCGGTAGCAGCTTTTCCGGCGCCGCACCGCGCAGGCGCGCCAGCTCGCGTTTCATCAGGCCATAGGCGAAATGCTTCGGCGCAAGCGATTCCAGCCAGCCGGCCACATCTTCAACCTCCGCCAGCTTCTTCAGCGCCTTTTGCGCGGACACCTTCGGCGGCCGCAGGTCGTGATAGGTGCTGAGCTTGTTCGGGTCCACCACGCCGCCCGAAAGGTGGCGGGCGTAGCGCAGCGCCATGGCGGTCAGCTCCACGTCCAGCCGCGCCAGATTGTAGTCGTTGCCCGCAATGGCCCGGGCATCGCCGTCGTGCTCCCACACCACCGGCACGCGATAGTGCTCGGGCTTCAGCCCGTGTTCGTGGGCACGGGCCAGCAGCGCCAGCACGGCCTGTCCCTTCGCCGAAACATCGGAACCGGCCACCCACACCGGCGCAAAGCCGCGGTTCTTGTAAAAGGCGACGATGGCCTTGTAATGCGCCGGCTCCACCTCCACGCGCGCGGCGCCGCTGCGCAACACGCCCAGAATGGCCCCCGCCAGGGGGGCCTTCGCCTCGCCATCCACGCGGACCGCGCGCAAGGGGCGCAACTGCGGCACCGGGTAAACGTAAATCTTCGGCTTTTCGACATATTCCGTCACCGGGGCATCCGGCGCGATCAGCGCGGGCGCGCCCTCAAGGGGCAGGTTGCCTCGCCCCGCCGAGGTCGGCCTGGACCGTCGGGGCGGCACAAGGTCGAACAGCTCGAAAAAGTCGATGCGGCGCGAGGCGCGCTTGCGGCGCTCGAACCGGGGGCGCTGGCCGGTGATGCGGCCCGAGCTCTTCCAGTTGCCGCTCTTGACGTTGGTCATCTTGCCGGCGTGCGCCGGCGCGGTGTGGAAACCACCCCCCAGCATGATGGCCAGGCCAACGGCCAGCATGGAAATGGAAAGCGGAAATTTGCGTTTGAACATCATGCGGCAACCTTGTCTTTTTGCCGGATCAGTCCCGGCCACCCCCGGTAAGGCATGCGACAGCGTGTCGGTCCACCGACGAAAAATGACATTTTCGACTCAGCCTTGCAATTATTGGTAAGCAAGATCTTAACGCCAGCGGTTTGCCTCGCATAATCGCATTCGCCGGTCGAAATGTGGCATTTGCGCAACGCCGCGGACGAAAGGGAGGCTTGCGCGCCGCCTATTGCAATATAGCACGACACTGTTATAAAGCGCGCATCACAAGCGTGTTTTTGCGAGGTGGCACGAACGCGGGCGGGCAGGCGCCCCACCTGCATCGGCTGCCTTTTTGCCATGAATGACAAGAGGCTGGCGATGAAAAAGGACATCCATCCGGACTACCATTTCATCAAGGTGGTCATGACCGACGGTACCGAGTACATCACCCGTTCCACTTGGGGGCAGGAAGGCGACGTGCTGACGCTGGAAATCGACCCCAAGTCGCATTCGGCCTGGACGGGTGGCCCGCAGCAAGTGATAGACCGCGGTCGCGTTTCCCGCTTCAAGGAAAAGTACGGCTTCCTCATGGGCGGCAAGAAGTAGATCTCGATATCCCGGAAGCATTCGGGAGGGGAGCAGGCTTTCCCGGCAGGGATGTGCCTGCTCCTCTTTCTTTTCGGCCTTTTCGACCTCACGGTCACAAGGGGGAGCAACGATGCGACTGGATGCGATCAGCGTGGGCGAAAATCCGCCGAAGGAAGTCAACGTGGTCATCGAGGTGCCCATTGGCGGCGAGCCCATCAAGTACGAGATGGACAAGGATGCCGGCACCATGGTGGTGGACCGCTATCTCTACACGCCCATGCGCTATCCCGGCAATTACGGCTTCATTCCGCACACCCTGTGCGACGATGGCGATCCCATTGACGTGGTGCTGATTTCCTCCCGCCCGCTCATCCCGGGCTGCATCATCGCGGTGCGTCCCGTGGGCGTGCTCAAGATGCGCGACGAGAAGGGCATGGACGAAAAGATCATCGCCGTGCCGGCGCCGCACATCACGCGGCACTACGAAAACATTCACGACATCGCCGACCTGCCGGAAATCCAGCTGAAGCAGATCGAGCATTTCTTTGCCCACTACAAGGACCTGGAAGCGGGCAAGTGGGTGGAAACCATCGGCTGGGGCGACCACGAGGAGGCCGAAAGGCTCATCATGTCCGCCATCGAGGCCGGTGGCGGGGCCGCGGCCAGGTGATGGGTTGCCGGGCCTGATACCACCGGGCATCGCCCACCTTGCTGAAGGATTCCGCAGGGCGCCCGCGGCCCGCGGAGGTGAAGACGACGCCACCTTGCATCCGCCTGATCCGGCGGAGAAGGCCTGGCCCTCCGTTCCGCCCGGCGTCGGCCGCGCCGCGCCCGGCGGTGCGAGGTTTTCATCTGGGCGGCAGGCCGAAGGCGCCGAAAGGGATAAAGCGCACCGGATCGCCCGGTGACACGTGGTCGGGTTCTTCCGTGATCTCGATAAGCCCGGTGGCGGCCACGGCCGAGGAAATGAGTCCGGAGCCATCTTTCGGAAAACGCCGCACCACCGTGCGCCCTTCTTCGTCCGTTTCCAGCCAGCCGCGCAGGAACTCGCGCCGTCCCGCCTTGCGGCGTTTCATCTCGAAGGCGGCCGGCAGCACGATTCGCTCCGGTTCGCGCCATGCATGACCCGCCAGCCGGGCCAGCAGCGGCCATCCATAGACGAGGAAGGTCACGAACGCCGCCACCGGGTTCCCCGGCAGGCCCAGATAGACCGTATCGCCAATCTGCCCGAAGGCGATGGGCTTGCCCGGCTTGATGGCCAGCCGCCAGGCGTGCAGGCTGCCCAGCTTGCGCGCGGTTTCGGCCATGTAGTCGGCCTCGCCGGTGGAGATGCCGGCGGAGGTGATGATGACGTCGCATTGCTCCGCCGCTCGCCTGAAGGCGCGCTCCACCACCTCCCGCTCATCGGCGAGCACGCCGAAGTCCACCACCTCCACCGGCAGGGTGGCCAAAGCCCCGCGCAGGAAAAAGTGGTTGGCGTCATAGATGGCGCCGGGCGTGAAGGGCTCTCCGGGGCGGATGATCTCGTTGCCGGTGGACATGAGCGCCACGCGCAATTTCCCGAACACCTTCACCTGCGCGGCGCCGGTGGAGGCGATGGCCGCCAGCTCCGGCGGACGCAACCGTTCGCCCGCGCGCACCACCGGCTGGCCCGCCTGCTGGTCTTCGCCCGCCGGGCGCACGTTGATGCCGCGCAGGATTCCGGCGGGAAACCGCGCAACGCCAGCCGCCTCGTCGTGCTCCACGTCTTCCTGCATCACGCAGGTGTCCGCGCCCTCGGGCATGGGCGCGCCGGTGAAAATGCGCGCCGCCGTGCCCTCGGGCAGGCGCCTTGGCACATCGCCAGCGAAAATGGTCATGAAAACGGGCAGTTCCGTCTCGGCTTGCGGATTCAGGTCGGCCTGGCGCACGGCGAAGCCATCCATGGCCGCGTTGGCGAAGGCCGGAATGTCGCGCGGGGCGATCACGTCTTCGGCCAGCACCCGGCCCAGCGCCTCGGCCAGCGGCAGCTCTTCCACATCCACCACCGGGGTGATGCGCTCTCTGAGCAGGCGCATGGCCTCCTCGTGCGGCATCAGCTCGTGCAGGCAGGCGAAACAGTCGTTGGCCAGCTTGCGAGGAGGGGTGCTCATGGCTTTTCAGGCTCCGCTGTTGACTGCGCCGGTGGCGTCAGGTCCAGCGCTTGGCTGATGAAATTGGCGATGGCGGCCACTTCGTCCCGATGGAACACCGGCACGCGCGGATGTGTCAACGGCCCGTTGGCGGCGATGGCCAGGATGTGCGCGTCCGTGTCGGCCAACGGCGGGCGTTCGTGGTGAACATCGCGCACCTCCATTTTCGGATACTGGCCGGTCTTGTTGCTTTCCACCAGCACCAGGTCGGCCGGGCCGATGTGCGAGAGCACATCTTCCAGCCGCGGCGGCTGCTCCCGCGCGGTGCGGTCGATTTCGTGAATCACCGCCCAGCGATAGGGGCTGATAAGCGCCACCTGCCGCGCACCCGCCTGCCGGTGACGAAAGCTGTCACGCCCCTCGTGGTCTATCTCGACATCGCAATGGGCATATTTCACGGTTGCCACCCGCAAGCCCCGTCGTGTGAATTCCTCCACCAGCCGGCAGACCAGCGTGGTCTTGCCGCTGTTCTTGTAACCGCACAGGCCAAAGACGGGATAACCGCGAATGCGAGCCGGCATGAGAAGTCTCCCGGGCGCGCCGCTTACGGGGTTTCGCCCGGCGCACGCGCGGTGATGGCGAGCGCATGCACCCGCTCGCGCAGCAGCTCGCCCAGCGCCTCGTTCACCAGACGATGCCGCTGCACCGGCGACTTGCCTTCGAAGACGTCCGCAACGATGACGACGCGAAAGTGCGACTCGCCCTCCGGATGCGCGCCGGCATGGCCGGCATGGCGGTGCGATTCGTCGATGACTTCCAGGTGCGTAGGGTTGAGCGCCTCTTGCAGGCGCTTTTGCATCTCCTGCCCCACGGGGCCCAGTGCGCTCATGAAAACCTCTCCCGCTGTTCAACAATGCAAGGATCCATCCGAAGATGGCGCTTCTGGCTTCGTCAACAGGAAAGCCGGAATGTGGGCGAGGTCAAGAGGGTGGAATGCGCCATGGCGAGAAAATTCGCCGCCGCGAAAATTGCCGGGACATGGGGACAGCCCGCCGCTGCGGTGATATACCTTGCGACGATGAACGGGAGATGGGCATGACCGCCGACCAGGCATTGCTGTTCGCCATCATGGGCGGGGTGCTGGCGCTGTTGCTGTGGGGACGCTGGCGCTATGACCTCGTGGCCTTCGGCGCGCTAATGCTGGCGGTCATGCTGGGCGTGGTGGAAACGAAGCACGCCTTCGCCGGCTTCGGCCACCCGGCGGTCATCATCATCGCGCTGGTGCTGGTGGTGTCGAAAGGGCTGGAGCGCGCCGGCGTGGTGGAGATGATCACCCGTAGGCTCGTCGATTCCGCCCGGCCCATCTGGCAGCACATTCTCTTGATGGGCGGGGTGGGAGCCTTCCTTTCCGCCTTCATGAACAACGTCGCGGCGCTTGCCATGCTCATGCCGGTGGACATGCAGGCCGCGGCGAGGGCGAAGCGCACCGCCGCACTCACCCTCATGCCATTGTCCTTCGCCACCATCCTCGGCGGCATGACCACGCTCATCGGCACGCCCACCAACATCGTCATCGCCCAGTTCCGCGAACAATCGCTGGGCGCGCCCTACCTGATGTTCGATTTCGCGCCCGTCGGCCTGCCGGTGGCGCTGGCGGGGCTAATGTTCATTGCCTTCATCGGCTGGCGGCTCATTCCGCAGCGCAAGGGAGCAAGCGACAGGAGCGCGGCGGAGCCGGAAAACTTCATCATGGAGCTCATCGTGCCCGCCGATTCCCCGGCCGTCGGCCGCACCGTCGGCGAGCTGAAAGAGCACGCGCGCGAGGCGGACGTGTGGCTGCTTTCGGTAGTTCGGCGCGGCGAGCGCGAGCGGCTGCGCAACAACCTGAAAATCCGCGCCAACGACACGCTCGTCATCGAGGGCACGCCGGAGGGGCTGGAGCAGTTCGCCGCCGCGCTTAAGCTGAACGTCTCACGCTCGCGCAAGCACGCGCACCTGCTGGCGGACGCCATGAACATGCTGGAGGCTGTGGTGCCGCGCGAGGCGCGCATCGTCAACCGCTCGGCTGATGACATGCGCCTGCTGGCGCGCCACGGCGTGGTGCTGGTGGGCATCGCGCGCAAAGGCCGCACCATCCGCCAGCGCGTGCGCAAGGAGCGCATCCGGCCGGGCGACATACTGCTGCTGATGGGGCCGGACAACGTGCTGGAGGCCACCGCCCGCTGGCTCGGCGCGCTGCCGCTGAAGACGGAGGCGCGCAGCGTGCCGCAATGGCAGAAGGCGTGGCTGGCCATCGCCCTGTTCGCGGCGGCGATTGTCGCCTCGGCGCTGAAGCTGGTGTATCTGCCGGTGGCGCTGGGCGCGGTGGTGGTGGCCTTCGCCCTGTTCAACATCATGCCCTTGAGCCGCATCTATGACGCCATCGAGTGGCCGGTCATCGTGCTGTTGGGCTCGCTCATTCCCATCGGCGCGGCGCTGGAACGCTCCGGCGGCACGGACATCATCGCGCAGGGCATCTTGTGGCTCACGCAAGGGCTGCCGCCGGTCATGGTGCTGGCGCTCATCATGGTGGTGACCATGACGCTCTCCGATGTGTTGAACAACGTCGCCACCGTGCTCATCGCCGCGCCCGTGGCGGTGGGGGTGGCCAACACGCTGGGGGTGAACCCGGACACCATGCTCATGGGCGTGGCGGTGGCGGCCAGTTGCGCCTTCCTCACGCCCATCGGGCACAAGAACAACACCATTATCATGGGCCCGGGCGGCTATGCTTTCGGCGATTACTGGCGCCTCGGCCTGCCGCTGGAGCTGATCGTGCTGGCCGTTTCTATTCCCATGATTCTGTTCATCTGGCCGCTATAGACATTTTTCAGGCAAAGAGAAGCGCCAATGGCGATTTTCCGCCATTGGCGCTTCTTCGCCATTCTTTTCACGGCTTTTCGAATGTCGAGGACAAGACCGCTTCGCGGTGGCCCGAAGGGCCATCCTTGACATTCGAAAAGCTGTGAAACAATGCATCTCTGCCTGGAATTGCTAGGCCTCGGCAAGCTCCTCGCGCAGGAAGGCCAGCACATCCTCTTCCGCTACGTCGCGCGCGATGAAGGCCTCGCCAATATCGCGCACCAGGATGAACACCAGCTTCCCCCCGCTGGCCTTCTTGTCCTGCCGCATCAGCTCCAGTAGGTCCTTCGGAGCAGGCAGGCGATTGTGAATGGCCCGCAGATCCACCGGCAGGCCAACGGCGGCAAGATGCTCCGCCACCCGCGCCGCCCGGCCCGGCGGACACAAGCCCAGCTTCTCGGAAAAGCGTAAGGCTTGCGCCATGCCGATGGCCACGCCCTCGCCGTGCAACAGCGTGCCGTCATAGCCCAGCGCAGCCTCTAGCGCGTGGCCGAAGGTGTGGCCAAGGTTCAGCAGCGCGCGCCTGCCCTTCTCCCGCGCGTCTTCCGTCACGATGGCGGCCTTGGCCCGGCACGAGGTGGCCACCGCGTGAATGATGGCCTCGGGCTTCAGCGCCAGCACGTCGTTCCCGTGCGCCTCCAGCCACGCGAAAAAGTCCGCATCGCCCAGCAGGCCGTATTTCACCACCTCGGCATATCCCGCCAGCAGCTCGCGCCGCGGCAGGGTGGCCAGCACGTCCGTGTCGGCAAGCACCACCGAGGGCTGGTGAAAGGCGCCGATGAGGTTCTTGCCATGTGGCGAGTTGATGCCTGTCTTGCCACCGACGGAACTGTCCACCTGCGCCAGCAGGGTGGTGGGAATCTGGATGAACGGCATGCCGCGCCGCGCGATGGCGGCGGCGAAGCCCGCGAGATCGCCAATCACCCCCCCGCCGAAGGCGATGATATGATCGTTGCGCTCGAGCTGTTGGGCAAGAATTTCCTCCACCAGCTCCTGCAGGTGCTGCCAGCTCTTGGTGGATTCGCCCGCGGGCAGCACCGTCACCGCGTGTTCGATGCCCGCCGCGTTCAGACTGGCGGAAAGCGCATCCAGGTGATGCCGGGCGACGTTTTCATCCGTCACCACCAGCGTCTTCGGCCGCGCCAGCAGCGGGCGGATGATCTCCCCGGCGCGGGGCAGCAGGCCCGGCCCGATGTGAATGTCATAGGCTGGCCAGCCGGTGGGCTCCACCCGCACCGTTTGCGTCGTTTCCACCGTGCTGTTCCTTACCGCATTGTCTTCCATCGCCGAGGTTACTTTTCGGATATTTTCCTGCTGAGGGAAGCGCCAATGGCGATTTCTCGCCATTGGCGCTTCCTTGCCATTCTTTTCACAACCCCTTGAATGTCAATGGCGGGCCCTTGGTCCGTCGCAGAGCGATTTCACCATTGACATTCAAGGGGTTGTGAGAAAACTTCAAGTGAGCGGACCTATTCCTGCCTCTCCAGCCAGTCGGCCAGCGCCCGGATGATGCGCCCCACCACCACGTTGTGCGGCTTGTTGCAGCTCTCCACCGTGATGTCCGCCAGCGCATAAACGGGATAACGTTCCTCGATGAGCCGCTCCATCACCGCGCGCGGGTTGTCGTTCTTCAGCAGCGGCCGCCCCGGCCGACGCAAAACGCGCTCCATGAGCACATCAAGGTCCGCCTTCAGCCATACCGAAATTCCACGCTCCTTCACCCGCTCGCGCGTGGCCTCGCGCATCCATGCCCCACCACCGGTGGCCAACACCTGCGGACCGTTTTCCAGCAGCCGGGCGATTACGCGCTCCTCACCGGCGCGGAAGAATTCCTCGCCGTCTTCCGCAAAGATTTCCTCGATGGATTTGCCCGCCGCGCGCTCGATTTCATGATCGGCATCCACAAATGGCAAGCCGAGCCGTTTGGCCAGCCGGCGCCCCACGGTGGTCTTGCCCGCGCCCATCAGCCCGATGAGCACGATGGAGCGGCCCTTCAGCCGCGCGTTGATCGTGTGGATTTTATCCCCTAGGTTGTCTTCCGACATCGGCGCCATATCCATATGTTTCACCGCAGGTGTGCGTGTCAGCCGTCATTTTGCCGCAACACTTTGAAGTTGCGCACCTTCTGTTCAGGAACATCCCCGGCGGCCTTTTGTGCTATTCCATAGCGCGCCAATGTCCGGCGGTCAAAGCAAAGCCAGAAACGGGCTTTTGGCATGCAAATGAGGGCGAAACCGTCATGATGCCTGATTCCATCCGCTTTTTGTTAATCATTGCGGGCATAATCGGAAGCATATACGCGGCGGCCTACGTGCTGGCGAACATGACGCCGCAGCCGCAGGATGTGACGAAAGAGCTTTCCGATGCCCCCTTGCGCGAGCAGTCATGAGCGCAGCCTTGCCCTGATCGAGCGCTTTCTCGAAATGATGGCGGCGGAACGCAACGCCTCCGCCAACACGCTTGCGGCCTACGAACGTGACTTGAGCGAATACGCCACGCACATGGCCGCACGCGGGCGCGCGGTTGCGGAGGCGGACGAGGATGACGTGCGATCCTTCGCCTCCTCGCTCTCCGCGCAGGGGCTGGCGCGCAGCACGCAGGCCCGGCGCCTTTCCGCCGTGCGTCAGTTTCACAATTTCCTTTACGGCGAGGGGCTGGCCGATGCCAATCCCGCCCAGCACCTGCAAGGCCCGCGCAAGGCCCGCTCCCTGCCAAAAGTGCTCTCGGAGGAGGAGGTAACGCGCCTGTTCGAGCGGTTGCAGGCGGACATTGCCGCCGCCCGCACGGAAAAGGCCCGTTGCCGCGCCCTGCGCATGATGGCCATGCTGGAGCTTTTGTATGCCACGGGCATGCGCGTCTCCGAGCTGATTGCCTTGCGCGAGAACGACGTGGACGAGCGAAGTGCCATGGTGCGCGTGCTGGGCAAGGGCGGCAAGGAGCGCATGGTGCCGCTGACCGGGCAAGCGCTGAGCGCACTGGCCGAATACCGCGAACACTGCGCCAGTGTTTCCGGCAAGGCGGGCGGCAAGGGGCGGCTGCGGGCCAGCGGCTGGCTGTTTCCATCCTCTTCCGCCGGCAGCGGCCACGTGACCCGCCAGCGATTCGCACAGGAACTGAAAATCCTGGCTGCCCGCGCCGGACTGGCGCCGGAGCGCGTTTCGCCGCACGTGCTGCGTCATGCCTTCGCCACGCATCTGCTCGACCACGGCGCGGATTTGCGCGCGGTGCAGATGATGCTGGGGCACGCGGACATCGCCACCACGCAGATATATACCCATGTCAACATGCAGCGGCTGCGGCACACCATGCAGGCGCACCACCCGCTGGCGAAACGGACCTGAACCACCCGTGCCAGGGCATTCCATGGCGGCTTGACATCGCGTCTTGATACGCCCATCAACGCAAGCGATATCCGGCGCGCGGTCTGCCCGCGCGCCTGTGGGGGCAAACCTTTCCCGGTGCTGGCCATGAAAACCTATCTGGAATTCGAAACCAAGATCGCCGAGCTGGAAGGCAAGATCGCGGAGCTCCGCTCGCTTTCCGACGAGGAGGCCAAGGAGGGCGGCATAAACATCGGCGAGGAAGTCGCCCAGCTGGAAAAGAAGGTGGAAAAGGCGCTGGCCGATCTCTACCAGAAGCTGGACCCCTGGCAAAAGACGCAGGTGGCCCGCCATCCGGAGCGCCCCCACGCCCTCGACTACATCAACACCCTGATCGAGAATTTCACGCCGCTGGCGGGCGATCGCTGTTTTGCCGAGGACCACGCCATCGTCGGCGGACCGGGCTGGTTCCGTGGCCGGCCGGTCATGGTCATCGGCCAGGAAAAGGGCTCCGACACCGAAAGCCGGGTGAAGCACAACTTCGGCATGGCGCGGCCGGAGGGCTACCGCAAGGCGGTGCGGCTGATGGACCTGGCCGAGCGCCATGATATGCCGGTTATCACCTTTATCGACACCGCCGGCGCCTATCCAGGCGTGGGGGCGGAGGAGCGCGGCCAGGCCGAAGCCATCGCCCGGTCCACCGAGCGCTGCCTGCAACTGAAGACACCGCTGATCGCCACCATCATCGGCGAGGGTGGCTCCGGCGGCGCGGTGGCGCTGGCCACGGCCAACAAGGTGCTCATGCTGGAGCACGCCATTTATTCCGTCATTTCACCGGAAGGCGCGGCTTCCATCCTCTGGCGCGACCCCACCAAGGCGGAAACGGCGGCCAAGGCGCTCAAACTGGTGGCCACCGATCTGAAGGAGCTGGGTGTCATCGACGAGATCATCGAGGAACCACTGGGCGGCGCGCACCGGGCGCCGGAAGAGATGATTGCGCGAGTGGGGGATGCCATCGCCGAAGCGCTGAAGGAATTCGAGGGCATGGAGGGTGAGGCCATCCGCCGCCACCGGCGGGAAAAATTCCTTGCCATCGGCCGCTCGCTGGGCTGAGGGCCGGCCGCGGCCACGCACGCGGTACTTTCAAACTGCACGACCTGTCCAACCCTCCACCCCCAAGCCTGCCTCCAAGTCCGTCTCCAGGTCTGCGCCCGGAAAAAAGCTTTCGGAACGCAGCCGTTTTTCTAGCTCAATCCTGCCCGGCGATGGCCAGCGCGATGGGCGTGGATTCGCTTTCGACCTGCGCGATGACATCCGGCATGGCTGGCGGCTGCCCTGCCAGGTGTTGCAGGATGGAGGCGTCGCGCACCGCGCAGCCCTCGGCATCGTCGCCGAAGCTCACGAACACCGGACGACCTTCCTCGTCCATGGCGCGCTCCATGTCCTCCACGAAAGGCTCCAGCCCGCCAACGCCATAACAGCGCTTTTGCGCCTGAAGGCCATTGAGACGGAAGAACACCACCGGTCCCGTCACCCACCACGGCGTGCGCCGGCCGTCATGGTCGTGAAAGGCCATGCTCACGTCATGCTCCTCCAGCAGCTCGCGCACCTTCGCCGAGTGCCAGCTGGCGTGACGGAACTCGATGACATGCACCATGTCTTTCGGCAGGCGGGGCAGGAAGTCGGCCAGCGCCTCCTCGTCGCGCTTGAAGGTGGGCGGCAGCTGCCAGATTATTGGGCCCAGTCGGTCGTCCAGCAGCTCGATGCGCAGGAAGAAGTGCATCATGTCCGTGAAACAGTTGCGCAGGCGCTTGCGGCGGCAGATGCGGTGCGGCGCCTTCACCGTGAACAGGAAGCCATCGGGCACCATCTCGCGCCAGCGCAGGATCATGTCCTCTTCCGGCAGGCGGTAGCAGGTGGCCGTCAGCTCCGTGGTGTCGAAGTGTTGGGCGTAATGGCCCAGCCATTCGTCCTCCGGCAGGCCGGGCGGATAGAACAGCTTGCGCCAGCCATTGCCGGCCCAGCCCGATGTGCCGATGCGCAGCCGATGTTCTGCCAGCCAGTCCGTCATGGGTACGCCCGCTGCCGAAGACATTTCAAGCGGTTACAGGCTGGCACGCCCGCCAGCCGTGAACAAGGCGGTTTTCGGCCCATGAGAATGGCCATGGAAAAGGGCGGCGGCATTCGGCACGCCGGGAAGAGCGCCTCAGGCCCGCTTCTCGCGCCAGCTGAAGGGCCCGGCGCGCTCATAGAGCCAGTAATACTGCGTCACCATCTGCTTCACCCGCGTGAGGCGATACCCCAGCAAGGCGAAGAACAGCATGGTGGCGTAATCCACCAGCAGGTTGCCCACGGACAGGAACACCTCTTCATACAGGGCATAGTGCAGGAAACGCACCGCCCAGGCCAGCAGGAACATGTAAACGAACACCTGCCACAGCCCCCGCCACTTCAGCGCCAACGCCCGGCCCGACATGTAGGCCGCGCCCGCCCCCACGATGAGGTTCAGCAGGATGAACACCCCCACCCGGCCGTCATACAGCCAGGCCGGCATGGGAGAAGCGAGAAAGTTGGTCAGTCCGTTCATCGGCCCATCCCCGTCAGCCCGCTCGCGCGATCATGCGTTTCCGTGTTTTTCCGTGTTTCCACGTCGCCACGTCGGCTTCAGATGCCGCCTTCCAGGTAGGCGGCGCGCACCTCTTCCTTCGCCAGCAGCTCCTCGCCGGTGCCGCTCATGGTGATGCGGCCGTTGACCAGCACGTAGCCCCTATGCGCCAGCTTGAGCGCGTGAAAGGCGTTCTGCTCCACCAGGAAGATGGTCATGTTGTGTTTCTCGTTCAGCTCGCGCAACACGTCGAATACCTGCTTCACCAGCAGCGGCGCCAGGCCCAACGATGGCTCGTCCAGCATCAGGAAACGCGGCTTGCCCATGAGCGCGCGGCCAATGGCCAGCATCTGCTGCTCACCGCCGGAAAGCGTGCCGGCGCGCTGGTTCTGGCGCTTTTCCAGCACCGGAAACAGGGAGTAGACGAAGGCCAGATCATCGTCGAAATGACTGTCGGGCGCCAGCTCCGCGCCCAGTTGCAGGTTTTCCAGCACAGTCATGCGCGGAAAGATGCGCCGGCCCTCCGGCACCAATGAGAGGCCGCGCCGCGCGATGTGATGCGTGGGCTCCTCGGTGATGTCCCAGCCGTCGAAGATGATGCGGCCCGAGCTGGCGCGCGGATGGCCGAAGATGGTCATCATCAGCGTGGACTTGCCCGCGCCATTGGCGCCGATCATGGTGACGATCTCGCCATACTGCACGTCCATGGTGATGTCGTGCAGGGCCTGGATGTGGCCATAAGAAGCGCTCACGTTCTCCACCTGCAGGATGGGATGTGTGGCTTGCTCCGTCATTGGATCTGTTCCTTCACGTCGGCCACTTCCTCGTCCTCCACACCGAGATAGGCGGCGATCACCGCCGGGTCGTTGCGCACCTCTTCCGGCGTGCCCTCGGCGATCTTCTTGCCGTAGTCCAGCACCACGATGTGATCGGAGATTTTCATCACCACGCCCATGTCGTGCTCGATCAGCAGGATGGACACCTTGTCATCGTCGCGGATGGACACCAGCAGCTGATTGAGCTCCTCCGATTCCTTCGGGTTCAGGCCGGCGGCGGGTTCGTCCAGGCACAGAAGCTTAGGGCGGGTGCACATGGCCCGCGCGATCTCGAGTTTGCGCTGCTCGCCGTAGGGCAGGCTGCCCGCAGCCTCGTCCGCGCGGTGGATGAGGCCGGTCTTCTCCAGCCAGTAGCGCGCCAGCTCCACCGCCTCCTTTTCCTTCTCGCGGTAACTGCGCGGCCAGAACACAGCGGCGAAGGAATAGCCCGATGCCTTCATCAGCATGTTGTGCTGCGCCACCATCAGGTTCTCCAGCACCGTCATGCCGGTGAACAGGCGAATGTTCTGGAACGTGCGCGCCACCTTGGCCTGCGAATTGATGCGGAAATCGTCCATGCGCTCCAGCAGGAAGGTCTTGCCATCCTCGTGCGTGAGCGTCAGCCGGCCGGTGGTGGGCTTGTAGAACCCGGTGATGCAATTGAACACCGTGGTCTTGCCCGCGCCGTTGGGACCGATGATGGAGGTGATGTGCCCGCGCCGCGCGGTGAACGAGAGATCGTCGATGGCCACCAGGCCACCGAAGCGCATGGTCATGTGCTCCACGGTGAGAATGGGCGTGGTTTCGCTCATCCCTGTCCCTCCTGCACCATGTCGGCGGAAATGGCTCTTCGCTCCTTGCCCAGGAAGATGGTGGGCATGCGGCTGGAGACGAGACCGCGCGGCTTCCACACCATGATGACCACCATCAAGAGGCCGAAGATGAGCATGCGGAACTCCTCCAGATCACGGAACACCTCGAAGCCGCCGATCATGACGATGGCGGCGATGGCCACGCCGATCTGGCTGCCCAGGCCGCCCAGCACCACGATGGCCAGGATGATGGCCGACTCGATGAAGGTGAAGGACTCGGGCGAGATGAAGCCCTGCCGCGTGGCGAAGAACGAACCACCCAGCCCGCCGAAGAACGCGCCAACGGCGAAGGCGGTGAGCTTGGTGTTGGTGGTGTTGATGCCCAGTGTCCGGCAGGCGATTTCGCCCTCGCGCATGGCCTCCCATGCACGCCCCACCGGCAGCCGCCGCAGGCGGTTGGTCACGAAAAAGGTGATCATCGCCAGCGACAGGATGATGAAATAGAGGAACACGATGCGGTGCATGGACGAATATTCAAGGCCGAAGAACTGGTGGAAGGTATTCTCACCGAAGCGCTTGAATTCAAGGCCGAAGAAGGTGGGGCGCGGAATGCCGGTGATGCCATCCGGCCCGCCGGTGACCTCCTGCCAGTTCAGCAGAACCACGCGGATGATCTCGCCGAACGCCAGCGTGACGATGGCCAGGTAATCACCCCGCAGGCGCAGCACCGGAAAGCCCAGTATCATGCCCCACAGCGCCGCCAGCAAACCAGCCAGCGGCAGCACCGTCCAGAAGCCCAGGCCAAAGGTCTTGGCCAGCAGGGCGTAGGAATAGGCGCCCACGGCGTAGAAGGCCACGTAGCCGAGGTCCAGCAGACCCGCGTAACCCACCACCACGTTCAGCCCCCAGCCCAGCAGGACATAGGTGAGCACCAGGATGGCGATGTCCAGCTCGTAGCGCCCGATGCCGGGGATGAAGGGCAGGACAAAAGCCGTTATCGCCAGCGCCAGGCCCACCCATTTGCCAAGCGGCGCGGTGGTGCGCGCCACGCCGGCGCCGATGTTGCCCACCAGCTTCGGAAGCGCCGCATTGGCCTTCCACCAGAACAGGCGCAAAAAGAACCGCCCCACCGCCACGATGGTGAAAGCGTAAAGCACCCAGTGCCAGCGGTATTGCAGCTGCAGGCCTGTGGGCGTGTCCACCGTCTTCACGCCCAGGATGAAGGAGGCCAGCACGGCGGCCAGCAAGCCGGCCATGAAGGATTCCTTCGCCGCCTCCACCACGGGATTGCGCACCGGCGCGTGCGGCGCGGGCGCCGTCCGCCCCGTGGTTTCCGAGGTCTTCGCCGTCGCTTCGCTCATGGCCCCGTAATCCCCTGCTCAAGCGCGGTTTTCAGACCTTTTCCACTTCCGGTTTGCCCAACAGGCCGGAGGGCAGGAAGATGAGCGTGATGGCGAGAATGGAAAACGCCGCCACGTCCTTGTATTCGATGGTAAAATAGGCCGACCACATGGTCTCGATCAGCCCGATGATGAGCCCGCCCAGCATGGCTCCGGGCAGCGAGCCGATGCCACCCAGCACGGCGGCCGTGAACGCCTTGATGCCGGCGATGAAGCCGATGTAGAAGTCGATGACGCCGTAATAGAGCACGAACATCAGCC
>JALVSR010000036.1 GCA_027024225.1 Hyphomicrobiales bacterium | reverse complement strand
GTCCTGAGGTGCGCGATGGGCGCGGGGCGGTGGGTGGTCCTTTATGCATTTTGGTATGAGACGCGCCATGCCCGCCGCCATTTCCGCAGCAATAGCCCCGCTCTTCGGTTTTCGTCCGCGGGAAAGGCCGGCAAGTCGCCAGATGCCGCCGCCAACACGCGGCATTCGCCACAAAACTGGCCATCGCCCATCTACCTCGACAAGACGCCGCGGCTGCCGTTTGCGGCGCGCCATCCACAGGGCATGGACATCCATGCCGTTCGCACCCGCGCCCATCGCGCACCTCAGGACTGGGCGGCCTCTTCCTTGCCGCCATGCACACGCTGAGCCAAGGCGGCCTCGATGAACGCGTCCAGATCGCCGTCCAGCACCGCCTGCGGGTTGGTGCTCTCCACACCCGTGCGCAGGTCCTTCACCAGCTGGTAGGGTTGCAGCACATAGGAGCGGATCTGGTGGCCCCAGCCGATGTCGGTCTTGGCCTCCTGCTCCTTCATGGCCTCTTCCTCGCGCTTGCGCAGCTCGTGCTCATACAGCCGCGCCCGCAGCATCTTCCACGCCTGCGCGCGGTTCTGGTGCTGACTGCGCTCGTTCTGGCACACCACCACGATGCCGGTGGGAATGTGCGTGATGCGCACCGCCGAATCGGTGGTGTTCACGTGCTGGCCACCGGCGCCGGAAGCGCGGAAGGTGTCGATGCGCACGTCCGAATCGGCAATCTCGATCTCGATGTTGTCGTCGATTTCCGGGTAGACCCAAACGGAAGCGAACGAGGTGTGCCGCCGCGCCGAGGCGTCGAACGGCGAGATGCGCACCAGCCGGTGCACCCCCGATTCCGTCTTCAGCCAGCCATAGGCGTTTGGCCCCTTGATGTGCAGCGTGGCCGACTTGATGCCCGCTTCCTCGCCGCGGGATTCTTCCACCACGTCCACCTTGTAACCGTGCTGCTCGGCCCAGCGGATGTACATGCGCATGAGCATGCTGGCCCAGTCCTGGCTCTCGGTGCCGCCGGCGCCGGCGTGGATTTCCAGGTAGGCGTTGTTCGCGTCCGCCTCGCCGGAAAGCAGGCTCTCGATCTCCAGCTTGCCCAGCTCATCGCGCATCTGCTCGATCTGCTGCTCGGCTTCGGCGACGATTTCCTCGTCACCTTCCGCCTCGCCCATCTCGATGAGCTCGACGTTTTCCTCCAACCGCTGTTCGAACTCGCGGATGCGACGGATTTTCTCGTCCAGCAACTGGCGTTCGCGCATCAGCTGCTGCGCCCGCTGGGGGTCGTCCCACAGCGAAGGGTCTTCCGCCCTGGCGTTGAGCTCTTCCAATCGGGACAGGGCCTTGTCCCAGTCAAAGATACCTCCTCAGCAGTCCCAGCGACTGCTTGATTTCATCGACCAGATTCGCGATTTCGGCACGCATCTTGTTGATTCCTCTGAGTTTTCACAGAAAATCCCAACACGGATATGGGCTCCGGGCGGCGGCTTTGCAAGCCGGGCCGCTCAATACAACCCGCCGGTGCCCGTCGTCAAGTCGCCATCCTCTTGCGCCGCGCCGCCGCCACCGGCAGAAGCGCCCCTTCGGCCACCGCCGGCATCATCCCCCATGCCGCCGAACACCCGCACGCCAGCGGCATTGTCGTTGGCCGCAGCGCCATCCAGGTTCGCGCCGATGACGCCGCCATCATCCTCCGGCGGCTCCTCTCCCGGTTTGAAGGCCTCCAGGATCACCCCAGGGTCGCCAAAACTCGCGCGCTTGCCCGTCTTGGGATCGATGGGAATGAGCTGCATGCCCGGTGGCGTACGAAACGGCACCGGCGGCCTGCCCTTGAACACCTCGCGCAGGAACTCGGCCACGATGGGCGCGGCCAGACCGCCGCCGGTGGCCTTCCTGCCCATGGAGCGCGGCTTGTCGTAACCCACGTAGACCCCCACCACCAGGTCGGGCGTGTAGCCGATG
>JALVSR010000035.1 GCA_027024225.1 Hyphomicrobiales bacterium | reverse complement strand
ACCCGTAATTCAGGCGGACCTTGGCGCGGTGGGCGTCCAGCCGGCCCTTGCTGCTCAAGGCGGACTTGCTGGCGCCGATTTCCGCGCCCAGGAGCGTGCGCGGGCCGAACTGAAAATCGTGGCCAAGGAAGGCGCCGCCCATGAGGCCATCACCGCCGATGCCGTCGATTTCGGAATTGCCGAAGGAAACCCTGGTGTTGTGCGCCCCGGCCCCCATCTGCACGCCGGCGAAGGCGCCCGTCCATTCGGTGGCCGCCTCCTGCGCGCGCCGCGGGCGGGGTTCGCCAAGATGCCAGGCCACACCAATGCGCATGCCATGATCATGGGGGCGCGCGTGCACGGGATAGCCTGCGGAGCCGATGTTCCTTTTCGTGTAGTGCGTGTAACGATATTCCAGCCGCAAGGTGGCCCTGGAGGAAATGCGCGTCTCCATGCCTCCCCCAACATGGAAACCGTGGAAATACTTGCGAATGTTCACCTCGCCATGCGAGCCGTGCGCCTTCACCTTGAAGCGGCTGCGGGTGTACCCGCCGCGGAGATAGATCAAGGTGTGGTCAGAGGGCATGATCCCGCCGCGCAGGGACAGGTCAAGCCCCCACAGACGTTTCACCTTGCCCCGTACGCCGGTGGATGAGACGAAGGTCATGGCCTGGTCGGTGTGTTCCAGCTCCACTTCCAGGCCGGTGACGAAATCGTTCGCGCGCAGGTCAAAACCCGCGAAAACGCCGGCCAACGGGCCATTGCTCCCAGCGCCGCCCACGGAAATGGGAATGTCCGGCACCTTTAGCTCATGCGCGGAGGTTCCGAAGCCCGCCTGGCCTCCTACGTAGGCGCCGCTGAAGTTCTCTGACCGGGCGAGGATCGGCATGGCGGCTGCCAGGAAACAGGCCAGCCCCATCCGCCCGAGGGCCACGGTGGTGTTCATGCGCTTTTTCCGCTTCGCGTGGATCGCCAGAAAGCCGGTGATGAGGAGGATAGGAAAACTTCGTAAAACTTTTTCTAAGTCATGGCGCCGAATCGTCCGGCTGGATGGAGGGAGCTTGAATACGGCCTTTGGTCGGCGTATATGGAAAAACCGAATTTGGCCCTCCGTTCGGGAGGTGGTTCGTCTTTCCCCCTGTTGTCATTGCCAGAAAGAAAGGCGCGCCCATGGATGCCTTGTTAAGGCTTGAGGACGTGCGCAAAAGCTTCGGGACCATCACGGCGGTGGACGGCATCTCCCTGAGCGTCGCCAGGGGTGAAGTGCTGGGCTTTCTAGGGCCCAATGGCGCGGGCAAGTCCACCACCATGAAAATGGCGTCAGGGTTTCTCAGACCCGATGGCGGGCGGGTGGAAATCTGCGGCATCGACGTTTGGGCGCGTCCGGTGGAGGCGAAGCGCCGCCTGGGCTACCTGCCGGAAGGCGCGCCGCTGTATGACGAGATGACGGTGCGGGGGTTCCTCAAGTTCTGTGGCGCCGTGCGGGGGCTTTTCGGCCCAGGCCTGAAGCGCGCCATGGAAGAGGCGGCCGAGCGCACGCACCTCGCCCCCGTGTGGGGGCAGAGCATCGGCACCCTGTCCAAGGGCTTTCGCCGCCGCGTGGGGCTGGCGCAGGCCATCATGCACAAGCCCGATGTGCTGATTCTGGACGAACCCACCGACGGGCTGGATCCGAACCAGAAACAGGTGGTGCGGAGCCTCATTCGCGACATGGCGAAAGATTCGGCCATCATCGTTTCCACCCATATCCTGGAGGAGGTGCCCGCGGTGTGCGACCGCGTGGTCATCATTGCGCAGGGGCGCGTGGTGGCGGAAGGCGCGGCGGAGGAGATCGCCGCGCGGGTGCCAAAAGGCGAGGAGCCGTCGCTGGAGGCGGCCTTTCGGCACCTGACCACCACGGGCGTCCCCGGCGACAAGGGCGGGAGGGCGGCGGCATGAGGGCGTTCATGGCCATCGTGCGGCGTGAGCTCGCGGGCTATTTCGCCACGCCCATCGCCTATGTCTTCATCGTCATCTTCGTGACGCTGGCGGGGGTGTTCACCTTCCAGGTGGGCAATTTCTTCGCCCGCGGGGTGGCGGATCTGGCGCCGTTCTTCCTCTACCTGCCGTGGCTGTTGCTGGTGCTGGCGCCGGCGGTGGCCATGCGCCTGTGGGCGGAGGAGCGCAACAGCGGCACCATCGAGCTGCTGCTGACCCTGCCGCTGAGAACCACGCAGGCGGTGGTGGCGAAGTGGCTGGCGGGCTGGCTGTTCCTGGGCGTGGGGCTTGTGGCCACCTTCGGGCTGTGGGCCACGGTCAACTGGCTGGGCACGCCGGACAATGGCGTCATCGCGCTGGGGTATCTTGCGGGCTGGGCCACGGGCGGGGTGCTGCTGGCCGCCGGCGCGGCCATGAGCGCGCTCACGCGCAACCAGGTCATCGCCTACGTGCTGGCGGCGGCGGTGTGTTTCATCCTCATGAGCATGGGGACCCCATTGGTGCAGGAGGTGTTGGCGGGCGCGCTGCCCGCGCCGGTGGCGGAGGCGCTGCTGGCCATTTCCGTGCCGTCGCATTACGCCGGCGTGGCGCAGGGCGTGCTGACACTGGCGGACGTGGTCTATTGGCTCAGCATGACGGCCTTCTGGCTGTTCGTGAACGTGCTGGTGGTGGAATGGAAGAAGGCGGCCTGAACGCATGAGCGGACAAGGGGCACAGGCAGATCGCAAGGCCGATGCGCCGCGGCGCGCTGGCGCGCCGGCGCTGCTGGCGGTGGCGCTGGCGCTGGTGGCGCTGCTGGGGGTGAACCTGTTCGCGCACATCTCCCTGCGCCAGCAACGGCTGGACATGACGGAAGAGAAGCTCTTCACCATCACCGAGGCCACCAGGCGCGTATTGGCCCGGCTGGACGAACCGGTGACGCTGACCTTTTACTACTCCCGCGCACTGGCCGAGCGCGCCGCGCCTTATGCCGACCATGGTGCGCGCATCCAGGCGCTGCTGCGCCAATACGCGGCGCTGGCTCCGGGCAAGCTGCGGGTGGAAGTGGTGGATCCGCAGCCATTCTCGAAGGAAGAGGACCTTGCCATCGCCGCCGGGTTGCGGCCGGTGCCGCTGCCGGATGGACGCAACGCGTGGTTTGGCATCGTGGGCGAAAACACCACCGGCAAGCGCGAGGTCATCGCCTTTTTGCCAGTGGAGCGCGCGCCCCTGCTGGAATATGACCTGACGCGGCTGATTCACCGGCTGGGCCAGCCGAAACGGCCGGTGGTGGGGGTGCTTACCAGCCTGCCCGTGTTCGGCAAGACACTGCCCAGCGGGCGGCGCACCGCGGAATGGGCCATCGTGGCGCAGCTGCGCGAGCTGTTCGAGGTGCGTCGCATCGACCCCGCGGGCAAGCCGGAACAGCTGAATGACGTGGACATGCTGCTGCTGGCCACGCCGGTGCTGGCGCAGGAGCCCATGTGGCGGGCGGTGGAGAAGCACCTGCTTTCCGGCATGCCGGCGGTGCTGGCGCTGGATCCGCTGGCGGAAGTGGCCATGACGGACATGGCGCTGATCGGCGAGACGAACCTGCGGGAAAAGCATACGCTGGTGCGGATGCTGCGCAAGTGGGGCGTGGAAGTGAAGACCGGCGTGTTCGCGGCCGACGCCACCTTTGCCCGCACGGTGGTGTTCGAGATGGGCGGGCGGCAGGTGCAGGCCAGTTTCCCGGCCTGGCTGGAGCTGGATGAGCGCGCCTTTGCGAAGAGGCTCTCCACCCTGTTCAACAACGTCAATACCATCAACATGGCGAGCGCCGGCGTGTTCGAGAAGGTGCGGGGGACGAAGCTGGATCTGACGCCGGTGTTGCGCACGTCCGAACGCTCCGCCCTGATGAAGATCGATCTGCTCACCCCGCCCGATCCCATCAAGCTGCAGGCGGCCTTCAAGCCGCAGGGCAGGCGGCTGGCGCTGGCCATGAAAGTATCGGGGACGGCGCAGGCCTTCTTCGGGGTGGAGAAGAAGGAGCGGGAAAAGGCTGCGAAGAATGTTTCTCAAGTTACTGAAGAAACGACAAAAGGTGCAGATTCCGCAAAAAAAGATTCAACCCCTGGAGAAAGCGATTCAACCAACGTGGCCGATCATCCGCGTTCGGGCACGTTGAACCTGTTGCTGGTGGGCGATGTGGATTTTCTGGCGGATCGCTTCTGGGCGCGGCTGCAGAACATCGGCGGTGGACGCAAGCTGGTGCTGCCGCTGGCGGGCAACGCCACCTTCGTGCTCAACGCTCTTGAGCTTCTGGGAGGCGGCGAGGCGCTCTCCGGCCTGACCGGTCGAATGATGAAGCGCCGGCCGTTCGAGCGGGTGGAAGCCCTGCGGCAGGTGGCGGAACAGCAATATCGGGCGCGCGAGCGTACGCTGCAGCAGCAACTGAAAGCGGCGGAAAAGCGCCTGGCCGGCATCACGGCGCGGTTCGAGGGTGGCAAACTGGTGATTTCGGAAAGGGATCGAGAGCGCATCGCGAAGGTACGCAAGGAGATCCTGGGGCTCAGGCGCTCGCTGCGTGATGTGCAGCAGGCGCTGATGCGCGACATCCAGCGGCTGGAATTCCGGTTGAAGGTCATCAATATCGTCGGGGTGGCGCTGCTGGTCGCTTTCATCGGTCTGGGGGTGTGGTTCTCGCGCCGGATGATGGCGCGGCGTGCACGGGAATTGATGAGCAGGGAGGCATGAGGGGCGTGATACGCTGGCGAACAGTGGGCATTCTGGCGCTGCTGGCGGCCGTGGCGGTGGCCCTGGCGGCCTGGGCGTGGGTGAGCGCGCGCGCGCCGCTGAGGGTGGCCGGCGTGGGCGAGCGGCTGTTGCCCGCACTGCATGCCAACCTGGAAAAGGCCGCGCGCATCGAGATCCAGCGCGGCAAGGACAAGCTGGTGGTGGTGCGCAGAAAGGATGCCTGGGTGGCGGGCGATGCCGAATATCCCGTCGAGCCGGCGCAGGTGAGAAGCGTGTTGCTGACGCTGGCCGAAATGAAGAAGGCGCGGCCCGCCACGGCGAAGCCTGAAAAATACCGGTTCATCTTCGTGGACGACCCGAACCCGGAGTCGCTGGCCACGCGGGTGGTGGTGAAGGACGAACGGGACGGGGTGCTGGCCGATGTCATCCTGGGGCGCGAGGCGCCGGACTGGCTGGGTGGTGGGCGCGAGGCGCAGTTCGTGCGCGTGCACGGGCAGAAGCGCGCCTGGCTGGTGGAAGGACGCGTGCGCACGCCGGTGCAGGTGGAAGGCTGGGCCGACAACCAGATCGTCAAGCTGCCGGAAGAGGCGGTGGCGGGGGTGATCATCCGCCACGCGGATGGCGAAGTCCTGCGGCTGGCGCCCAACCCGGAGCCGAAAAAGCCCGGCGAAGTGGTGGGGTTGCCGCTGCTGCTGGAGGACATGCCGCCCGGCGCGAAGCCGAACCTGCCCAACATCCGGGCGCTGTTCTATTCGCTCATCGATCTCTCCTTCAACGACGTGCGCAAGGTCCGCGCCCACCTGAAGCCGCTGGCGGAGGTGGAACTGCGCATGAAAGACGGCATGGTGCTTGTCTGGCGCGTGGTCAGGGATGACGTGGGCTACTGGCTGCGTGGCGAGCTGAAGCAACCCGGCAAGAACGCGAAACTGGCGGAAAAGTTGCGCAAACTTTTGCCCGGGCGTGAATTCGGCGTGTATGATTCCGTCGGCGAGGTTTTCACCAGCCGGCTGGAGAACCTGATCGAGGCGGAGGTGACGGACCTTAGCAAATCCGCCGGCCCGGCGGCCGGCGCGCCCTGAGCCGTCCGATGCCCGGCGCCGCCCACGGTTGATCAACCCCTGTTCAGGGAGGATGTTTCATGGCCATTTACGTTCTGGACGGGCACCGGCCCAAGCTGCCGCCGAAGGGAGAGTCGTTCATCGCTCCCAGCGCATCGGTCATCGGCAAGGTGGAACTGGGGCGCAAGGTTTCCATCTGGTTCGGCGCGGTGCTGCGCGGGGATTACGAATTCATCCGCATTGGCGATGGCTCCAATATCCAGGACAATTCGGTAGTGCACACCGACTGGGGCTTTCCGACCACGGTGGGCCGCAACGTGGTGGTGGGGCACAAGGTCATCCTGCATGGCTGCACCATTGGCGATGACGTGCTGGTGGGCATGGGCGCGACCATCATGAACGGCGTGGAAGTGGGCGATGAATGCATCATCGGCGCCGGCGCCGTCATTCCGGAGGGCAAGGTCATTCCGCCGCGCTCCATCGTCATGGGCGTGCCGGGCAAGGTGGTGAAGGAAGTGAGCGACGAGCAGGTGGAGAAGATCCGCCGCAACGCCGAGGATTACCAGAAGGCCATCGGGCGCTATCTGCGGGGCCTTGAAGAGGCCTGAACGCATTGTCCGGGGCGCGTCTGGCCGCAACCCTGCAAAAAAGTGCCGCCCCCGGTGGGGGGAACCGGGGGCGGGCTGTTTCCCGGTCGTCGTGGGGGATGGGGAGGGAAAAGGACCGGGCAAACATGATTGGCGCGGGCATCGGCTGATGACTGCCGCTTCCGATATTCTTCTTGTACCAGCAAAATGTGGCAGTTGCGTGAAGGACCGTGGGTATTTTGACAGTTCCGGATTCAGTTTTTGTTGGTCTTTCCATGAAAAGCGAAGGTCGCGCGCTCCTGTGCACAAGGAACGTGCTTGTGGAGGGGCAATCCCGGCCCGCCATCCATCATGATCGCGCACGGGCCTTCGGGCCGACGCGGCGCGGGCCGTTTTTCGACTCGGCCGTTGCGCAAGGCTCCGGTGGATGTCTGCCGGGTGGTCGTTCGGTCGGGCGGGCGCTCAATTGCGGCCGAAGACGCGCGGCTGTCGGCCGGATTCGGTGGTGAGCGACACCCAGCGGCCCGGATGCCGCTGCGACTGGCGCATGAGAAACTTGTAGCCGGTGCGTTTCCACAGCCGCACGTCGTTGCGGCGGTTGTCCAGCACCAGGTCGCCGCGATTGGTGCGCACCAACAGCACGGCATGGCCGCTGCCTTTCTCGTCCAGCACCACGGTAATCAGCAAGGCCTCGGCGGGAAAACCCAGGGCTTCCAGGTAGCGCTTCTTCAGCAGCACGTAATCCTCGCAATCGCCGCGCTTGTCGGCGGGATATTCCCACACCTCGGGGCGATTGTATATCTGCTGATCGGTTGCGGGGCGCACCTGGCGGTTGATGTGCAGGTTCACCTGGCGCAGCAGATTCCACGTGGTGGCGGTGAGGCGGATGCTCCACTTGCCAGCGTTGGTCAGCGGCCGGCATTCTTCCGGGTAGCGGTCGCAGAACTCCAGGAATCCCATGGGAGGTTGCGCCGGCCCCTGGGCGGGCAGATGCAGCCCCTTGTGCAGCACCAGGCGCGATGGACCTTCCGCCCGGACCGGCTGCGTCAAGGCAAGACCGGAAACCGCCAGCATCAGGACCGCGCCGGAAATGCGCGCCATGTAGCGGATTTCTTTCCACATCGGTCCGAGTGCCCCATGTTCAAATCGTTCCGTTGATGCCCGTATGCGGCTCTTGTTCTTGTTGCCGTTACCGCAATCGTGGATGGTAGCAGGGAAGTCCTGAAATCCAACAAAGAGCCACGCTCAAAGTTAACGGGACGGCGCAAGGAGGCGTTAACCACGTGGTTGCGGGCGGGCGGTCGATGCGGCAATATCCGCAGGCCACGTGATTTGGGCAAGGGAAAGAACATGCGGCAGGTGCAGAAGGTCTTCTCGATACAGACCCGGGGAAAGGGATTGTACGAATTCACCGCGGAAGTGGTGCGCATGGTGCGCGACAGCGGCATCACGACGGGACTGCTGACGCTGTTCGTACGGCACACATCCGCGTCACTGGTGATTCAGGAAAACGCCGATGCGGACGTGGCGCGCGACCTGGCGGAGTTCTACGAGCGTCTCGCACCGGAAAACGAACCCTGGTATCGCCATCGCATGGAGGGGCCGGACGACATGCCCGCACACATCCGCTCCAGCCTGACCGACGTGTCCATTTCCATTCCCGTGGCGGAAGGCCGGCCGGTGCTGGGCACCTGGCAGGGGGTGTTTCTGTTCGAGCATCGCGCGCGCCCGCACACCCGGCAGGTGGTGGCGCATCTCATCGGGGAGTGAGGAAAGGGTTTTTCAGGCGCCGTGCGTCAGGACGCGGGCGTCCCTTCACGCCGCGCCGCCCGCCGGGCGGCGCGCGCATGGAAGGGCGCGAGGGAACGGAAGACCCGCAAAGAGGCCTGAAGAGGCCCGCGCCGCGGCAAACGGGCTCAGCACGGGTTGTTGCGGTTGTGCACGGCGTCCGACAGACCCGTGCCGCGCTCGGTCATGGGCACGTAGTCGCGCATGGTAGGGCCGGTGTAGAGCTGGCGCGGGCGGCCGATCTTGCGATTCGGGTCGGCAATCATCTCGCGCCAGTGCGCCACCCAGCCCACCGTGCGGGCGATGGCGAAGAGCACGGTGAACATGTCGGTGGGGAAGCCCAGCGCGCGCAGCGTGATGCCGGAATAGAAGTCGATGTTCGGGTACAGCCCGCGCTCGATGAAATACTCGTCCTTCAGCGCCATTTCCTCCAGCTGGCGGGCCACCTCCAGCAGCGGGTCGTTGGGGTCGCCCACCTCTTCCAGCACTTCCTGCGCGATCTGCTGCATGATGCGGGCGCGCGGGTCGTAGTTCTTGTATACCCGGTGGCCGAACCCCATGAGACGGAACGGATCGTTCTTGTCCTTGGCCCGCGCGATGTATTCGGGGATGCGCTCCGGCGTGCCGATTTCCATCAGCATCTTCAGGGCCGCCTCGTTGGCGCCACCGTGCGCTGGCCCCCACAGGCAGGCGATGCCGGACGCGATGCAGGCATAGGGGTTCGCGCCCGAAGAGCCGGCCAGCCGCACGGTGGAGGTCGAGGCGTTCTGCTCGTGGTCGGCATGGAGGATGAAGATGCGGTCCAGCGCGCGGGCGAGGATGGGGTTGACGTGATAGTCCTCCGTCGGCACCGCGAAGCACATGCGCATGAAGTTGCTGGCGTAATCCAGCTCGTTGCGGGGATAGATGAAGGGCTGGCCCAGCGAATACTTGTAGGCCATGGCCGCGAGGGTCGGCACCTTGGCGATGATGCGGCGGGTGGCCACCTCGCGCTGATACGGATCGTTGATGTCGGTGCTGTCGTGATAGAAGGCCGAAAGCGCGCCCACCACCGCCACCATGATGGCCATGGGGTGCGCATCGCGCCGGAAGCCGCGGAAAAAGCTGGAGATCTGCTCGTGCACCATGGTGTGACGGCGGATCTCGTCCTCGAAGCGGGCGCGCTCGTCCTGCGTGGGCAGGTCGCCATAGAGCAGCAGGTAGCAGGTTTCCAGGTAATCGCCGTAGCGCGCCAGTTGCTCGATGGGATAGCCGCGGTAGAGCAGGATGCCTTTTTCGCCGTCGATGAAGGTGATCTTCGATTCGCAGGAGGCGGTGGAGGTGTAACCGACATCGAAGGTGAAAACGCCGGCCTGGCGGTAGAGGTTGCGCACGTCTATGGCGTCCGGCCCCATGGTGCCGTGCAGCACGTCCAGTTCCAGCTCCTTGTCGTGCACACGCAACAGCGCCTTGTCGTCCTTGCCGGTGGTGTCGGTCTTGTCGTCGCTCATGCCGTCTCCCGCACTCCGAATTGTCCGTTCTTCAGGATCGAATGCTCCCTACTTGGCTAGCTGATTGCCGCCGCTATGGCAAGGAGCGCACACGCCGGCCTGCGGATACCGTTCCTTAACCATGCGTATTTACCCTTTTTCCCGAGATATCGTCAGCCAAGCGTGCGAGGTGGTTCAGGTCATGATATTTTCCAGGTTCTGGCGCAGACGGGAACGGAAGCGGTCAGGAGCTCCGGGGCTGAGCATTTCCACCCTGGAACAGGTGCTCGCCGCGGGCGATGCACAGGCGTGGTGGCGGCTGGCGACACAGCTGGCGGCCTTCGTGGAGCGGCCGGACACGCCGCCGGAGGAGCGCGATGCGGTGATGCCGATTCTCGTGCGGTTGGCCTCGTGTCCGGATCGCGCGGTGCGGGCGCACCTGGCGGCGCTGTTGCGCGATGCCCGGCATATTTCCATGGACGTGATCCTGGCCATCGCCGCGTGCGAGAATGACATTTCGTCGCCTTTCATCGAGCGGGCGGTGGCGATTTCGCCGCGGCTGCAAATGGCCATTTTCCGCGCCGGCAACGCCGAGCGCCGCAAGGCCGTGTGCCGGCGCGAGGACGTGTGTGCGGAGGTGGTGCGCGAGGCCATCATGGTGGCCGAGCGTGAGGTGGCCCTCGTGTGCATTCGCAATGCGCATGCCGTGTTCTCGCCGAAGCTGGCGCGGCGGGCCTATCTGCGCTTTCGCGAGGACGAGGAGGTGATCGAGGCCCTGCTGCAGCGGCATGATCTGCCGCTGGAGGTGCGGCTGGCGCACGTGGAGGTGATGGCCGGAAGGCTGCGCGCGGTGATGCGGGAGGCCGGCTGGGCCGAGGCGCAACGGGCACTGGAAGCGGCCGCCAGCATGGAGGAGCAGGCGCTGGTGGATATCCTGGCCGATGCGGACGACGAGGACGGGCTTGTTTCCGCCTTCGAATTCCTCAGCCGGCGCGGAAAGCTGACGGCGGCGGTGCTGTTGCGCGCGGCGGTGGCCGGCCATGTGGCGGTGCTGGTGCACGCGCTTGCCTGGTTGTCGAAAATGAAAATTTCGCGGCTGAAGCAGGTGTTGCGTTCCGGCGCCTCGCTGGCGCTGGCGCGCACGGCGCTGATGCGCTCCGGCTTGCCGGAAGGAGCGCACGCGCTGGCCCTGAGCGTTCTGCTGGCGGCGCGGCGCCGCGGCGAGAATGCGGCGGAACCGGGCCAACGGATGCGGGGCTTCGGCCCGCTGGTGCTGGAAGCCATCGCCACGACGGAACACCTGAGCGTGGCCGAAAAGATGCAGGCCGCGGGCATGTTGCAGAAACTGGGAGACGAGCGCACGCGGGAGCTGGCGGCACGGTTCGTGCAATCTCTGCTGCGGCATGCGGCGTGATTATTATTGCGCTGAAGCGCGTGCGGTTCCGGCACGTTTTTGCACGGAAGTGCGTCGCGCCGGCCCGCTCCCCCACCCAACCACCCGATATTGTGAGGGCGAGGTGGTCGGGTGGAGGAGCGGGCCTTGTCTTTTTGCACGGAAGTGCGTCGCGCCGGCCCGCTCCCCCACCCAACCACCCGATTATTGTGAGGGCGAGGTGGTCGGGTGGAGGAGCGGGGAGGGGAAAGTCAGGGCAGGAGTGATTTCGCCCGCACGATGATCTCTTCGAACATCTCCGCCGTCAGCCGGCCGGTCTGGGTATTGTAACGGGAGCAGTGGTAGCTGTCGATGAGCACCCGGTTGCGCGGCAGGTGATGCTCCTCCCCGTGCGCGAAGGGAAACCTTGCCCGCACCAGGTCGTGCGCCATCAGCACCGCATCGTGTGCCACCCGGCCCAGCGCGACGATGACGCGCAAGTTCTTCCGCGCCTCGAACTCGGCCTTCAGAAAACGATTGCAGGTGCGAATTTCCTGCGGCGTTGGCCTGTTTTGCGGCGGCACGCAGCGCACGGCATTGATGATGACCGTGTCGATGAGCTCCAGCCCGTCATCCGCTCGCGCGGCGTAAACCCCGCGCGCCAGGTGATGCTTCAGCAGCGTGCCAAACAGCAGCTCGCCGGCGTAGTCACCGGTGAAGGGGCGGCCGGTGCGGTTGGCGCCGCGCAGCCCCGGCGCCAGGCCGATGATGGCAAGTCGGGCGTCATCCGGGCCGAAAGGCGGCACCGGCGCGTTGAACCAGTCGGGATGCAGCCGGCGCTGCTCCAGCAGGAATTCGCGCAGGCGCGGGCACAGGTCGCAATCCGGCGGCGGGCGAAGGGGCTGGCCGGGCCTGGCCGCATCGGCGCCGGAGAGGGAGGCTTCACCTCCGTTCTTCTCTTCCTTGTCGCCGGCGGGAAGAGTCTCAGGCATTCGGATCCTCGATGAAGGCCGGCAAGCTGCCGCCGCCATTGTCATCGTCGGCCGGGCGCGGGCGCGGCGGCCGGCCGATGATGTCCTTCATGTCCAGCAGCTCGACGAAATCGTCCGCCTGGCGGCGCAGATCGTCGGCGATCATGGCCGGGCGGGTTTCCACCGAGGAAATGACCGTGACCCGGCAGCCCATTTCCTGCACCGCTTCGACCAGTGAGCGAAAATCGCCATCGCCGGAGAAAAGAATGACATGGTCCAGTTTCGGCGCCAGGCGCATCATGTCCACGGCCAGCTCGATGTCCATGTTGCCCTTGAGCTTGCGGCGGCCGGCACTGTCCACGAACTCCTTCACCGGCTTGGTGACCACCATGAAACCGTTGTAGTCCAGCCAGTCGATGAGCGGACGCAAGGGAGAATATTCGGCCTCGTCCATCAGCGCCGTGTAATAGATGGCGCGGATGAGACGGGTGCGTTCGCGAAAGTAGGCCAGCAGCTTCTTGTAGTCGATGTCGAAATTCAGCGTTCTGGCAGTGGCATAAAGGTTCGAACCATCGATGAAAATGGCTGTTTTTTCGTCTTCATAAAGGATCATGTCTCTTTCCCTGAAATGGTTGCTGGAGTAATTCGAGAGGTTGTCGGCATGACGGGGGGTGGAGAAAATACCGGACCAATGAGGCCGGGTGCATCGAAGTGTCGAATGGTGCCGCCGCTCCCGTCGTCTTTTTCGTCAATGACAAAGCTCTTGGGCCGGGTCAAGTGATGTGAAGCCAAACTCCATGAAATTTCGTTCAAGTGTTTCATTGAGTGACAAATTCTGCTGATTGATTGAGGCGCTTTTGCAACCATCGCGGGGCATTTTCGCGACTTTCGTCCATTCTTGCGCAAAGAGGGAGAATCTTGCGGGCGTTTTCCGAGCGACGAACTCCTGCCGAGTGCGCCCTGCTGGCACTGGGTGCGAACGTGTCCGGGACGTGGGGTGCGCCGTGGCAATGCATGGCGCGGGCCTTGCGGGCGCTGGCGGCGTGTCCCGGCATATCCGTGTGCGCGGTGTCCGCCCTGTGGCGCAGCGCGCCTTTCGGCGGGGTGCGGCAACCTCCCTTTTTCAACGCGGTGGCGGTCCTTCGCACGACGCTGGAGCCGCATGAGCTATTGAGCGAGATGGCGCGGTTGGAGCGGCTGGCGGGCAGGCGCCGCGGCAGGACGTGGGCGGCACGCCCGCTGGACATGGATCTGCTGGCCCAGGGGGGCAGGGTCATGCGCCCGGTCGGCATGGGAAACCGCGGCCACGGGCGGGCAGCGCATGCCTGGCAGCGGCGCGGGCTCGTGTTGCCGCATCCGGGCATGGCGGAGCGCGCCTTCGTACTGGCGCCGCTGGCGCAGGTGGCGCCCGACTGGCGGCATCCCCTGTTGGCAGCCAGCGCGGCGCAGTTGCTGGCGCGCCTGCCACAGCGATGGCAGGCGCAGTGCGTGCTGATCCGGCACGGCCCGGCGTTCACGGCGTGGCGGAGCATGGCTGGCGATGCGATCACAATTGGTTGTGGACCTGCCGAAATGTGTAAAGCGGCGGTTGACTTGCCCGTAATGTGCAGTTCAGTAGTTGTGCAGGGGTGAGGGGTTGATTCCATTCATCGTCAAGAACGGCCAAGAGGGTCAAGTGGGCAAGGAGCAGGTGAGCCATGTTCGGAAAATGGTTGATGACATTGCCGCTGGTTCTGGGGCTGGCGCTGTTGCCCCTGGATGGGGCTGACGGCACGGCACGGGCCGCGACGAAAACCACATTCAAGAAGCTCAATTTCAAGAACAGCAAGGGGAAGAGCCGGGCGGACGCGCAGCGCGCGCAAAAGGCCGGGAAGAGCACGCTGTTCGCCAACGCCGGCAAGGGCAAGCGCAAGGCGGCGCGTCGCGCGGGGCTGAAGCGCAAGGCCAATTTCAGCGCGCGCAAGCCGCAGTCCGCCGCGGCCAGGCGCGGACATGTCGGCAAGCGCCTGGCCTTTCTGGGTGGCGGCAAGACGAAATCCGTTTTCGCGCGCAAGGAGGGGCAGATCTATTCCGGTGGTCGGTATCTTGGCAAGACGGAAGTGAAATTCATCCGCAAGCTCAAGCCGGGCACCATCCTGGTGAAGACACGCGAGCGGGCCTTGTATTTCGTGCTGCCCGGCGGCAAGGCCATCAAATACGGTGTCGGCGTGGGGCGGCAGGGTTTCACCTGGTCCGGGCGGCACCGCATCACCATGAAGAAGGAGTGGCCCGAGTGGCGTCCGCCCGAGGAGATGAAGAAGCGCGAATTGGCCAAGTATGGACGCAAGTTGCCGGACGTGATGCCGGGCGGGCCGAAAAACCCGCTGGGGGCGCGCGCGCTGTACATCGGCAACACCCTTTACCGGATTCACGGCACCAACAATCCGCGCAGCATTGGCAAGTTCGTCTCGTCCGGCTGCATCCGCATGGTCAACGAGGAGGTCATTGACCTGTACAAGCGCGTGAAGATCGGCGCGCCCGTCATCGTGGAAGACTGACCGCGGATGTCGGGGGCCTTGCCTGCTCGTGACTTGCGCCAGGGCGGGCGCGGATGTATAAAAGAGCAAAAATCCGGTGAGAGTTGCGCCTCCCGCTCGCGGGTGGCGCATCTTTCTGTTGCTTGAGGGCAACCTCGTGGGCTTTGTGCCCGGCACAAGCCCCGGCGCTTTGGAGTAGGACACACATGGCACGCGTCACAGTAGAAGATTGCATTGAAAAGGTTCCCAATCGGTTCGAGCTGGTCTTGTTGGCGGCCTTTCGAGCCCGGCAGATCTCGCAGGGCGCACCGCTGACGGTGGAGCGCGACAACGACAAGAATTCCGTCGTGGCGCTGCGCGAAATCGCCGAAGGCACCATCGATGTCGAGGACCTGAAGGAACAGCTCATCCACTCCCTGCAAAAACATGCGGAGGTGGACGAGGCCGAGCCTTCCGAGGCGCCGTTGTTGGCGGGTCAGAAGGCCGAGGAGGCTTCCGAGGACGTGGTGGAGGCCGAGAGCTACAGCGAAGATGAATTCCTGGCGGGGCTGGAAGGCCTGCCGCCGGCGGAAAGCCCGGGGTCGCAGCGCTCCGGTTATTGATACGCTCCCGTATCCCGTCAAAACGCCCGGCACGGCTTCCGTCCGGGCGTTTTGCTTGGGTGTCGCCGGGCCGGGCCACATTGCCGGCAAGGCCCGCCCGAAACCGGCGAAGGGGGGTCTTGAGGAGAAAATATGAAATGAACGATACGGCGCCAGATCCCACTCCGAACAAGGTGGTCAGGGTGGGGCATGTGAAGATTGGCAATCAACTGCCGCTGGCGCTCATCGCCGGGCCGTGCCAGCTGGAATCGCGCGAGCATGGCCTGATGATGGCCGAGCGCCTGGCGGAGCTGGGCCAGAAGCTGAACATCGGCATCATCTTCAAGTCTTCTTTCGACAAGGCCAACCGCACCTCGCTGAACAGCTCGCGTGGCGTGGGGCTGGAGGCGGCGCGCGATATTTTCGCCGAAGTCAGGGAACGCACCGGCCTGCCCATTCTCACCGACGTGCACTGGCCGGAGCAGTGCGCGCAGGTGGCCGACGTGGTGGACGTTCTTCAAATTCCCGCTTTCCTGAGCCGGCAGACGGACCTCATCGTGGCGGCGGCACGGACAGGCAGGGTGGTGAACATCAAGAAAGGGCAGTTCCTGGCGCCGTGGGACATGAAGCCCGCCATCGCCAAGGTGACCGGGTCGGGCAACCCGAACGTGCTGATTACCGAGCGTGGCAACAGCTTCGGCTACAACACGCTGGTGAACGACTTCAAGGGCGTGGCCATCATGAAGGAATTCGGCGCGCCGGTGGTGTTCGACGCCACGCACTCCGTTCAGCAGCCCGGCGGGCTGGGCGGGGCTTCCGGAGGCGACAGGCGCTTCGTGGAGCCGCTGGCCCGCGCGGCGGTGGCCGTGGGCGTGGCGGCGGTGTTCATGGAGACGCATGACGACCCTGACAACGCCCCTTCCGACGGGCCGAACATGGTGCCCATCGACGACATGGAGCGGCTGGTGCGGTTGCTGATGCGCTTCGATGCGGTGGCCAAGGGGCAGGTATGAATGCCGACGCATTGTCAGGAGTGGAATGGCTGGTTATAGAGCAGGCGTACACAGTGTGAAACGACAGAAGAGGGGAGGCCTCCCGAAGGCGGGGGGCGATTTTTCATGACTGCCATCAAATCCGTAAAAGGCCGCGAGATCCTGGACAGCCGCGGCAACCCCACCGTGGAAGTGGATGTCATCCTGGAAGACGGCTCGCTGGGGCGCGCGGCGGTGCCTTCCGGCGCCTCCACCGGCAAGCACGAGGCGGTGGAACTGCGCGACAACGACCCGAAACGCTACTTCGGCAAGGGCGTTCTGCGGGCGGTGGAAAATGTCAACACGGTGATCGCCGATGCGGTCGTTGGCAAGGATGCGAAGGATCAGCGCGGCATCGACGAGCTGATGATCGAGCTGGACGGCACCCCGAACAAGGGCAGGCTGGGCGCCAATGCCATCCTGGGCGTGTCGCTGGCGGTGGCCAAGGCGGCGGCGGCCTCGGCGGCGCAGCCGCTTTATTCCTACCTGGCCGTGGAACGGGGCGACCTGCTGCCGGTGCCGATGATCAACATCATCAATGGTGGCGCGCACGCCGACAACCTGATCGACTTCCAGGAATTCATGGTCATGCCCGTGAACGCGCCGAATTTCCACGAAGCCATTCGCATGGGCGCGGAAGTGTTCATGGCGTTGCGCAGCGCGCTGAAGAAGGGCGGGCATGACACGAACGTCGGCGACGAAGGCGGTTTCGCGCCGGACCTGCCGGGCACCCGCGCGGCGCTGGATTACATCATGGAAGCCATCGAGGATGCCGGTTACATGCCCGGCCGGGACGTGTGGCTTGCCATCGACGCCGCCTCGTCGGAATTCTACGAGGATGGCATCTACAACATGGCTGGCGCGCACGCCGGCATGGGCCGGCGCATGGATTCCGCCGGCATGGTGGACTACTTGGCGAAGCTGGTGGGCGAATATCCCATCCTGTCCATTGAGGACGGCATGGCGGAAGACGACTGGGAAGGCTGGCGCATGCTGACCGAGCGCATCGGCGACCGCGTGCAGCTGGTGGGCGATGACCTGTTCGTCACCAATACCGAACGCCTCAAGCGCGGCATCGAGGAGAAGGCGGGCAATGCCATTCTCATCAAGGTGAACCAGATCGGCACCCTGACCGAAACGCTGGATGCCATCAACATGGCGCACGAGGCGGGCTTCCGCGCCATCGTATCGCACCGCTCGGGCGACACGGAAGACCCGTTCATCGCAGACCTGGCGGTGGCCACCGGCACCGGGCAGATCAAGACCGGCTCCGTTTCGCGCTCGGAGCGTGTGGGCAAATACAACCAGCTCATGCGCATCGAGGAAGAGCTGGGCGAAGCCGCCCGTTTTGCCGGTGCGAGCGTGTTGATGGGATGAAGCATCGGCCTTTTGCGGAAGGATGCGGGAGCTGAAAGATTCCGGGGCGCGCCATGTCGGCACGCCCCGTGTTTTTTCGCGAGTTCTTTCGCCAGCGGCCTTTCGGCCCTGTGTCAGGCGGCCAGCAGATCCCTGATCTCGTGCGGCAGCTCGTCCAGCACGTCCTTGATTTCGCCTTCGGTCACATGCTTGCGCAGGACGGCGAATACCGCCTTAGCCGCCACCTCGGGATCCACGTTGTCGGTCTTGCCCAGATATTCGCGCACCAGTTCGATGAATTCGTCACGGTGGCGGATCTTCAGCGGTGTTTTCGACGGATCCCAGCCCTCGAAGTAGATGCCGCGCACCAACACGGGCAATTGCGCGGCCAGTTGCGCCGCCTCGTCCACGTTCAGCCGGTCACGCAGTGCGTGCAACATGGCCCGCATGGCGGCATAAGCCTGTTGCCTGGTGGCGCCTTCGCCCATTTCCTCGACGATATCGTTGAGCCACACGTGCGCCTTGTGCAGCGCTTTCTCGAAAGGTTCAAAGCCGCTCATCTTTCCACCTCCCTTTTATTCCTCCGTTGCGCCGGAACGCTGGCCAGTCGACCGTTCCTTCCCGTCTTATTTGGGAATGGAGGAAGGGTGTCGCAAGGGTGGCAAGGCCTTGATGCGGCCCTCAAGCGCCCGTGAAAAGAGAGGCGAACGTCGGGATCAATAGCGGCGCCAGCCGTCGCGCATGGGCTGCTGGTCGCGCTGCATGTTGTAGATCAGCCAGTCCTCGTGATCGGCGCGAAGCTTCTTGGAGGTATAGATTTCCGCCTCTCGCCGATCGGCTTCCGTGATGATCTTGTAGGCAGGCGAGTTCACTGGCGGCAACTGGGTCGATTCTGGCGTATAGACAAAGCCCTTGGGCACGAAACGTTCATCGGCCAGGGCCTGGCCGGCCATGATCGCCATGCCCAGCGCCAGCAGGGCGGTGCAGTTTGCAATTTTCCGTTTCATGCCCATCTCCCAACGATGCGAATCGATACTCCACCTTCATGTATATGCGAGGAATGCCTTCAAAAAAACCTTAATTTTGCCCGTTGAACAGTTTGCATGGTTTGTGCGGCGGGAGCTGCGAGTGTGCTGGCGACGATTGCGAGAGAGCTCTTGAAAATGCGTTTGTGAATGGGCATAAACGCCGGCGGAGAGGTGGCCGAGTGGTCGAAGGCGCTCCCCTGCTAAGGGAGTAGGCGGGTTAAACCGCCTCGAGGGTTCGAATCCCTTCCTCTCCGCCACTTATATGCCATAAGGCATTGATTAAATGGAATTTTTTTGTAGGGAATGTTCTTTCAATCCCCCAATTAGTCCCCCGATACACCCGTTAACGAGCATGCAAACAGGGAGGGTCAAAGGAGCTTGAACTTCTTGGCAAGTCCGCGCACGATGGCTAAGTCCGCCTCTTCATATTCTCCAACCAACCACCAGTAGGTTTTCCGGTGCATCCCCTTTGGCTTTCGGTATTCCGTTCCATCCTCCCAGCCAAGTCTCTTCCGGATCTTGTCCTTGCGCCTCAGCAACCGATCCAGATGTCCTTCCCGTTGCGATTGGTAAGCCAACTGAAGGCAATGTCGGCATTGGAACAGGCTTTCCACGTAGAGTTTGGCTACACGACGTCCGCACCCAGGGCACAAGAACCAGGGGCGCTTTCCACCCAAATGGTATTCCATCCAGTCAAACAGGGTAGCTTTCTTCGCGCCACTCTTCCTCAGAGTCTGACTCAAAATTAACTCCTTGATTCTATTGCTTTTGCCAGATATCGCGCTTGCCTGTGGATGGCGGCGACGAGGAGCCATGCCTCGGATGAGGCGATGCGCTTTTCCCAGTCTTTCGCCAGTCTTCGGCAACGGCCCAGCCAGGCGAAAGTGTGCTCCACCACCCATCGCCTGGCATGACGACAAAGCCCTTCGCCCTTTCGTTCCGCCGGACGATTTCGATCCTTGGGCCGTTCATGGCTTCAAGCGCCGTTTGCAGCTTGTTTCCGGCGTAACCGCCATCGGCGAACAGCAGTTTGAGCGTGGGGAACACATCCCGCACCATGGCAATCAGGTCAACGGCGCCGTCGCGATCCTGAACACCAGCTGAATGCACCACCGCACACAGCACATTGCCCTGCGTATCGGTCGTGATATGACGCTTGCGCCCCTTCACCTTCTTGCCGGCGTCATAGCCGGAAATTCCTCCGCTTTCAGTGGTTTGCACGCTCTGACTGTCGATGACGCCGGCCGTGGGCGAGGCGTCTCTGCCAGACGCCAGGCGGCTGGCGGCCACCAGCGCCTCATTGATGAGATCAAGCACGCCGCCGTCGCGCAGCCGGTAGAAGTGATATTGCACCGTGGTGAAGGGCGGAAAATCTTCGGCAGCATCGCCCATTGACAACCCGTTGCGGCAATATACTGAATGGCGTTCCAGATCTCGCGCATGTCCCACTTTCGGGGACAGCCGACCTTGGAGGGGCGCTGCAAAAAAGCGCGATCAGAGCCCATTCTTCATCCGTGCAATCACTTGCATAACGCAGGCCGCGTCTGTCATACTGCTTTCGGGTGATTTCAGTCCATGCCATTGTGATCCCCTCCGAATCATTCATCCAAAGGGAATCACAACAGACTGAAATCACTCAATTTAATTTTCGTTTGGGATCTCAGGCCTGCGGTATCGATAGGAAAGGATCACCTAGTCTGGTAGTGTGTACACCTCTATGGAAGCACTAATTTTTCCATCTTGAGTGCGCTACTACCACCCAAAGGTTTGATGGAGCTCGAGTAGTCCCTCGCGCTTCCATCGGCGCACATCGATGAAGAAATATTCACCAGCCGTGCGTTTCGCTGCCATTCCAAGATATCGGCCACCCCCAAAACCTACCCATGGCACCGTCCTTCTGCCTTTTTACCTAAATAATTTGGGAAATCACATTCCTTTCATGATAAGAATGAACAGGACTGGTCCAATATCTGTCCCCTTGGGCTCGGCTGCAGCCATCTGAATGTGCTCTGTTACAAGCACAATAGTCTTAATCCCTTTTTCTTCAGGGCTCGGCTGCAGCAGTTCGAAAGGGACACCTAGTCCTTGCTAAGTCTTAATCCCTTTTTCTTCAGGGCTCGGCTGCAGCTTATTATGCGGCGCAGGTGCTTGTTGATGGTACCGTCTTAATCCCTTTTTCTTCAGGGCTCGGCTGCAGCGATGAATCATGACTCACACATGGCCCGTGAACGTGTCTTAATCCCTTTTTCTTCAGGGCTCGGCTGCAGCCGCCACTGGCGGATGCGCGTGCGCCGAGAGCTACGTCTTAATCCCTTTTTCTTCAGGGCTCGGCTGCAGCGCGCCCAAGCGGCAAGGGCACCCATGCCCGTTGGTCTTAATCCCTTTTT
Source organism: Hyphomicrobiales bacterium (assembly GCA_027024225.1). Taxonomy (GTDB): domain Bacteria; phylum Pseudomonadota; class Alphaproteobacteria; order Rhizobiales; family Aestuariivirgaceae; genus Thermopetrobacter. The sequence continues at coordinate 23,942 of JALVSR010000035.1, read as the reverse complement.
CTTCAGGGCTCGGCTGCAGCCGCTGCCGGCGGCTAACCGTATGATGCACATTGTCTTAATCCCTTTTTCTTCAGGGCTCGGCTGCAGCAAACTGGCCAAGAAGGTACGTATGAGCGTGCAGGTCTTAATCCCTTTTTCTTCAGGGCTCGGCTGCAGCGGCCAGCCCCTACGACATTGTTTATCTTGTTGAGTCTTAATCCCTTTTTCTTCAGGGCTCGGCTGCAGCGGCCAGCCCCTACGACATTGTTTATCTTGTTGAGTCTTAATCCCTTTTTCTTCAGGGCTCGGCTGCAGCTATGCAGGCAGCGAAGAGGCAAGGCGGTTCAGTCTTAATCCCTTTTTCTTCAGGGCTCGGCTGCAGCCATCGGCGAAGACACCGCTGTCTTCGCCGATGGTCTTAATCCCTTTTTCTTCAGGGCTCGGCTGCAGCGCAGCAGCTTGCGGACTTTGTTTCGGTAGCCACGTCTTAATCCCTTTTTCTTCAGGGCTCGGCTGCAGCCACTGGCGAAGGCCTATGGCTGGCCAAAAGAGTCTTAATCCCTTTTTCTTCAGGGCTCGGCTGCAGCTCGAGGCTCTGGAAGACTAAGCAACGCAGCCGGTCTTAATCCCTTTTTCTTCAGGGCTCGGCTGCAGCCGCGCCAGATGTCGGAGCCATCATCGGGAGCGGTCTTAATCCCTTTTTCTTCAGGGCTCGGCTGCAGCGCTTGCTGAGGCGGGCTACGACATCGAGATGGGTCTTAATCCCTTTTTCTTCAGGGCTCGGCTGCAGCCGCGCTACCGGCTGGGAGGTGCGCGCCATTCGGTCTTAATCCCTTTTTCTTCAGGGCTCGGCTGCAGCGCAGCAGCTTGCGGACTTTGTTTCGGTAGCCACGTCTTAATCCCTTTTTCTTCAGGGCTCGGCTGCAGCTTGGCGCGCGTCTATGGGTGGCCTACTGATAGTCTTAATCCCTTTTTCTTCAGGGCTCGGCTGCAGCGCGCATAAAGCGGAATACGCTGCCAAGAATGCGTGTCTTAATCCCTTTTTCTTCAGGGCTCGGCTGCAGCACGTATCAGCGGCAACACTTGAGCCAGGACGTTGGTCTTAATCCCTTTTTCTTCAGGGCTCGGCTGCAGCCTCAGGTGCTGGTGAAGCGCCCGCGGTATATGGTCTTAATCCCTTTTTCTTCAGGGCTCGGCTGCAGCCTGCTCGGTGACACTGTAGCCGAGCGCTCCAGAGTCTTAATCCCTTTTTCTTCAGGGCTCGGCTGCAGCCTCGAACGTTTGTTCAGTTACGTGATGGCCATGTCTTAATCCCTTTTTCTTCAGGGCTCGGCTGCAGCAAGATAGGCGCGGCACTAGGAGATGAAAGCCATGTCTTAATCCCTTTTTCTTCAGGGCTCGGCTGCAGCGAGGCGCTGCATCGAAGCCCCGGGGCATTGCCGTCTTAATCCCTTTTTCTTCAGGGCTCGGCTGCAGCCGGGGCACATAGCCGGCCCGGTTAGCCGGCACGGTCTTAATCCCTTTTTCTTCAGGGCTCGGCTGCAGCGCTGGCCAGCCGACAAGGCCGCTGCGCGCTTCCGTCTTAATCCCTTTTTCTTCAGGGCTCGGCTGCAGCATATCTTTAATAGTATACTCTGTATTTCCTATACGGTCTTAATCCCTTTTTCTTCAGGGCTCGGCTGCAGCTGATATTCTTAGTGCCATTCGTTTTTTGGCTGCGTCTTAATCCCTTTTTCTTCAGGGCTCGGCTGCAGCATGAAAAAATACAAAATAAAAGGAGAAGCAAGTCTTAATCCCTTTTTCTTCAGGGCTCGGCTGCAGCCTATTGATACCGTAAAGAAAGCTGACGAAGGCGTCTTAATCCCTTTTTCTTCAGGGCTCGGCTGCAGCTGCCGGGGTAGGGCAGGCAAGGCGCGGCACAAGGTCTTAATCCCTTTTTCTTCAGGGCTCGGCTGCAGCGTGGGATGAAGGCCAGAAAATGGCAGCACAAGTCTTAATCCCTTTTTCTTCAGGGCTCGGCTGCAGCATCGAAGCAGAAATATCAGTCCGCTTTCCGCGTCTTAATCCCTTTTTCTTCAGGGCTCGGCTGCAGCGGCACCACACAGGCAAACGTGTCGCGTGCCGCGTCTTAATCCCTTTTTCTTCAGGGCTCGGCTGCAGCCTAGTGCCGCGCGCCACCCCGCCAAGCATCGCTGTCTTAATCCCTTTTTCTTCAGGGCTCGGCTGCAGCGTTTCCGCCATTGGCGGATGCGCGTGCGGCGGGGTCTTAATCCCTTTTTCTTCAGGGCTCGGCTGCAGCATAGAAGGATTCCTCAATAGTATCATGCAGCGGTCTTAATCCCTTTTTCTTCAGGGCTCGGCTGCAGCAATTATTCCTGAAACCCGTGGCCGACCTAGACGTCTTAATCCCTTTTTCTTCAGGGCTCGGCTGCAGCTTGCAGCGCCCGCGTAGTGGGGGCTGGCCGCACGTCTTAATCCCTTTTTCTTCAGGGCTCGGCTGCAGCGCCATCCGCGCGCCATGCGCGGACAGGCGTTGAGTCTTAATCCCTTTTTCTTCAGGGCTCGGCTGCAGCTGCCCCGACGGGCTACCCGCCCCGGCCCTAAAGGTCTTAATCCCTTTTTCTTCAGGGCTCGGCTGCAGCGAATCAGGTTGCGCCAAGAAAACCTTATTCAGATAGTCTTAATCCCTTTTTCTTCAGGGCTCGGCTGCAGCGTCGACAAGCAAAACAACTACTTCAGGCACTGGTCTTAATCCCTTTTTCTTCAGGGCTCGGCTGCAGCCGGCGCGACCTGGGTTACCGCTCTGTGCGTGATGTCTTAATCCCTTTTTCTTCAGGGCTCGGCTGCAGCCTGCAACGCTGGAAAATCCTGGCCAGAGATAGTCTTAATCCCTTTTTCTTCAGGGCTCGGCTGCAGCCCCGCGTCCCGGGAAGTTCGGGGCGCACGCCCGGTCTTAATCCCTTTTTCTTCAGGGCTCGGCTGCAGCGCAAGCACAGGTGCAAGCCTTGCTATTGGAAATGTCTTAATCCCTTTTTCTTCAGGGCTCGGCTGCAGCGAAAAGAATGGAAGAAGAACTTAAGGAAGGCTAGTCTTAATCCCTTTTTCTTCAGGGCTCGGCTGCAGCCCTGGTGCTGGTATCAGAGGACATTGACTTGCGTCTTAATCCCTTTTTCTTCAGGGCTCGGCTGCAGCCTGGCGAGCTGGCAAGATTGGTTTGTGTGCACAGTCTTAATCCCTTTTTCTTCAGGGCTCGGCTGCAGCCAGGCTGGAGCGTAAGATTTACGCCAAGACGTTGTCTTAATCCCTTTTTCTTCAGGGCTCGGCTGCAGCTGGTGCATGGCCGCGTAAAGCCAGCAGGAGGAGGTCTTAATCCCTTTTTCTTCAGGGCTCGGCTGCAGCGTTGATTTGGCGCGAAAGCGCCAAGCCGGCGAGGGTCTTAATCCCTTTTTCTTCAGGGCTCGGCTGCAGCCCCGGAGGAACGGAACCGCATTGCCGGTTCCATGTCTTAATCCCTTTTTCTTCAGGGCTCGGCTGCAGCAGTTTGCCGGTGACAATCTGGTGGTCAGCATGGGTCTTAATCCCTTTTTCTTCAGGGCTCGGCTGCAGCAGCCCCGCATTCTACAATTTCAGCAGCGATTACGTCTTAATCCCTTTTTCTTCAGGGCTCGGCTGCAGCCCTGTCTATGAGGCCGCAACGGTTCTCATGGAGTCTTAATCCCTTTTTCTTCAGGGCTCGGCTGCAGCCCTGTCTATGAGGCCGCAACGGTTCTCATGGAGTCTTAATCCCTTTTTCTTCAGGGCTCGGCTGCAGCCACCACCCGCGAAAAAGTCGTTGTCGGTGACTGGTCTTAATCCCTTTTTCTTCAGGGCTCGGCTGCAGCAGTTATTACACCCCCATCGCGTTCTACTTGCCGTCTTAATCCCTTTTTCTTCAGGGCTCGGCTGCAGCCGAAGATGGCCGCATTATTTATACTGTGGAATCGTCTTAATCCCTTTTTCTTCAGGGCTCGGCTGCAGCACCATCGTGGCGGCAATCGTGTCTGACCGGCGTGGTCTTAATCCCTTTTTCTTCAGGGCTCGGCTGCAGCTCGTGCCCGGATATGAGAGTTATTTCGGGCGCTGTCTTAATCCCTTTTTCTTCAGGGCTCGGCTGCAGCGCGACTTCGACGCCATTCAGGCTGATCTCCGGGGTCTTAATCCCTTTTTCTTCAGGGCTCGGCTGCAGCCGTCTACACCGTCCTGGGCCGCAAAGCGGCCATGTCTTAATCCCTTTTTCTTCAGGGCTCGGCTGCAGCGGACGACCGCAAGAAGGCTCCCGGTCGGGTGTGGTCTTAATCCCTTTTTCTTCAGGGCTCGGCTGCAGCCCCTGGCGAGCGCCTCTACATCGAGCTTCAGCGTCTTAATCCCTTTTTCTTCAGGGCTCGGCTGCAGCATATGGCTTCGAGTATGCCACATACAGCCCTGGTGTCTTAATCCCTTTTTCTTCAGGGCTCGGCTGCAGCATTTGACGCCATTCAGGACGCGCTCCGAGAATGTCTTAATCCCTTTTTCTTCAGGGCTCGGCTGCAGCAAGACGTGCGGGGCAGTCAGAGCAAAATCTTGTCTTAATCCCTTTTTCTTCAGGGCTCGGCTGCAGCGCCGATGAGATGGAGCAGTTCGGCGCAAAGCTGGTCTTAATCCCTTTTTCTTCAGGGCTCGGCTGCAGCTCAGCGCGAACTGGACTGCACGCATGAAGATGCGTCTTAATCCCTTTTTCTTCAGGGCTCGGCTGCAGCCTATTCCGTTGCCGCGTTTCGCACACCCAGACGTCTTAATCCCTTTTTCTTCAGGGCTCGGCTGCAGCGCTCCGGAGGAGATCAAGCCCCTTGAATAACAGTCTTAATCCCTTTTTCTTCAGGGCTCGGCTGCAGCTCGAGTATGCAACCCACAGCCCCGGCGATGGTGTCTTAATCCCTTTTTCTTCAGGGCTCGGCTGCAGCCGCTATCTGGGGATTTCAATCCCCAACATTCGTCTTAATCCCTTTTTCTTCAGGGCTCGGCTGCAGCTCCAAGATATGGTGAAATATGTCAAAAGCCATGGTCTTAATCCCTTTTTCTTCAGGGCTCGGCTGCAGCGGAATGCCGCGCCACGTGGTTGTCGGGGTAGGGTCTTAATCCCTTTTTCTTCAGGGCTCGGCTGCAGCGCGTTGAACCGGTTCAACGCCCCCGCCAAGGCGGTCTTAATCCCTTTTTCTTCAGGGCTCGGCTGCAGCGCAATGCACTGGAAAGCATCTTAAACGCTATCATGTCTTAATCCCTTTTTCTTCAGGGCTCGGCTGCAGCACCTGCTCTGCTCCGACTACAACACACTTAGCAAAGCTTAATCCCTTTTTCTTCAGGGCTCGGCTGCAGCACCTTCGAGATAAGCACCTTATTCCCGAGCACGTGGCTTAATCCCTTTTTCTTCAGGGCTCGGCTGCAGCACCTAAAACGGAGGGCGATATGAATAAGGGTTACGGCTTAATCCCTTTTTCTTCAGGGCTCGGCTGCAGCACCGAAAGGCGGCCAAACGGCTGGAACGTGCGTGGGCTTAATCCCTTTTTCTTCAGGGCTCGGCTGCAGCACCAAATCCTTGGCCAGAGCGACAAGACGCGCAACCTTAATCCCTTTTTCTTCAGGGCTCGGCTGCAGCACCCCATCCCTCGCTTTGAGCGCCGCGGTGATGACTTAATCCCTTTTTCTTCAGGGCTCGGCTGCAGCACCTGCGGCCATCGAAAGGTTGGATTTGGATAGCCTTAATCCCTTTTTCTTCAGGGCTCGGCTGCAGCACTCTGCCGAGCGCGCCGCCGAGTTGGCGCGCAAGGCTTAATCCCTTTTTCTTCAGGGCTCGGCTGCAGCACATTCACCGTCACCTGCATCGATTGTGGTGCCAACTTAATCCCTTTTTCTTCAGGGCTCGGCTGCAGCACCTGCATCGAACTGAAATCAAGAAATGGCTTGACTTAATCCCTTTTTCTTCAGGGCTCGGCTGCAGCACGGTGAACGGGCAGAGTGCCCACCACCACATCCTTAATCCCTTTTTCTTCAGGGCTCGGCTGCAGCACGCTTCATACTCCTTTTTCCATGCCTTTCAGTCTCTTGGAGGAGGGGTTATCGAAAAGTGGCGCGGTAGCATATTTGCCGCAGGGTAAAATGGAGCAGCTATCGTGCGTGGCGATCATGTTCTTCCCCTGTTTATCTGTGAAGGCAAGTTCTCAAGGGCCATTTTCCTCTGTTTGTGTGTCCGCTTCCTCCTCCTCCGCATTTTCCGGCCACTCTCCTGCCAGCCAGACGCCCTCCGGCCAGATGGCCTTTCCCATGGTCTCCCATTCTGGCCGGGCGGGCAAGGGATAAAGCCGCACGTCGTCTTCACGTGGATGGATTATCCTCTCCAGTTTCGCCAGAAGCTGATCTCGCCGCGGTGGTGACAGGCGCATGAGGAAAAGCGAATACTGAATGCGAACTCCGTAGGATTCCGCTATTCGCGCCACGGCCTTGAGCCTTGTCGGATTCGCAATATCGTACGCCAACAAGTGAAAAAGCACGCGTCCGCTCATGCCTGGCTCCTCAGGTGGAAGATGGCATCCTGCAGGTTGTGCTCCATGTCGGCCAAGAGAGCCTGCATTTCCTGGTCCAGCACTTCGCGTTGTGCTTCGAAAAAGGAGATTTCTCCGCTCCAGCTTTCTGGCGCCGTGAGCTTGCGCCGGCGCAGCGCAGCGCCCCAGAGCACCCATTCCAGGAGCTGGACGAACAGGCGCGTCATGTTTGGCCGTGCCGCATCCGCGCCAAGCCATCGGGCATCCACACCAGCTTCTTGCAAGCGTTGCAGGGCAAGGGATTGCAGCAATGGGCGGAAACGCCGCGTGACCTTGCGCCAGTCCAGGCCGCTGCGCCGATAGATGAGGCTGTTTGCCCGGCTGCGCATGGTGCGCGCCCTGAGATCCGCAGGATGCGTGCCGGGAAGATATGGCACCACATGGCGCAGGATCATGAGGCGCAGACGGGAAAGTCGCCAGTCTTCCAGCGCTTGTTGCAAAAGGCCGAGCCCTTCCGCCTCTTCCAGCCGCTGTTGCAGTGTGGAGATCAGCAGCGGTTCGGCGCTGGCCAGCCAGCCAAGGGCTTCTCCATCCTTGCTGATGATGGTGAGCGACAGGCCGGCGGAAAGAAGGGCCTGCAGCACTTCCGTGCTGCATTGCATGCTGCCGCGCAAGACGATGCGGGACAAGCGGGCAAGGGGGTAGAATCGGTATCTGCCGAGGTCATCTTCCACCTTCAGCGCCGGGCCTTCCAGCGCGATGCTGCGCAAGTGTGTACCGTCAAGATACAGCGGCTTGCGCAGTGGTGGGGCAGGGGGATGGATGCAGCGTTTGTTGTAAACGGCGGAGGTCGCATTCATGGTGCAGGTTCCTCCATGTGCGGCTGCTTGCGCAGGCGGCGCACAAGCTGGCGCGTTTGCAGCCTGAGCGCGCGGAAAACGGGGGCGAGATCGCGTTCGAAGGACCGGTAGAATATGCGCCTTCCGGCCTTGCCCAGCAGGCATGCGCCATCGGGCTGGATGGAGAAGTGATCCTTGCGCAGGCGTTGCTCGGCAAACATGCGCCAGATCCATTCCTCCACCTCCGGGCGCCATGGTTCCATGAGATCGGCGGCCAGGGACTCGCGGCCATGCGCCGGTTCATGCAGAAAGCCGATGAGCGGGTCTAGCCCAAAGGCCCAGGCCGTTTGCGCCGCGCGGTGGTGCAACAGGGTATAGGCCAGCGAAAGGGCGGCATTGGCCGGATCTGGCGGTGGGCGGCGTTTGCGTCCCTCGAAGCCGAGCGAAGGCGGCAGCACGACGCTGAGCGCCGAAAAACCAGCGCGGGAAGCTGCGCCTTCCAGGCCGCGCAGCGCCTCCAGGCCAAAGGAGGCATCCGCGGCGGGGCCGCGCAGTTGCTCCAGCACGTTATGCAGTTGCTCCTGCGCATGGGTGAGCGGTAGCCTAGCGTCGGGACGTTGTTTCTTCATCTGTTTAACCAAGCGGAACAGGCGCTGCGCCTTGGCCAGCACCAAGGCATGCGCCAGAGCGTATTTGGCAGCCGGATCATGGAAAGCGGCCAGCTGGGCGATGCGGATGGTAGCATCGCCATGGGCATCGCCACACAGCCTGGCGCGGCGGCGCGGGTGGCGTGGGTTGATGATGGAAACAGCGACGCCATGGGCGGCGAGTCCGGCGAGAATGCGCGCCTCCAGCTGGCAGTTGCCGATGATGACCACGCGCTCGAGCAGGGAAAGCGGAGCAGGGCGCTGACGCATGCCGGCGACATATGGCACCAAGGCGCCGGGTTCCAGCCGCAGTTCCAGGTCGCGATGATCCAGCCATAGGGTGCTCATGGTGTGTTTCCCTGGCTCCGGGGTTCTTCAACCGGCGTAGAACCACTCAGGGTCTTCCGGCGGCAAGGCCAGACCCAGCGTTGCGGGCTTTTGCCGCGGATCCAGCCGCACGATGAGCAGCTCTTCATCGTTACCGATGATGGGGCGCATGCGCCGGCGCAGATCCGCCAGCTCGGCGCGGGTGAGCCAGCATTCATGCACCGATTTCTGCCCACCCGTGGCCCAGTTGCGCACCGTGTGCAGGGCGGCGCGCAGGCGGTTCGGGTCGGAGATGTCATAGGCGACGATGTAGAGCCTTCTGCGCATGTGGGCAGGATGGCATGCGCATGCTTGAAATGTCACGTATGGAAAGCTTTTCGCGTGTTACCCGGAGAAAAGCGTGTGATTTCCGGCCAGAGCGCACCCTGGCTTGGAAAAGGAGATAAGAGGTCTTCACGATGTCAATTAGCTTTTGACCCAACTACAAAGAATACCCGTTACACTGGCAGGCGCAACGGGCCAAAGTTCACATAAGTCCCGTGGGTCGGATCATACTGGTAAATCGTGGCCGGCATGTTGGAGAACTCGGCGCCAATCATGGCCGCAACGGCCGCAGGACCACCATAGAAGAGGTGGATCCGGTCAACACCGCCTATCATCAGTTCTCTGGCAGCGCTGCGGATTTTCTGTTGCAGGCCGGGGATGTCCTCCGGTGTAATGTGTTTGTCGTGTGACAGGGTGATGATACGTTCATTCGGCACATCTTTCAGGCCGTCCGCTTGCCGACGAAAGTTTTCGACCTGCAAGCGGGCGTCCTTTCCCTTCAGGAAGTCAAAGATGATGATGCCGGGACGTTCACCGGGATTTTCTTGCACCTCCTTGTAGAGGCGGCGCATGCGGCGCTTTTCGCCAAACACCACCTGCCACCATGTCCAGAATACGGGAACGGCAACGACAAGGCCCACGACGACGCCGATGGGATCCAGATAGGCCATGACGAAGTTGCTGAAGGCCTCGAACATTTCCTGCCTCTCCCTTGCGGCTTACTGGTCGTTGTTCCTTTCATTTCGTCCTGCGACTGACTGAACAACGAACTCCTCCAGTCTGGCACCGAATTTCTCCATGTCATCGGCGGAAAGCTCTCGGCCCCGGGCCTCGGGCGGGATGTCAAGGGAGAGATGCTTGTAGCGCCCACCACGGCGGCAGATTTCGGCCACCAGGTGCACGGGCAGGGTGCCGATGACAAGGTCGCCGGGGTTGATGGCATCCGGGGCGAGGTGATCGACCACCTCGTCGATGACGATGCCCTGTCGCTCTGCCCATTCCCGCGCCCCGGCATGGCGGGTGACGAAGATGGTGCGGGGTTTTCTGGCAGAGACTGCTTCCATGAAATTAACCAGTTTCTCCACATTGGACTTTAGTTTGCGCGCAGGTATGGGCATGCGGCGCATGCCACAGTGGAGCAGGTCATTCCTGAATTCGAAGTGATTGCGGATCTCTTGGATATCCGTAGCCAACTTTTCTGCGAAGCGGCGAGAATTGTTATCGAAATATGGCGTTCCGGCTTCCAGTGCATCACCCGCCGCAAAGCGATTGACAATCTCCTCACGCGCCACCGCAGCCGCTTCCAGATAACGCGAAAACTTCAGGAATGATTGCGCCAAATGCCGCATGGCTTCTGGCCGCTGGGGGGAGGTGAAATCAGGTATGGCCAATGGTTCAACCAGTTTTTGCAACCTGTCGATCAAGGGCACGAGTGCCGGGTGGGCCTTGTCGCAAAACTTTCCATACCTTTCGATTGCTTCCAGGAATCTGGATGCGCTCGATCTGTCATTTGCATCGGAAATAAGATGAGGAAGGCGCAATGTGGAAAGATCATCGTGGAAGTCGTTCAATGCATTAATAAGGTTTCGAGTCTCATCGTAACTGTCACGCTCCCCCTTTTGTTTTCGCCAGGCCAGCCGGGCGCTCTCTCTCTTCAAGGCGTCTATTAGTGTTCCAGCATGGCCGGTATTGATGAAGATGGAGACGCCGAAAGCTATGCCCATGAGATCAATGAAGTGTGATATATCAAGTATTGGAGCGGTGGCATTTTCCTTATTTCCCGCTTCAAAGGCGCCATAAACTATGCGTGTGTTGATAGGAAGATCACCAGCAGCCTGAAGGATTGCAAGCGCAGAGGCCGCGAAAAAGGGCTGATGGCGGAAGCCGTGGGTGATGTCCAGCACCAGCTCATCCGTAGGTTCGGCGAGGACGTCACGCAGAACGCGGAATTGCTGGCGCAGTTCCTTCTCATCCTTTCCCTCGGGAATGATGTGCGGTGCAGGGAGGATATCCAATTCATTCAAGGCTTCCGCGAGACGATCTCCATGGGTGCCCCAGGCTAGTTCCGTGGCAACGACATGCACGTTTTCGCAGGTGAAAAACTCTGCCAGCGCACGGGCAACATAGCGCGTTGTTACCCTGCGGTTGTCGGAATCGGGGTCAACATAGGTGACTTCATCGTAGATTTTTTGCCCGGTTTTCGGGTCTGTTTTACCCAGACCCAAAAAGGTGATAAGGGTGGTCATGCCTCATTCCTCGGTTAAGCATTTCAGCCCTGAAAGAGGAAAAATGCCCTTGAGCTTGCCGCCATCGTCTATTGGGCGGAGTTGCGCCACCTTTTCTCCAATCACAGGATTGTCCAGGATTTTTATAATTTCTCCCTTGCGTCCAATGAACTTTTCCTGATTGTGCTGGATGATTTCCACCTTGTCGCCAATTTCCGGCACCTTGTTGGCAGCAGCCTGTTCTTTCATTTCTTGCAGCATTTCGGGTGTGGCCAAAACGCCGTAGCCCATGGCCGTCTTGGCGCCGAAGCCGCCCCATGTGAAAGCGTGGTCGAAGGCGGCGTGGAGGAGGGTGCGCCATTCGGCCTTGATGGTATCGGGCAGGCGGTGCTCGGTGCAGGTTACATGGAAGGTGAAATGTGCGCCCGGCGCCACCACAAGGAACGGGTTGGGCTGCGGCTGGCCGGCATCGTGCGGTGGTTCCTTGCCTTCGTAATATTTGCCGTAATGCGGTGTGAGGATGTCTACGTCCAGTTTGCCGTCGATGATGACGTCCCAAAAGGAAAGGGCACCGGCCAGGTGCTTGTCGGCTTCGCTCAAGTGAACGAGGGAGGCCGCTTCCTTGTTCAGTCGCTGGAGAAGCGCCCTGGCCTCATCGTCTGTCTGGATCTCGGCTTCCAGCCGCTGCTTCCACGCGGCAGTGTCGTAGTCCTCATACCCGAACAGCCAGACGACGCGGGCGAACGTCCAGCCGCTTTCGCCCATTTCCGCCAGATCCTCCGCAGCGCGGCGGATGACGCCCTTCACGCCCGAGCCAGCCAGATAGGGCAGGCCATAGGGGTTGAGGAAGGCAAAGCCATTTTCCACCGCATGCTCCTCGCCCATGCCGGTGACGAAGGGCGACTGCGAAATTGCCTCGATGGTCTCCGCCCCAGCCTGCTGCGCCAGCGCTGCCTGTCGGGTACGCAGCGCCGTAATCAGGTCACCAACGTCTGATTGTTTGGAGTCCTGAACGGGAATCCGCAGCGCCGTCAGCTTGGCCCCTTCGCCATCCCTGCGGTCGGGAGCCTTTTCCCACTTGTTCGACTTTCCCTCATCTACGACCCAATAGGGAAAATACAGCGAGAAGCGGTGGCCTGGCATTACATGCTGGTTCGTCAATGCTTCCCGCACAGCATGCATCACGACAGGGGCCTGTAGCATTTTACTATTCCTCCATTTCGGCGAAGGACTTCAGAGCATCCGCCTGCTGCTTGAGCCATTTTGCCAGCTCCAGAGCTTCATGCGTCTTTTGTCGAAAGTTGAAGGAACTGCTGCCTGCAAGAAAATCCATAATGCGCTGGTAAAGCTTTCTTTGAGTATCAATCGGAATGGAGTTGTAGGAATTGATGATAGAAGCAGCTCTGTCGTCATCTGCCAGCCACGCCAGCACAGCCAATAGCAACAGCCGATATCGCTTTTCCTTTGCTGGATGTTCATCATCCAGCTTGGATCGGCAGAAAGCGAGAAACTGCATAAGACCATTGTTCATGATCAGGGCTGGGGCTGATTTCACCAGCGAGACGAATTTCTCGTAATCATTGCCCAGCTCCTTTCGCGCCACGTTTACACAAGTCCACGCATAGGCGGCGCGTTTCTGATCCAGGCTCAGCACCTGCGGGGCATTGTCGGGCATTGCTTGCTCCCTCCTTACGCAGTAATCGCGTTCACGATCATGAGGCCACGGCCGGTGGTGGCGTCGCCGCCGATCTGCACTACTTTGCCATCGACTATTTCAAGCGCCTTGGTCATGATGTCCGCCGCAGACTGTTCGGCACCCTCCCTGCGCGCCTGTGAGGCCATGAGCATGGACACCATGATGGTCTCCGGCGGCAGATTCTCGGTGTAGAACAGGCCACCATCATCAGCAGTGCCGGTGTCATCGTTGATGCGCACGTGTGGTTCCACGGAGGTGGAAAAGCGCACGAAATGGCCGAAGTCCTCGTCGCGCACCAGCACGAGGTTTTTCATCAGCCGTTCACGGAAGTGACCATATTCCTCGGTATCGGGCAGGGCATTTTTGGCCAGCCAATTGGCAACCTGCCCAAGGGGTGTGGTGTCTTGTTCCATGTCGGCGTTATAGGCAAACGCTTCCAATACCAGCTTGTCATTCGAGAGAAGCTCAGGGTTGCGTAATTTTGCACTATCAGGGGCTGGCTCTTCAGGAACATCCCAGTCAGCCTCGGCCCCTGCCAGCGTCAGCAATCGCTTGAGCCGGGCCAAGGCCGTGGGGCAGGTGACCCAGACGAAAGCCTGCCGCAGCGCGCGGACGGGAAAGGCCACTATTTGTCCATCGGAAACGGAAAGGGCGCCGGCATGCAGCTCGGAATTGCCGGAAGGCGGGCCGAAGACGACATCGACGTCATCCCGCGCCATGCCACCGCTTTCCGCCACCTCGCGCAAGGCGCCCTTCAGGCCGGAGCCGGCCAGCACCGGGTGGCCCGTGTGCACCTCGCGCTGGATGGGGTTGTCGATTAGGCCGCCCACCGCCGTGCCCGCCCCCATGTGAACGGGGCTGGCGGCATACCAGAACAGCACTCTCTTCTCCTGAAACATTCTCGTCCCTCCCGATCCTTCAATCTGTCATTGGCGCGCCGATGAGGCAGTTGTTGAAGCCCTCCGCCCGGCGCTGCGCGCTCCATGCATCCAGTTCCCTGTCCATGCAGGCCCACAGGCCTTCGTGCATCAGGGCCGACAGGCCACCGCGGATGTCGCCATCCAGTTCGTCCAGCCAGTAGACGCCGCCCACGGGTGCGGCCTTTTGCGCCGGTTTGGGGTGGCCGGTGCCCGGCGCGGTGCGCCCCGGCCTGTTCAGGGCGGCGAGATCCCAGCCTGAAACCACCTGATGCCGCGGCACGGCGGCACAGCGCAGCCGCCCGGTCAGGCCATTTGGCCCGTGCCACACGCCGTCTTCGTCCACCCCCGGCAATTTCCAGCCTCCGGCGAAAATGCCCGGTGTGGTCAGCATGATGCGGCAGGCGCGTTCTTTCTCGATGCGTGCCCAGTCCGGTTCCGGCAGTTGCCACGCAGAGATTTCCGCGGCAGCGGCACGCCCATCACCGCCAAGGCGCAGAAAGGCGGCGGTGAGATACTCCTGTGCCACCTCCGGCGCTAGCCCCTTCACCACTGCCAGGAAGCCGCCGTCGGTTGCATCACCATCAGCGCAGAAACTCACCACGTCGCTGGTGTAAATCTGCCCTTCTGCCGCCGTGCCGGTGGCAAGGTCGCGGGCAATGCCCAGCCGCGTTTCCGTGCGCCAGACATCGTGCATGGGCGTCAGATGTTTCTCGGCATCCAGCGTCTCGCCGCGCACCCATGCGGCAATGCCTTCGGCATTGAGCAGCCAGCCGCTGGCGGGCTTGGCCTGTTCCGTGGTTTGCAGCACAGCCGCCTCGGGTGTTGCGCTACTGCACGCCACGTCTTCGGGCAGGGGCAAAGGCTTCAGCGCGAGAATGCGCTGGAGCCGCCCCTCCTTCTCGCCGGGTGCAGACACAAACTGATCCGCCGGGATGGGCAATGCGGGCTGCGGCTGCCCATTCGCCACTTGCGCGGCGGAAAACCAGGCGATGCGGAAGCTGCCCGGATTTTCCGGTGACCCCAGTGCAGAAAGGGTACCTTCCAGCACGCCGGTAATACCCAGCGCATAATCCTCAAGCGGCACGCCACCTGCCGCCAGCAGCTGGCTGCGCAGGGCGCCGGCGGCCATGCTGGGCCAGGGCGGCATTAGCGCCTCGCCATGATCGCCGGCAGCGCCGAACAGCTTGTTGCCGCGCACATAAAGCACGTCCACCGGGCGCAGGAAGCAGCTGAGGGTGTCGTTCATGGTGCTCATGCCGCAGCCTCCCGTGCTTCGGGTGCATCATTGCCACCGTTGTCCTGCGCGCCACGCTCATCTTCGCGGCGCCCCAGGAACTCCGCGACGCCCAGGAACTCGCGCAGCTCGTGCAGCGGGTTATTCCGTGCACAGGCCCAGGCGGCGATGTCGTGGGCCAGCCGAGTCATTTCGCCATGGCATTCTTTCTTCTGCGCCTGCTTCTGCGCCTGCTGCTTGAACTGATGCACCAGCATGGCCTCGAGCATGGCATTCCAGCTCTTCTCCTCAAGGCCGGAAAGCTTTCGGTCGGGCAGCCGCTCGATGTGCTGATAGGTGTGATAGGCCACGCGGCGCGAGAGCTTCTTGGAGCGGACGGCTTCGGCGAAGCGGGCCAGCAGGCCGGGGAAGGTGTTGGCGAAAGCCGTTTTCTCGACAATGGCGCCATCTTCCACGGCCAGTTTCGGCCATTCGCCCACCGCCGTGGCCACGGTGCCGGAACGCTTGATCACGCGCACCGCCAGCGCGTTGCGTCCGGCGTCCTTGGCCACTTTTTCGGTGGCGCGCAGCTCTTTCAGCGCGCGCGACAGCGGCATCAGGTAATGGGCAATGACCAGCCCGGCGGAAGCCGTGGCCCGCGGCCCCATGGTCATGTAGAGGCGCTTGTTCCACTTGTCATGAACGAATCCCTTCTCGACATCGAACCGGTTTTCAAACGGTTCAAATTGCTCGGTTCTGTTGTTCCAGACATCCGGCAGCAATTCCTTCGCACCTTCTGGCAGATGGCCGCTGTAGAGAAAACGCAAGGTCGTGGCTGCCTTCAGCGCATCCTCTATCGTGAGCATGGCCAGCACGTCATCGCCGCCGGCATAAATGACCTTGCCGTTGCACAAGTCCTCCACGACGGTGCGGACCAGATCCAGCGCAAAACCGTTGAGCGCAGAGGAGATGCTCACGTGGCGTGCTGGTGAGGGCGGACAGAGGCTCTTCAGATAGGCAAGCGCATCCTTGCCGGCGGTCTTTTCGGCTTCCCTCACCACGGCGGAATGCAGCCGCTCTTTCACCCGCAAAAGGTAATTTTCCGCATCCTTTTCCGCCGACAGCCACGCGCCCATGCGGTCGCCATCCATCAGCAGCAGCGCGTAATAGCGCTCGTGCGCATCCAGCCCGATGCTGGAAAGGAATTGTTGAAGCTTTTGTTCGTCTCGGCGGCCCTCCCGCTCCGGCGGATTGCGCAAATCGTCGATATATGCGGGGATTTGCTTGATACGCTTCCTGAGTTCGGGAGTTCCCACCTTTTCCAGGTAGCGCGCAAGATGGCGTGGCAAGGCAGTTGTATCCGCATTCGTGAAATCCGTATCCGTTTCCGCCACATCAATCACTTTCTGGCGCAGTTCTGGCTTCTGGATGATGCGTTTCAGGTCATCCGCCAGCGCCAGCGTGTGGGTGGAGACGACGAAACGGCGGCTGAACTCGTCGTCCTTCACCAACGGCTCGGTGTTTTCAGCGTCGTCTGTCTTGCCGTGGATCCTGTCGGTGAAGATGTCCGGCCACAGGCGCTTGCTGGCACAGATGGCGCACAGGTGGTCACCCCGTCGCACCCAGCTCCTTTTCCCACCGCCTTTGATGATGCGCCACCACAGTGTTCGATTGCCACTCTCCGCATTGGTCTGACGCTGCGCCGCCGTCCAGTGCAGGTGCTCGCGCTCGGTTGTCAGCCATTCGCGTTCGCCGCACAGGGTGCAGCGGAATCCCTCCTGCGCCGTCTGCTGGAAGGGGCGCACGGCCTTGGCCGCCGCCTGCACGCGGGTGAGCGCGGAATAGATGGCCGGATATAGCAGGCCGGCGTTGGGTTCGTATTTGAAGATGTTCGTGTCGTATTTTCTGGCAAAGGCTTTCCAGAACTTTTGACTGAAAATGCCCGGTTCTTCTCCCTCTTGCGTTCCTGTCAACAAGACAAGCAGTTCTTTCAGCTGTTCTTGCGCCTTTTCCATGCTCTCGCCGCGCCTGGCCCAGGGCACCGCAGCCCAGTGCACTTCCGGGAAATCCCGGAGTTGTTCCTCGATCTGCTCGATCATCATTTCCGGCACGTCCTTGATACCGGCAACATCGAGCAGGCGGCTCATTACCTCATCCAGTGCCAGAGAACGTATGGCCTCGCGTGCCGCTTCCGCCGCTTCTCGCGCCAGTTCTTCCGCCTGCGATTGCGGCACGATGGCTACGAACAGGTTGGGTAGCGTGGCCACGAACAGCGGGTTGAAGTCTGTCTTCACCTGCCGCCAGTCCACGCCAATGGTGTCGAACAGCTCCGCCGGGATGCCCATCTCGCGCACCAGCCAGGCATCCACCTGCGGCACGCCGCGCAGGTGGGGGAAGATCACCGCATCCGGGCCAAACCGGCACAGCAGCGGCTTCATGGCCTCCAGCGCCAGGTGCGAAAGCAGGTGCGAGCCGGCCCACAGGTCGGAGGTGGAGCGGGCCTGCGCGATGAAGTCCTGCACCGGGCCGATGGAGACGATGAGCAGGGCGAGGCGTTCGTCATCATCGGCGGCAAAGGCGCCGGCAATGGCGGAAGCAAGGTCAAGATGCGTCCAGATGGAATGATCCGGCACCCGCGAATCCGCCGGCAGCAGCCGCCACAGGTGCCCCAGCCCCTCCGGTGCGAAGGCCATCTCCGGCAGGAACCGCCACAGGGCGAGAAGAGCCTTTCTCAGTTCATCGGCATTATCCGGAGTGGCCGCGTCGTTCCGCAGCTCCCTGTCCAGGGTCTTTTGCAAAAGCCTTGAAGCCTTTTCGAAAATTTCATTCTCGAGTGCATCAAGGCTGTCGTCATCGCATTCGAGTGTGCCCAGTTCGAAATGCAGCCCGGCCAACGGATGAACGAGTTCGCCATCCTTGCAAAACCGTATCTGGGGCGCGTGCGCTCCCTCGAATTCAAATTGCGGCCTGTCGGCGGCGGCGGCCCAATGATCGGCTTCCGGAATCAGGTTTTGCTTTGCCTCCTTTCCCAGAAGCAGTTCGGAAAGGCGCCGAACATTGCCTTTTTCATGATGGCGGTAGAACAGGATGAGCTGCTTCTCGCCCGGGTCATGCAACCAGGCTGCTGCCTTCGCCCGCCACACCCTTTCATCAGCCACAAGGCAGGGAGTTTCGAATCCGCCACTCATGCCGCACCTCCCCAGCGCTCGAGATTCTTGTCAAGATAATTATGAATTGCGCTCCAAATCATTCGTTGGTTTTTCTGAAGCCAAGCCTGCTGATGTTCGCCAAGCTGATCCCTGAGCACTTTGGGAAGCGTATGTGGAAGGTGATAAATCAGCCCGTAGTATTGACTGCCGTCGCGGCAGGTTTTCATGCGAATTTGGGATCCCCACCTAGCAGACTTGTCTCTGAAATAACGATGATCCCTTCCTGCTGGATAACCCAATAGAACAACACCAGATATGCCATTTCCCTTGGCTTGCTTTCCGATGGTTCTTATCTCCACCTTGATACGAGCAAAGTCGTCCAACACTTTCTCCCATTCACTTTGATTGGGGGTTCGCCAAATCAGAAGCCCTTTGTCATCAAGACCAAACGCATGAGGCCACTGTTCTGTGAGGCATTTTTGCAATGGTTGCGCTGGAACTTCTTCAGGTTGTACAGTTTGTAAATCAGGAAGGTATAGCGAACCCCATCCATTATTTGACCGGCTTCCAACGGCACCAAAGGTATGAATAATACGCATCAAAAACTCCAGCATATCGTTGAATTCAGAGTTTTGGGAAAGAAGTATCAAGAGATTGGACTCTCCTGCAGCGATGGCAGGCTCCCTATCGCGATCGAGAATACGGGTTCTCTGGTTGATCACACCATACCCCAGATAAAGAGAAACAGGCAGCTTCTGGTCCGGAACACGCGGACGGGGAGCCACCTTGCCAGTGTGGACTTTCTTATTCCAATCTCTGGATGGTAGGGTGCCTCCATCCCAATGCTGCAAACGCAGCAAGATTTGCGACCGGCAGTGCCCATTCTTGCGCCTCGCACGCTCATTCTCCGGCAGATCATTCCTTTCCAGAAACGCATTACCCCACAACAGCCCTTCTCGCCGCCGTAGTTCCTTCCAGTCGTAGTCCACCTCAGCCGCGTGCAGGATGCGCCACCACCGCCGCAGCAGCGCCTTGAACGGCGGCGTGCGCCATTGCCCCTTTTGTTCGGCATTGCCCAGAAAGGCCGGGGTGACGAACTCAACCTTGTATTCCAGCTTTTCCGGCATCCTCTCCTCCCTCAGATGATCTCGATGGCTTCCGGCGGCAGGGTGAGGCCGTGAAGGAATTCCTGCCCAATCCGCTTGCGGCCGATGAGATAGGGGGCTGCGGGGCCCGGCCCCAGCGCCTTGCGCAGCGCCTCGTTGACCTTGTTCTTGGTGCGCTCGAAGAAGCTCTTGTCCATTCCCCGCGCCAGGGCTGCCCGCGTGCGCTCCTGCTGCGCCCCGGTGCAGCCCAGCATCTGCATGGCTTCCCGCAGCCAGCGCGCCTGTTCCATGTCCGGCGCGCCATCGGCAGGGCATTTCAGCTTGCGTTCTTCCCGCGCCGCCCGCGCCATCATCAGCATGAACGCCAGCGCCACCGGCGGCATGCGCACCGTCGTGCCGCCCGCCTTCACAAGGCATTTGTCGGTATCGATAACCAGCTTCGGCGCGCCAATGTTCGCCTGTGCGCGGGCTATCAGCTCGCGCCAGCTTTCCGCACCTGTCAGCAGCGTCCTGTCCAACAGACCCGAAAGGCGCAGAAAGGGAAGCTCGGCCAATTGCACATCCGCTTCATCGGTGGAAATGGGCCGCTGCTGCGGCGGCGCGCCCACCAGCAACACCTTCGGCTGCGGCGGCGGATAAAAGAACTCCGGGTGCGACTCGAACGGCGGCGAGACCAGCACGTGCGAAAGCGCATCCTGCGGCCGCCCGAAAAGGCTCATGGCCAGCGCCAGGGCCACGCCCATGGTCTTGCGCCCGCCGGCGACGGAAGCATGAATGGCACACGTCTCGTCTGCCGCCAGTTCCCGGACCTGGCGCATGATGGCGTCTGCCACCGCGGCATTGTCCTCTTCCGTTACGATGTCGCGCAGCGGAGTGCCATCCGGCCCGTGCACCACGTGGATGTTCTCTTCGGGAAAGGCGCCGGCCAGTTCGGGCAGATCGTAGTCCTCGCAGAAGCGCCGAAGATATCCAGGCTCCTCGCCCAGCAGCATCAGCCGCGCCCGCTCGGCGCCTTCCTTCGTGGTGAGCAGATGAATTTCGGTGGGAATGAAGACCGGTGTCCGCTTCACGCACAGGGCGTAAAGCGTTTCCGTCACGATCTGCGGCGTAAGCCCCGCCACCAGCAACAGGGCGCGCCTGGGAAACATCGCAGGCTCGGGAATAGTGGCGGCGGTGCCCGCCTGGGTTGCCGGTTGCATGCCTCCCATTTCTCCTCTCGGGCGAAAGAGTACGGTGTTCTGGGAAAACATGCAACCTGCGGGCGTCACGCATGAAGCACGAAAAGCTTCTCATTCTGTCAGGCCGGGCGGATGGTATAGCGTCCCAGCCCCAGCACCGCGCCTTTGCCGGCGTGCAACCATTGGCCCAGCCACAGGAAGGGCCAAAGCGGCGCCGCTTCCGAGAGGTCCAGCAGCAGCCGTCCCGTTACGCCGCCCAGCGGCACCTTCCGTTGAGTGCGGGAAGACCAGCGGTGCTGATCGCGCCATTCAAGTGATGCTTCCACCAGCCGTGCCCGCTGGGCGGCGTGCTTGAGCGCGGCATAGTCCGCCTGCAGCTCGTGATCGCCATGAAAGGCGCACAGCATGCTGGCGCGGCGGACGAGGTTCATCAGCAAGGGATAGGGGGAATCGAAGCGCCGTGGCGAGAGCACCTTTTTCTGCACCACCAGCCGCAGAGGCGTTTGCAGCTCCAGCAGGAGGCGTCCGTTGCCGGGCATTTCCGGCACTTTCGGGCGCCAGGGGGCAGCGCTGGAGAGCGGACCGCCGTATTCGAACACGGTGATGATATCGTCCGTATCCGGCTCGGGCTGCATCTTCACTCGTATCAGGCGCATCTGGCCGCGCTGCTTGCCCAGCCCCTGTGCTGCGGCGCGGGACAGCGCCAGGATGATCACCGCCAGCAGGCCGTTGGCCTTGCCGAAAAGGGTGACTGGCAGCACATGGGCATCACCCTCCCGCAGGCGGATTTCCCCATCGCGCCAGGCGCAGCGCAGGAGCCACGGATGCGGCGTTTGCCGGTAGAGCCGCATCAGGCGTGCATCCGGCGGCGGCGGCGTTTCCATGAAATAGGCGTAAAGCTCGGAGGGAGGCATGGAAAGGTTGTCCGGGGCGGCGGCCTGGCCGTCGCTCATGCGCTTCAGCTGCATGCCCAGCACGCTGCGCCAGACATTGGCTTCCAGCGCTGGCAGGAAGAAATCCTGCAGCACACGAAAATGAAACCGATAGAGGCCAATGCCTAGTGGAAATGCCTGCATTTTCCGTTTCCACAAAGATTGATGTGACGGTGCCGCCAGCCCGTCGTCAATGGATTTTGTAGCAGGCAAAACGATGAGAATGGAACAGGCCGCCCAGGCCGAGCAGCCCGTTCATGTCACAACAAGTTTGCGGCGAAGATGCTTCTGAGGTCATTCTGCATGGAAATGCATGGCTAGATTCAGGATCCATAATATTGCATGGCAAGGCAATTTGAGGGTGATTTCTTTGTGCTGATGGCAAGGCCTTCCGGGATGCCCTGGCCAAGCGCGGCGTTGCCGTCCGCGCCCCTTGTTACAGGATACGCAAGATATTCCCGCATGACGAATATCTCTATTGCAAATGCAATGTGGCGTAGCGTTTCTTCGTCAGGCTGAAAAATTCTTGACACATATCCATCCGCTGCGACAGGGGTCCCGACAGCCTTTTCGCCGCTATTATCATTGCAGTCATATTCATCGAATGCTTGTAGGTAATTCCTGCGCCTCAACCAGGCTGCTTCTGGACAAATAAGTAAGGGCAATGGAAACGGAACCTCTATGATCTCGGAAATTTGGGAGGCATACCGGGCCGCGGCGGCTGTGCATCTTGTTCCATGTTAAAGGTCCCTTTTCGATTCACGAGCGGCATTTCCGTGTATTCTGCATTCTATTGCGTAGGCATTCCCTGGATCTGCGCTTGGGAATGAATTTCCCCTTATCGCCTGCTTTCCATGGCAACCACCTTTCCGATTTCCTTATTTCGCTGCTCACGAAATTCGCTCACGCCTGCATTATCTTGTGACGCTTGGCGAACAGGTCGCCGCGCCGGCAGGCGGCCTCTGCCTTGTTCTTGATCACGTGGGCCAGCGCCATTTCCGCCATATCCCGGGGAAAACTCGAGACCTCGCCTGCACAGTGGCGAAAGCTCGAGCGGAAACCATGTGGCACATGCGGCCCACGCTCGCCCTCAGAGCCATATCCCATTTTTCGCATGAGCTGGAGGAGCGCCATATTCGAGAGCGGTCTTCCATGGCGCGCTCCGGGAAATACATAAGGATTGCCTTCAATGCGTGGCAGAGATTTGAGGATGTCCAGGGCCGTGTCGGACAAGGGCACCCTGTGCTCCCTTCGCGCCTTCATGCGTTCGGCCGGGATTGTCCAAACAGCGTCTTCCAGATTGACTTCTTCCCATTTCGCCAAAAGCACTTCGCTGGTGCGTGTAGCCGTGAGAATGAGGAACTGTAGCGCCTTGGCAGAAACGCTCACATTGTTGACCAGTTCTGCCATGAAGGCAGGAACTTCCGAGTATGGCATCGCGGGATGATGAGTGACCTGTTTCACGCGGCTTGGCCTGGGCAGCAATTTGTCCAAATGCCCCCGCCAACGGGCAGGGTTCATCTGATCCCGCCACTTATGCGCCGCTGCGAAGCCCAGGATGTTTTCAATGCGGCCCTGAACACGCTTTGCCGTCTCGGTTTTCTCCGTCCAGATGGGGGACAGCATCGCCAGAATGTCTTCGGTACTGATGGCGTTCACCGGCTTGTTACCAATGACGGGGCAAGCGTAAGTCTTGAGGGTGCTCACCCATTGCCTGGCGTGCTTGGCATTCTTCCAGCCTTTGCGATGCGCACGTATGTAACGGGCCGCACGACTGGTAAAGGTGGGTATTTTCACCTGTGCCTGGCGGCGGACTTCAATGGGGGCAACGCCTTCTTTCACGAGCTTTCGGCATTTGGCAGCCTTTTCCCTCGCTTCCGCCAGTGAAACGTCTGGAAAGCTCCCCAGCCCCATTTTTAGGCGTCAGCCATTGATGGTAAAACGAAACACCCATTTCCGCGACCCGGATGGAGAAACAACCAGACGCAGGCCACTACCATCTTCATATTTCCCCGGGCCAGCCGTGGCCACCTTGTGAGGGCTGAGCTTGTGAATGGGCATTGGCATCCTCCGAACTTGGGTGGTGAAATAGGATGTATAGTTCTCTGTATAGTTCCCCATTCAGTTCCCAATTATATTGGTTTTGCTAGATGACTTCAGGTGAAGGCAAGTAATAAACGGCTGAAGAATGGCAAGGTTGTGGATGTCCTTCGATTCGCATACCTATAAATAGGTGGATTTCCTCTCCGCCAGCCACGTTGTGGCTCTTGACTTCCGCAGACGTGGCGAGCGGGCGGGTGGTCCTTGAATGTCCTCTCACGCCTGCCCAACACACAAGCCGCCGACGTTGTGGCTCTTGACTTCCGCAGACGTGGCGAGCGGGCGGGTGGTCCTTGAATGTCCTCTCACGCCTGCCCAACACACAAGCCGCCGACGTTGTGGCTCTTGACTTTCGCAGACGTGGCGAGCGGGCGGGTGGTCCTTGAATGTCCTCTCACGCCTGCCCAACACGCAAGCCGCCGACGTTGTGGCTCTTGACTTCCGCAGACGTGGCGAGCGGGCGGGTGGTCCTTGAATGTCCTCTCACGCCTGCCCAACACGCAAGCCGCTGACGTTGTGGCTCTTGACTTCCGCAGACGTGGCGAGCGGGCGGGTGGTCCTTGAATGTCCTTTCACGCCTGCCCAACACGCAAGCCGCCGACGTTGTGGCTCTTGACTTCCGCAGACGTAGCGAGCGGGCGGGTGGTCCTTGAATGTCCTCTCACGCCTGCCCAACACACAAGCCGCCGACGTTGTGGCTCTTGACTTCCGCAGACGTGGCGAGCGGGCGGGTGGTCCTTGAATGTCCTTTCA
>JALVSR010000034.1 GCA_027024225.1 Hyphomicrobiales bacterium | reverse complement strand
GTCACTTCCAGCCGCAGCCCGGCCGGGTTGGCGTTCTCCTGCGCCAGCAATTGCGCCACGTCATCGGCCAGCGACGGGTCCAGCAGGTCGGTGGAGGCCACGTTCACCGCCACGTAGAACGGATGCTCGGTGCGGAATGTGCGCTGCCAGATGGCCAGCTGGCGGATCGTTTCCTTCAGCACCAGGTAGCCGATATCGCGCACCAGCCCGATGTCCTCCGCCAGCCCGATGAATTCTTCCGGACCAATGAGCCCGCGCTCCGGATGGCGCCAGCGCACCAGCGCCTCGAACCCCGCCAGCCAGCGGCTGCCCAGCCAGATGATGGGCTGGTAATGCACTTCCAGCTCGCCCATTTTCAGCGCCCGGCGCAGCTCCTGTTCCAGCCGCGCCAGGCGTGCGTGCTCGCCATGCATGTCAGGCGTGAAGAAGGCCTCCCGCCCCGGTCCTTCGCGGCGCGCCTCGAACAGGGCGATCTCCGCCGCCCGCACCAGCTCGCGCGGGGAAAGCGTCATGGCCGCCACCAGGTCCACCACGCCGATGGTCAGGCTCACGGTCAGTTCCTGCCCGTCCACGTCGAACGGCTCTGCCATCGCCCGGCGGATTTCGTGCACGAACGACAGCGGCGTGCCGTGGCGCTCGGCGTCCACCACCAGCGCGAACTGATCGCCCGACAGCCGCGCCAGCGTCTCGCCCTCGTGCAGCAGCGCGCCCAGCCGTTGCGCCACCGCGGCGATCAGCGCATCGCCCGCGGCGATGCCCAGCGCGTCGATGATGGCGCGGAACCGGTCCACGTCGGCAATGATGAGACAGGGCATGCCCTCGCCGCGCCGCGCTCGCGACAGGGCCGTCTCCAGCCTGTCCAGCAACAGCGCCGGCCCCGGCAGGCCGGTCAGCGGATCATGCAGGGACTCCGCAGCCGCTTGCATGGCGTTGTCCGCCCCCTCCAGCGCCACCTGCGGCACCACATGATCGTCCGTTTCCAGCAGCACGCCCACGATGGCCCGGGGCGTATCCGGCCCTTCCCGCATGGCCCGCGCCCGCAGTGTGAACCGCCGCCACACTCCGCGCGCATCGGCCAGTCGCAGGCCCAGCGCCGCCGGTTCGTCCAGTGCCGCGGTGCGCAGTGCCGCCTCCAGCACGGGCCGGTCCTCCGGGTGCACGATGGCCAGGAAGCCGTGAATGTCGTCCAGCACCTCCGGCGGCAGATGCAGCTCCTCCGCCAGCTGGCGTGGCACTTTCAGCCGCGCCGTCGCCGGTTCGTAGCGGAAGGGCAGGGCGTCCGCTCCGGCCAGCGCCAGCGCGGCGTCCTGCGGCGATTCATCCTGGGTTTCCTCCGGCGTCATGGAGGCCAGATCCACCAGCAGCGCCAGTGCGGCCAGCAGGGCGGAAATGCTCAACACGGCCTGGGGCGAGGTGATGGTGAAGGTCTGCAGGGTGAGGAGCACGCCGAACATGCTCCAGCTGAACAGCCCCGCCAGCGCCAGCAGGGCGAATCCGTTGCGCCGCTGCTCCATGCCCGGCCACAGCAACGCGCTCAAGCCTCCCAGGACGATGGCGAAGAAGGCGATGCGCACCACGCCCAGCAGGGTAACCGGGTAGAATGGCGCCAGCAGCACCAGCGCGAGCACCAGCCCCGCCAGCATCATCAGCACCAGCCGCGCCCAGCGTCGCTGCGGCGTGCCCAGCCAGGCCATCAGCCACAGCCCCGCGCCGAACAGCATGAGCGCCTCGGCGAAGGTGGCCAGCGGCAGCAGGAAATTCTGCGCCTTGGGCCATATCAGGGGCGTCACGCCGGTGTAGGCGAGGGTGAAGGTCAGCGCCCCCAGCGTGAACACGAACGCCGCCACCAGGCGGAGGGATGGCGCGCGCGCGAACATGGCCATCAGCAGCATCAACAGCGCCGCCAGCACCCCAACGATCAATCCCGCGGCGAGGAAATGGGGCAGGACATCGACGATGGCGGGTGGCGCGGCGCTTTCCGCGCCCCTCCTGGCGCCGATGAAGGACGCGGTCTCGCCCATGCCGCTTGCGGCGACATTTCGCGCATGCGTTCCGCTCGCGGATTTGTCGCCGGCGCCGTCGGATGCCGTTGGTGTCGGCGGCGGCCGCGATGGCCGCGAGGCAGGCGTGGCGGATGCGCGCGACGGCCTGGAGCCGGCGGAGCCCTCCACGGCCGAAATCGGCGAACCACCTGTGGTCTCCCCGGCCGCGATGGCGGGTTTGTCCTCCGCCACGGCGGCGCCGGGCGCCACGGCCTCGTCAGGGGGAGGAACGGGAGCCGGTTCGGCGGTCTGGGACGCGGCGGCTTTCTCGCTCGTCGGCGGGGTGGCCGTATCGGATGCCGCGCCAGGGATGGACGCTCCCGCCTGCTGGCCCATGGCCGGCTCCAGCGACACCGGCAAGTCGCCCGCTCCCGCCGGCGCGCCAGCCTCCTGCGCCAGAGCGCGCGCGCCTCCCAGATCCGGCGCAAGCCAGGCCGCGAGCAGCAGACAAAGCAGCAGGAGCCGCGCGAAAAAGCCCGGCGCACCGGCATGGCCCAATGCAAGCGCGCTCCCTTCACGCGCCCCGCCAGACCCGGATCCCGGCACGCACCTACCAGCAGGCTTCATGTACGCCCCCGATTTCATGGTCCCACATATAACAGCCGCGCTTGCGCCATACCAATGTCCGCGGGAAATGGAAGAACTCATCTCTACAACGGGATATCCCCGTCGGGGTTTTCCCCACGAAAAGGCGATGGGCTTCGCAATGTCTCCCGATATGACGCGGGCGTTCGTCCTCTCTTCGCCGTCACATCATCCGCCAGTGCCGCCCACGGTCAGGCCGTTCAGCCGCATGGTCGGCTGGCCAACGCCCACCGGCACCCCTTGTCCGGCCTTGCCGCAGGTGCCGATGCCATCGTCCAGCTTCAGGTCGTTGCCCACCATGCGCACGCGGGTCAGCGCATCCTTGCCATTGCCGATGAGAGTGGCGTCGCGTACCGGCGCGGTGACCTTGCCATCTTCGATGAGATAGGCCTCCGTGCAGGTGAACACGAAGTTGCCAGACGTGATGTCCACCTGCCCGCCGCCAAAGGAAACGGCATACAGCCCCTTTTTCACCGAGCGGATGATTTCTTCCGGATCGTGCAGCCCGGCCTGCATGAAGGTGTTGGTCATGCGCGGCAGCGGCGCATGCGCGTATGATTCGCGCCGGCCGTTGCCGGTGGGCGCCATGCCCATCAGCCGCGCGTTCATGCGGTCCTGCATGTAGCCCTTCAAGATGCCGTTCTCGATCAGCACGGTGGGGCCGGTGGGCGTGCCTTCGTCATCGATGGTCAGCGAGCCACGCCGTCCCGGGATGGAGCCGTCGTCGATCACCGTGACGCCTTCGGCCGCCACCCGCTGACCAATCAGCCCGGCGAAGGCCGACGTTCCCTTGCGGTTGAAGTCGCCTTCCAGCCCG
Source organism: Hyphomicrobiales bacterium (assembly GCA_027024225.1). GTDB lineage: Bacteria > Pseudomonadota > Alphaproteobacteria > Rhizobiales > Aestuariivirgaceae > Thermopetrobacter. Next base: position 41,544 of record JALVSR010000034.1, on the reverse strand, counting down.
TGCCCCACGGCTTCGTGCAACAGGATTCCCGGCCAGCCCGGGCCCAGCACCACGTCCATTTCGCCCGCCGGCGCCGGAATGGCCTCCAGCGACACCAGCGACTGGCGCAGCGCTTCCCTCGCCGCCGCCTGCCAGCGCTCGCGCTCGAGGTATTCCGCCGGGTGTTCGCGCCCGCCGTAGCCATGAAAACCCGTGCCGCGCCGCTCGCCCCGCTCGGTGATGACGGAAATGTCGAATCGCACCAGTGGGCGGAAATCCGTGCGCACATCGCCGTTTGGCCGCACGATGGCCACCGCCTGCCAGGAGGAGGACAGGGCCACCGTCACCTGTCGCACCCGTTCGTCCAGCGACCGGGCGTAAGCGTCCACTTCTTCCAGCAGCCGCACCTTCTGCTCGAACGGAATCTGTCCCGTCGGATCGTCCGCCGGGTAAAGCGCGCGGTTGGTGCCGCGCGGCGGCTCGGCCAGCGTGCCCTCGTACCCGGTCCGCACCGCCCGCACGGTATCCGCCGCGCGCTTCAGCGCCGCTTCGCTCACCTCGGAGGAATGGGCATAGCCCGTGCGTTCTTCCGCCACCGCGCGCAGGCCGAACCCCGCGCGCTCGTCGAACGAGGCCGATTTCAGGCGGCCATCATCCCAGCGCAGCGATTCGGAACGCGCCAGCTCCAGGAACAATTCGCCATCGTCACAGCCCGCCAGCGCCTCTTCGATGATGCGCGCGGCCGTTTCGCGGCTCAAACCCGTGGCCGTGAAAATGAGTTCCGGCGAGGGAGAAACGGCCCCTTCGGCACCGTTGTGGACATTGTTCGCCTTGCTTACCTTGCTCATGGTGCGAACTCCGTTCATTATTCGGACGCGGGCGAATTGGCGGCGGCGCCCGGACATGGGGCAATATGGAGCGCAACAGCATGCGAGGCAATGGTCTTTTCATTTTTGCGCGAGGACTGAAGACCGCCATGGCGCTGGTGCAAGATCGGCGGGGCCTTTCACGTTCGGCGCACCTGGTTGCGATTGGCAATGGGTTCCCGCTGGTCTTCATGATCTTCGCGCTGTCGTTGCTCGCGCTCATGGCCTCGCCGGCCCAGGCCGCGCAGCGCGGCGGCGCCGTCGCCTGCACGCGCGAATACGCTCCCGTGTGCGCCGATGTGCGCCAGCCCTGCTTCGTCAAGCCCTGCAAGCTGCGGCGCAAGACCTTTGCCAATGCCTGCCTGGCACGCGCCGCCGGGGCGCGCATTGTCTATATCGGCCGCTGCCGCGGCGGCGATGTGGGGCGCGAGATGGAGGAATCGAGAGCGCGGCATTTCAACCCGCGCGAGCCGGAAAAGGACCCCAACTGCAAGAGCTGGACGGATGGCTGCAACATATGCCGCCGCAAGAGGCCCGGCGGCGAAGCGCAGTGTTCCGATGGCCCGTGTGGAAAGGTTGCGCCAAGGCGCTGCCTCACCTATTTCGATGAACGCGACAAGTGCCGCTGATCCGCCGCCCGACAATCGGGCCGGGGCGGTCCCTCGCCGGATGGGATGCTTGGACAAGCGTTTTTCGTTGCGTTGCGGACATTTCTGAAGCAAAACAGCAGCCAGCCGCCCGCGCCGGCTTGCGCGAGGGCATGGCAACGAACCCATGGAATGAACTTTCCAGAGCCGGATCAGGGAGCAGCATGGCCAAGGAAGAAGTACTGGAATTCGAAGGCGTGGTGACGGAGCTTCTGCCCAATGCCACCTTCCGCGTGAAACTGGACAACGGTCACGAGATTCTTGCCCATACCTCGGGCCGTATGCGCAAGAACCGCATTCGCGTGCTGGCGGGCGACAGGGTGCTGGTGGAAATGACGCCTTACGATCTCACGCGCGGGCGCATCACCTATCGTTTCAAGTGATTGCCGGCAACGCGCCGCATGAGGGGGTGGCATGAGCGACGATGCCCGCAAGCAACACGAACCCGCCGCGCCGCCGAATATGGAAGGCGCCGCGCCCGATGACGGGATGGCGCCGGTCACCCGCTCCGCCACCGCGCCGGCCAGTGCGGCGGAAGACGACCCGGTGCTGATTCTGGCCAGCGCCTCGCCGCGCCGTGTGGCGCTGCTGGAGCAGGTGGGGCTGAAGCCCGATTTGCTCACCCCGGTGGATATCGACGAAACCCCGCACCGCCGCGAAACCCCGCGTGATTACGTGCGTCGCATGGCGCGCGAAAAGCTCGAGGCGGCCAAGATCCTGCCGCAGGTCAAGGAAATCTTCCGCCCCCGGTATTTGCTCACGGCCGATACCGTGGTGGCCGCCGGCAGGCGCATCCTGAACAAGACCGAAGACGTGGAAGAGGCCCGCGCGCACCTGAAGCTCCTTTCCGGCCGTTCGCACAAGGTGCTCACCGCCGTTTGCCTGCTCACGCCGGAAGGCCGGCTGCGCACCCGCCTGGTGGACACCAAGGTGCGCTTCAAGCGCCTCTCGCGCGACGAGCTGGAAGCCTACCTGCGATCGGACGAATGGCGCGGCAAGGCCGGGGCCTATGCCATCCAGGGACTGGCGGCCGCCTTCGTGCGTCAGCTGAACGGCTCCTACACCTCGGTGGTGGGGCTGCCGGTGTACGAGGTGGTGCAGCTGCTGGCCGGCAACGGTTTTCCGGTGCTATCCCGCTGGCCGTCCAGGGAGCCTCAGCCCCCCATGCTGTAATGCCCTGTCGGAGATGGCGCCAAGCACGGATGTTTCCCATGAGCGAACAGGACAAGCATCAGCCGAAGGCCACCGTGGTGCCGCTGCGCAAGCCGCGCCCGTGTCCCATTTGTAGCGAAAGAAGCCAGCCGGAATGGCATCCCTTCTGCTCGAAGCGTTGCGCCGACATCGACCTGCACCGCTGGCTTTCCGGGCGTTACGTCATCTCCGGCGGCGATGATGAAAGCGCCACCACGCCCGACGACGCCGACGGGGGAAATTGAGCCGGCGCCCATCGGATTCGCCCCCTGGCGCCTGTGTCCGAAAGCCGCACCGGCCGCGGCGTGCTTGCCAGCCAGCGTGAAAAGACGCAAAATCAATGGTCCGGAAACGGAAATCATTACCGGGAATGGTTGGCGCCATGGGCAAGGCGGCGGCGACATGGCGGGCGGGCGTTGCGGCGGCGGATGATAAAGCATCGGCCGACACTGGCAAGGCCGCGCACCAGGCCCTTCCCTCGGCATCCGGACACGACTTCCTCACCGTCATCATCAGCCACAGCAAATTCGCGCTGGAGCTGAAGGACGCGCTTGAGCATCTCATGGGGCCGCAGCCTCTGGTAGCGGCTCTTGACATCATGGCCAGCGAGCCCCTGGCCGCGACCCGGCGCCGGCTGCGCGAGCTGTTGCGCGATCTGCACAAGACCGTCCGGGGCGCCGCCACAGGCGGCGCCGTCGCGGCGGAGCCGGGAGAGGTCTTGCCGGTGGTATTTCTCTCCGACTTGTTTGGCGGCACACCGGCCAACCTGGCCCACGCGGAGATGAAGCGCCATGCTCCCGCCTGGCTGATAACGGGCGCCAACCTGCCCATGCTGGTGCGACTTATGGAGCTGCGCGGCACCGCCCCGGTGGAGACGGTGGTGGAAGAGGCCGCCGCCGCCGGGCGTCGCTTCATTCGCGTGGAAAGCAACCCGGCGTGATCATGGCAAGGCATGTGCTGAGGTGATGGGCGCATCCGAAAAACAGGCGCGTGAAGAACTCCTGCGCTGGTTGCGCTGGCAGGTGGAAATGGGCGCGGACGAGGCCATTTCCTCTCATCCTCGCGACCATCTGCAAACGCCCCGATCTGCCGAAAGGGCGGCGCCGGTCATCCCCACCGCCGGTCTCGCCGCTCCCGGCGGGACGCAATCGCCCGCGTCACGCAGCGTTTCGCCGCAAGACTGCCACACGCTGGCGGACATCCACGCGGCGCTGGACGCCATGCGGGACTTTCCGCTGCGCCGCACCGCGCGCAACACCGTTCACGTGGATGGCAATCCTGATGCGAAGGTATTGTTCATCGGCGAAGCTCCGGGGCGCGATGAAGACCTGCGGGGAAAGCCTTTCGTCGGCCGCGCCGGGCAGTTGTTGGATCGCATGCTCGCCGCCATCGGCCTTGATCGTCATGCGGAAGAGCCCGAGCGCGCGGCCCTGATAACCAATGTGCTGTTCTGGCGTCCGCCGGGCAACCGTCCGCCGACGGAAGCGGAGTTGAGCTTTTGCGCGCCGTGGGTCATGCGCACCATCGAGATCGTCAACCCGCGCGTCATCGTCACCCTCGGCGGTCCCGCCACCCAGCGCCTGACCGGCAATCCGCACGGCATTACCCGCCAGCGCGGCAAGTGGACGCAAATTACCGTGCCGGGGCTGGAAAAACCCGTGCCACTGCTGCCCATGCTGCACCCGGCCTTCCTGCTACGCACGCCAGCACAAAAGCGCCTAGCCTGGCGCGACCTGCTGGCGTTGAAGCTGTTCCTGGAAGAAGGGCGGCCGACAGCATGATGCCGTTTTTCAGGATCCAGCCGCGATAGGCCCGCCAGGCCCACCGGCCGCGCGTTTTATCCTCCTCAGCAATCGCAATAAATGCGGTGCAGGGTGCGGATGACCGCCAGCGCCGCCGGGTCGGACAGGCTGTAGTACACGTTGCGCCCCTGCCGCCGGGCGCTCACCATGCCTTCCGCCCGCAGTCGCTGCAATTGTTGCGAGGCCGCCGCCTGGCGCATGCCCGTTTTTTCCGTCAGCTCGCCCACCGTGCGCTCGCCATTTACCAGCAGACACAGGATTCGCAACCGCTGTTGATTGGCCAATGTACGCAGCAGGGCCGCCGCGGCGTGCACGCCGGGCCGCATATGTTCGGCGGAAATATTCAATTTTGCTTCTTCATCCATGCCGTTCCCCCTTTTGCGGCAGATTTGCGGTGATTGTTTTCTTGCCCTTGCCGCATCTTCATTTCCTTCAACAAACCGTCCAGCCGCTGCCAGAAAAAGTCGAAACCCGGATACCCTTCGATGCGGCCCACCACGCGCCCCTTCTCGTCGATCAAGACGAAAGTGGGCGTATAGACGATCCTGCCCACATGCCGCAGCTCGGCCGGCCGCGGGTCAAAAACGTCCACCTCCCACATGGGCGCGGCCTTGCCTTCCTCCGTGTTGGCGTAAATGGGCATCACTTCCTTCTTGAACAGTTCGCACCACGGGCAGCCGTCTTCGGTGAACATCACCAGCCGCGTTCCATGGGACCATTTCGCCGGGGTCTGCCCGTTCGTCGAGGCCACACTGGCCGAGGGCGCCTGCGGCACCCACCACGTGGCCATCACGGCCACGAGCACCGCCACTGTTCCGACGATCCACAGAATGTTGCGTATCTTCATCGTGTTCGTGATCGTGTTCATGGCTCTTCCCGCTCTCCTGCCATCACCCCGGGCGTCTTGCGCGGTGCTTGCGCCGCAATTCGCGGCGGCTTGTTGCGGCATTTGGTCATGCACCGCATGCCTTGCGCCCGCGGATGCGGCGGCATGACGAAACCGTCACGATTGGGCATGCGCACGCGCGGCAGGCTCTGAGCGCTGGCCACGAAATCGTCCGCGACCAGGCCATTGATGTGCAGCAGAAAGGCCGTCAACGCATAAACCTGCTTCGGCGCGAGCGAAAAGGCATGGCCCTCCGGCATGGCGCGCCACACATGGTCGAAAACCCCCGGCGCGTGTGGCCAGAAGGAGCCGATGCTTTTGCGCGGGGTTTCCGTGGCCAGCGTCCCTTCGCCTCCCAGCAGGGCCGGCACCCATCCCAGCCCTTCGCCGAATTCGCCGTGGCAAGCCGCGCAGTGTTCCAGATAGGCCTCCTCGCCCGCCGCCACCGTGCCGGAGCCTGGCGGCAGGCCCGCGCCGTCGGGCCGGGCATCGCGGTCGATGATGGCGATTTCCGCCGCTGTCAGCGGCTTGCCGATGTCATCCTTGAGCCAGTCGTCTGCATGGACCGGCGCCATCGCCATCAGCGCCACCAGCGCCGCCACTGCCGGCCTCGAAAAGGCGGCTAGCGCCGCTCTCGCGTGCCGCAATTTTTCACGCCAGGCGCACATGCCTCACCTCGCCCGTGGGCATCACCCGCCAGGTGGTGATGGAATTGTTGTGATAGACCTGCCGGGCGGATTTCACTTTCAGGTTTTCCTCGTATGTGGGCTGCACGTTGCCCGCCTCGTCCACCGCGCGGGATTGCAGCAACAATTCCTCGCCGCGCCACGCAAAGGGCAGGCGAAACCGCGTCAGGCACCTGGGCAGCACGGGCTCTTCCAGCCGCGCCGGGCGCCAGTTCACTCCGCCATCCAGGGACACGTCCACAGCCCGGATGCGCCCGTGCCCGGACCATGCGATGCCCGAAATCTGCTGTTGCCCGTGCCGCCGCAAACCGTTTTCCGGAGACGGCGTGGTGATGACCGAGTTGACCTCCTGCACCAGCGTGAACAGCCGTGCCCTGCCATCGTCCTGAAGGTCGGCGTAGCGTGCAGTTTCCTCGCGCGTCAGCCAGGGGGCGTCCCCCAGCTCCAGCCGGTGCAGCCATTTCACGTTCAGCGCTCCTTCCGTGCCCGGTATCAGCAGCCGTAGCGGATACCCCTGCTCAGGCCGCAGCGCCTCGCCATTCTGGGCGAACACCAGCAGGGCTTCGTCCCACATCTCCCGTGGCACCGAGCGCGCATAGGCCACGCCATCCGCCCCTTCCGCCAGCAGCCAGGCGGCCCCTTCGCGCACACCGCACAAGGCCAGCACGTCCTGCAGGCGCACCCCGGTCCACTCGCAGCAGGAGAGTAGTCCGTGGGTGAACTGCACCGCGTTCACCTGTGGCCGGCGCCAGCTGACCGCTCCATTGCCGGCGCATTCGAGGAAATGCGTGCGCGATATTCTTGGCAGGCGTTTCAGGTCTTCCAGCGAAAACGCCAGCGGCCTGTCCACCAGCCCATGCACCCGCAGGCGAAAGGTTGCCGGGTCGATGTCCGGCACGCCCGCATGATGGCGCTCGAAATGAAGGCCGTTGGGCGTGATGATCCCCTCGAGCGCCGCCAGCGGCGTGAAGCTGGCGTTGGACAGCCGCGAAGGCAGCATCCATTTCAGCCACCGCCGCACCACGCCACTCTCATGCGGCGAAGGGGCGCCATAGGGAACACCCGCCGGCCGTCCCGGTCGAAACGCTCCGCCCGCGGCGGAGATGGACGGGAATCCGCCGGAAGCGTCGGGCGCGGCCCGTCCCGCGCGGCCCAGCAGGCTCGTCATGGCCGCGGCCATGCCCGGCAGCCCGAGCCGCAGGAGCCACCGCCGCGAAAGGCCATTCGCGGCGGCGTGTTTGTCATCATGTTGTCCGCGCCATTTCATGCAACCATGTCAAACGTTCTCTTGCGTGCGGGAACGCCGGCTCCATGGCGGTGTCACACCACCAATTTCACGTCCCGCTGCTCGGGAATGCGGATGGTCTTCTGCTTGCGGATCCAGTTCATCACCAGGTCCCACACCGGCGGACCTTCCGTGCCCGGATTCACCGAGGCCCAGCCTGTCACCACGTATTTCTTCGAGGGCTCGATGGGCTTTCCATTGCGCTTCAGCCGCAGGTTCTGGATGCGGTTGCCCATCTTCTCGTAGGGATGCAGGTCGAACAGCAGCCCGCCCGTGCGCACCATGTCGCCGCCCTGCTGGAAGTAGGGATCGGGGTTGTAGAGGTTGTCGCACACGTCTTCCAGGATCACCTTCAGCCGCTCGCCGGTCATCTCCGTGCGGTAGACTTCCGGGTAGGTGATCGCCGTTTGCGAATAGACGTCCTCGGCGCGGATCTCCTGCCCCGGGATCAGCGACGGTCCCCAGCGGAAGCCGGGCGACAGGGCAATTTCCGCATCCCGCTCCTCCATCAGCGCCGTGGTGATGAGCGTGTCGAAGGTGCCGGCCAGGTTGCCGCGGCGGTAAAGCGGCGTTTCCGTCACCCCCAGCACCTCGTTAAGCACCTTCTCGTGCGGTTTGCGGATGTCGGCGATGAGCTTGGCCATGTCCGCGTCGGGCTTGATGACGTCGGAGAACACCGGGATGAGGCGGTAGTTGAAGTCCACCATCCGCCCGTCCTTCACCTCCACGTCGAGCCGCGAGACGAACTTGCCCGAACAGCCGGAGGAAACGAGGATGGTCTTGCCCACCTTCTCCACCTTCGGCGTGGCGTCGTGCGTGTGGCCCACCAGGATCACGTCGATGCCTTTCACCCGGCCGGCCATCTTGCGGTCCACGTCGTAGCCGTTGTGCGAGAGCAATACCACCAGCTCCGCACCGGCCGCGCGCGCGTCATCCACGTGCTTCTGCACCATCTTTTCGCGGATGCCGAACGACCAGTTGGGGATCATGTGCCGCGGGTTGGCCACCGGCGTGTAGGGGAAGGCCTGCCCGATGACGGCCACCTTCACCCCGCCGCGCTCGAACATCTCCCAGGCCTTGAACACCGGCTCTTCCCACTCGGCGTCCACCACGTTGCCCGCCAGCCACGGGAACTTGAGCTGGTCGATGAGCTCCTTCACGCGGTCCTCGCCGAAGGTGAACTCCCAGTGCGCCGTCATGGCGGAGGTGCCCAGCGCGTTCATCACGTCCACCATGTCCTGGGCCTGCGTCTTCAGCGAGGTGTAGGAGCCCTGCCAGGTATCGCCGCCGTCCAGCACCAGGCAGCGATCATCGCCACGCTCGGCGCGGATGGCCTTGACGATGGTGGCGACCCTGTCCATGCCGCCCACCTTGCCGTATTTCTTCGCCAGCTCCGCGAAGTCGAGGTAGGTGAGCATGTAGGCTTCCGGCGTGCCGCGTTTGATTCCGTAGTATTTCAGGAAGTCTTCGCCCGTCAGGTGGGGCGGCAGGCCCTTCATGGGGCCCACGCCCAGGTTCACGTCCGGCTCGCGGAAGTAGATGGGCACCAGCTGCGCGTGAATGTCGGTCACGTGAATCAGCGTGACCTGGCCCTTGGGCCTGAAGGCCAGCAGCTTTTCCTGCGTGAGCGATTCTTCGGCCAGCGCCCGCCGAAAGTTCGACACCGATCCGGTGATGGCCAGCGTGGCCAATGCCAGCTGAATGAAATCTCGTCTGTTCAACACGGGCAAGGCACTCCGTTGTTGTCATGTATGGTTATGATTGTCGGGGTGAAAAAGCCAAAAGCACATGTTCCATCTCCCGCCGACTGGCTTCGCATCGCGCGTCACCTCGGAGAAGCGGTGTAAACGCCGCCGGAAAACCAGCCAAACCGGGCGCCTGGCATGATGCGCAATCAGCCGGGCAGACGGGGGCGGGCCCTTTCGGGCCCGTCCCCCGAGTGCATATTCAGCGCCGTACCGCCGGAACCTCCACCGGCAGGCCGTTGGAGCGCCATTTCACGAACAGCTCCAGGTTCACGTATTCATCCGAACCCGGCTTGTAAGGCTTGGCGCGCACCTGCTTGTTGCAGCCCTTGAAGCGCCTGTGCAGCGATCCCAGCTTCTGCCACTTCAGGCGATAGGTGGGAAAGCTGCCACCCGCCCGGCCTTCCGAGAGCAGGTCGGCGCGGATGTAGTGCCCAGCGTAATCGATGTGACAATGCTTGCAGGCCATGTCCAGCTGCCCGCGGCGCTGGAAGTAGAAGGCCTTGCCTTTCTCGAAAAACGGTTTGGCCGGGCCGTCCACCTTCACGTTCACCGGCAGGCCGCGCGAGACATATCCGATGAGCGCGGTCATGGCCAACAGCTCTTCCGACTCCCATTTCCAGGGCTTGGCCTTCATCTGTTCGGTGCGGCAGCGATTGATGCGTTGCTCGATATTGATGAGCTTCTTGGTCTTCTCGTCGTATTTGGGATAGACCGGGTAAACGCCACGCATCTTTTCCGGCTCGCCATGGCAGCTCTTGCAGGACTTGCCAGCCTCGCCTTCAACAACGCCCCAGAGCTTTTCGCCCTTTTCCACCCAGAAAGTGCCGGGGTTCATGAAGTCGTCGTCCTGCATGGCCTGCGTTTCCGGCATGGAGTACAGATAGCCGGATTTCTTGCCGTTCACCTCGTATTTGCCCTTGCACGGCTCACAGGCCTGTGCCGTCTGCGTCCCCAGCGCCAGCAGGCCCGCGCCGGCCAGCAGGACGGAAAGGACGGGCCCGCCCATGCGATGCTTGATTCCTGGCATTGTTCCCTCGCCTGAACTGAATGTTTTGCAATTGTTATTGTGCCTTGAGGCCCTCCGGGGAGATGAGGTGGCGCCCCGGCAACCACCCATCCCCCGGAGGGAAGTCCGTGCTCAGGCCACCTCGATCTTGGCCTTGGCGGTGTAGGTCTTGCCGGCGTCGTCCTTCCAGACGAACTCGTATTCGCCCGATTCCTGCACCCGGTGATTGAAGGCGCAATACGGATCGGCCGAGATGCCGGTGTCCCAGTTGCCGGTAAAGAAGGCCTTGCCGTTGAACTTGGCCTCGAAGGTATGAATGATGTTGCGCGGGATGGGTTTGCCCGTCTTCTTGTCCTTCGTGGCGCGCTGCATCTTGTGCTTGATGAGCGTCTTGATTTCGATGATCTCGCCTTTCTTCGCCTTCTTCGGCACTCTCACGCGAGGCTTTGCCATGGTTGGTTCTCCCTGAATTCACGAATTCCGTTGTCTTCTGTCCCTGGTCTGCCGGCGGACGCCTTCATCAGCCGCCACAGCCGCCCACGGTCACCTTCACCGTGGCCTTGCCAATATAGAACTTGCCGTCCGACATCTCGGCCACGGCCCACACCTCCTGCGTCTCGGCCAGGCGGATGTTGGTGGACACATAGGCCCTGCCGGAATCGGGCGTGAAGTTGAACTTGCCGACGAACGTCGCCGGGTTCTTTGGCGCGATGATGGCGACGGACTTGCAGTAATCCTCCGGCGTCATCGGGCTTTCGACCGTGATCTTGGTGCGCACCTTCGCGCCGTTTTCGGCGATTTCCGGCATTTCCAGCTTCACCTTGCCTTCCGCCGGCTTGGCCCCCTTGGTCAGCTCGTTCAGCACTTCCGTGGCCGGCTTTTTCGCCAGTGCGCCATTGGTCAGCGCCACCAGCGCCGCCACGGCCGCGCCGCTGGTAATCAGAAACTCGCGACGGTCAAGCACCTCAATCCTGACTTTGCTCATGATGTAGCAGCTCCCTTGTTGCTTCTCGGAAAATCCGTGTTTTGTCGTTTTTCTGGTTGTTGTCGTTTTCGAAGCGCCCTGTTCCCGGGCGTCTCCTCCCTGTTTTCTCGAATGCTCCGGCCTGTTTTCGCGAAACGGGAAGCACACGACCCTCTCCTGCCGGACCCATCGCGTCCGGCTTTGCGGCTTCTTTGGCCAGCCAGGTTCCGTTTTCGCTATTGCGAGGCCTTGAGCGTTTTCAGGAAAGCGATGACATCCTCGATTTCCTGTTCCGTCAGCACCGGCTTGCCCTGGAACTTCTTCATCACCCGGTGCAATCCCTCCGTGCGGTAGAAGGCCGGCATGATGGTGTCCTCATTCACCACCTTCGGATTCACCAGCCTGAGCCGCATTTCGCCATCTTTCATGTGACTGGCCACGTCGGTCAGCTCCGGCCCGATGTTCCCATGGAATGGAAAGTCGCTCAGCTGGTCGATCTTGTGACAGGCCAGGCAGTTGCCTTTCTTGCGCTTGACCACGATCTTCGCCCCGCGCTTCGGATCGCCCGGCTTGTCCGTCAAGGGCTTGGGAATGGAAATGCCGTCCACGATCTCATAGGGTTTCAGCCCCTTTTCATGCACCTTCTTCACATCGGCCGCCTGCGCGCCCGCCGTGAATGCGAACGCCATCGCAATGACCGAAACGAAACCCGCCTTCCTGATGCGTTTCCTCTGCATTATGACCCTCTTTTGCCTTGTTATTGCCGGCTTCCTGCGGGCTTGTTCGCGCCCCCCGAAAACCGGGTTGCCTAACCTGTGATTTTTTTGTCCTCCCTGTCGTGTATGCGCTTCCTAGCATACGCAGAGTATATGTGCAATATAGAATATGATTTTTTCCAGATTTTTCGCGAACTTATAAGTAGAAGTTTCTAATATAAAAGATACCTAATATAATATGTTAGGGAAGTCTAATATTAGATTTTCCTTATATTTTTCGAATTCGTTTAATATGCGCCAGCCTGGCGCTTTTTCGGCCGGTTCGGGCATTCCTCTACAAAACCGACGGGCAAGCCCCCATATCTGATCCGGCCATGAGCGCGTCAGGCTGGGGAGAAATGCACGGCAGGGAGGAAGGGCCATGCTGGCTGCAACCATCATGGATGCCATGCTGCGCCACCTGGTGCGGCGCGGTAAACTTTTCGTGATCTACCCCGATGGCGGCCTGCGATCCTACGGAGATGGCAGCGGCGAGGAGGTGCGCGTGCGCATCACCAGCCGCAAGTGGTTGCGCCGGCTGCTGGATGCCGACCTGGGGCTGGGAGAGGCCTACATGGACGGCGGGCTCATTGTCGAGGAGGGAGACATCGCATCCTTTCTCACCCTGTTGATGAACAACGTGCGCCATGCCGATTGGCCGGCGCCGGTGCGCTGGATGGATGCTCTCCGCCGCACCGCCGCGCGATTGCCCTTGCGCCTTGTGGGTGGCAACACCCGTCGCCGCGCCCGGCGCAACGTCGCTCATCATTACGATCTGGACGGCCGGCTTTATGAGCTGTTTCTCGATTCCGACCGGCAATACTCCTGCGCCTATTTCGACGGCCCGGACTGCGACCTGGAGCGGGCGCAACTGGCCAAGAAGCGCCATCTGGCCGCCAAGCTCCTCATCCGTCCCGGCATGCGCATTCTGGACATCGGCTGCGGCTGGGGCGGACTGGCGCTGTACCTGGCGCAGATGTACAAGGACGTGAAGGTGGTGGGCATCACCCTGTCCACCGAGCAGCTCCAGTACGCGCGGGCGCGGGCCGAGCGTCTGGGCCTTGCGAACAGGGTGGAGTTCCGCCTGCAGGATTACCGCGACATTGCCGAGCGCTTTGACCGCATCGTTTCCGTCGGCATGTTCGAGCACGTCGGCGTGCCGCATTATCCGGCCTTCTTCCAGAAAGTGCGCGACTTGCTGACCGATGACGGCGTGGCGCTGCTGCATTCCATCAACCGTGCCGACGGCCCGGGCAGCACCTCGCGCTGGATCCAGCGCTACATCTTTCCCGGCGGCTACATTCCGGCCATGTCGGAGGTCATCCCCGTCATCGAGCGCACGGGCCTTATCGTCTCCGACGTGGAGATTCTGCGGCTGCATTACGCCGAAACGCTCCAGCGCTGGCGCCAACGCTTCATGGCCAGGTCCTTGCGCGCGGCCGAGCTGTATGACGACCGCTTCGTGCGCATGTGGGAGTTCTACCTGGCGGCGTCCGAGGCCATGTTCCGCTCAGGGCTGATGAACAATTTCCAGATCCAGATGGTGAAAGACCAGGAAACCTTGCCGCTCACGCGCGATTACATGTTCGAGGAGGAGCAGCGCCTGAAGAGCATCGACACCCACCGCCATCTGCGGCTGATCGGTCCGGTTGCGGAAAGCGAACGTTCCGGCTCGAAAGGGAAGGGCGGCGCCTGATTTGAAAGCCGACAATTCTTCCGGTCACCGCTCGACCGCACGCGGCTGAAAAGGCTGGGACGAGGCGGCGAAACGGCTTGTTCACTCTTCCTCGCCGAAGCGGTTGGCCACCAGTTCCGCCAATCCCTCCAGCGCCTCTTCGGCCTGCGGGCCGGCGGCCTGGATCACGATGGTGCTGCCCGGACCCGCCGCCAGCAACAGCAGGTCCATGATGGACGTGGCCGTCACCGTCTGCCCATCGTGCATGATGGTGATCTCGGCGTCGAAGTTCTGCGCCAGCTTCACCACCTGCGCCGCCGCCCGCGCGTGCAGCCCGCGCGCATTCACGATGCGCACTTCGCGTTCCAGCAGCGGCCACTGCTTCCGTCCCTGTGTCTCGCGGCCGGTTGCGTCCTCCACCATCGAACGAAGCTCCTTGCCCTTGCCAGACGTCCCCAACCACTTATCATGTCCGCCATGCCGCAAACAATTCCCGGTGTGGTGCGGCCTGCGCAAGGGAGCGTCATCATGCATCATCTCCACCTTCCCCCGTCCGGCATCCTGGCGGAAAGGGCGCGAACGCGCCTTTCGCGGACATTGGTGCTGTTGACGGCCCTGCTTGCGGCGCTTTTGTCGTTGCCATTGCAGCCGGTGCGGGCGGCGGCAGAGCCCGAGCCGGTGAAACTCCTTTTCGAAGTGTTGCGCCTGAAGTTCGATCTCACCCCCCGCGCCCGTGTCATCCGCCCGCGGGACGACGGCTACATGCTGGAAGACGTGACCTTCGCCAGGGTGATGCTGGACGACGAGGTGCGCCTTTCCATCAGGGCCAGGCGCATCCTGTTGCAGGGCACGGCCTCGCACGATGGCCTCATGCTCTATCGCCACATTCAGGTGCAAGACATGGAAGTGGTGACCACCGCGGAAGCGCGCGTGCGCATTTTCATCCCGCGCGTGGAATTCGCCGAGGCGTCCATATTGCCCGAGGACAGGGCCCGCAACGACGTGGAAAAACTCTCCGCCGGCAGCTTGCTGGCCGCCACCACCTCCATTCCGGAAATCCGCTTCGAGATCCCCGGGGTCGAGCCATTCTTCTGGCGTGGCATTCACGCCGCCTGGGAGGGCAGCCGCCGCACCGGCGCCGGCGTGTGGCGGGTGGAATACGGCACGCTGAAGGTGCCCCTTCTGGCCATGTTGGAAATCCTGAAGAACCATGAAGACGAGTCCATCCGCGACCTGGAGGAATTCGTCCGGCGGCTGGGCCTGAAGGACTTCATCATGACCGGCTATGCGGAAAACACCACCAGATGGCTGCCGGACAACCGCATGGAAATGAGCGGCCTGCAGCTGCTGCGCTTCGAGCGCATCGGCGAGCTCGGCATTTCCATCGACGCCCTGGCCTTGCCGCTGGAGCTGCTGCGCGAGCTGCGGGACGCCGGCAGGCGAGGCATGGACGCGGGAGACAGCGCCGGCGCGTCCGCGCTCGATCCGGCGCAACAGCAAAGGCTCCTTGCGGCCATGCAGCGCCTGACCATCAAGGGACTGGAGGTGCGTTGGCGCGACCTCGGGCTGACGCCGGTGGTGCTGGAGAGCATCGCGCGCCGACAGGGGCTGGGCACGGAGGCCTATCTGCGACGGCTGGAAGCGGAGTTGAGCGGGTATCTCTCCGGCATCCCCCTGCCGCAGGTGGCGCGCCGCGCCATGACCGCCTTCATGACCTTTCTGCGTGAGCCGGGGAGTTTCCGCATTGCCATAAGGGGCAGAAACGGCCAGCCCATCGGCGTGGCCGGGGTTGTGTCGCTGCTGTTGCTGTCCCCGCAAATGCTGGAAAACACGGTGGACATCATCATCGAGGCCAACAGGTGATCGGCCTTCGCCGGCCCGCCTTCGTGCGCGATAATCGCGGCCGCGCCACATCCTGCCGACATATTCAAGAAAGCACATTCACCCGCCATTCAGATTGCATTTCTCACCATCCGCGAAAAGGCCGGGAGGGTGGGGCAATGCCGTTCTGCTACAGGCGGGAGACAAGGTTATGTGCTGCAATCATGAGTGCATGGCGCGAAGGGTGATCACCCGGACCACTTGTTCGATGTTCCTGTGGGCACTGGCCGTCTTGCTGCTGGCAATGCTGGTGGCAAGGTCGGCACATGCTCAGGAGGACTCGCCATATCCCGGGGGGCTTCTGGCCACGGATGATGGCGTGGTCACCGGTTTTTCCGGCAGCGTGGAGCGCGCCGGCAAGGCCTTCATCGATACCACGGGCGTCTCGGTGCGCATTCTTGAGCTGGGCAAGAGTGGCCGGCTGAACGGCGCCCTGCACCAGCCGCCCGTGAAGCTGGAAGTTCCGGCAGACCAGGTGGGGCAGGTATTCGGCATCGCTATCGACCGCATGTTCCCGGCCAACGCCTATGTCGCCGCCACCTCAGCTTACGGGCTGCACATCGTGCTGCCCGATGCAGACGGCGACGGCGTGCCCGAAATCCTGAAAAGAGGCCGCGCTGGCGCGCAATGGATGCCGGGACAGTGGGGCCCCGGCGGCGGCCCGGGCAGCATCTGGAAAATCGATGGCGCCACGGGGTTGATTTCACTCCTGGTCGATCTCCCCACCGGACCCGCCGGACTGGGGCAAATCGCTTTCGATCCCCTGCATTACCAACTGTTCGTCTCCGACCTGGACACGGGCCTCATCCACCGCATCGACCTCAACGGCAACGTGATCGACACCTGGGACCACGGCCGAACCGGCCGCCTTTCCGCGGGGCTGGAGGCTGTGGCCGACGATGGCGTATCGGCGGACATCACCTCCGCCGCCTTTGACGTGGAAAATCCCAACACATGGGGCTTCACCGATGTGCGCCGCCGCGTCTGGGGGCTGGCGGTGCACAATGGACGGCTGTATTACGCCGTGGCCGCCGGCCCGCAGGTGTTTTCCGTATCCATCGATCCCCTCACTGGCGCGCTAGGCACCGACGCGCGGCTGGAAATCCGGGAGGTTCCCGGCGGCATGGAGGTTTCCGACATCCTGTTCGATGACAAGGGCCGCATGTACCTGGCGCAGCGCGGCACCCCGCTCAACACGCTGGACTTCACCACCTTCCACACAACCGGCGCCAACAAGGTGCTGCGCTATCACCGCCACCCGGAAACCGGCGAATGGGTGCAGACGCCGCCCGACGGCCCGCGTCAATATGCCATCGGGTTCCCGCGTCCGCACGAAAACGCCGCGGGTGGCATTTCGCTCTCCTGCCGCGGCCTGCTGTGGAGCACCGGCGACAACCTGCGCAACGATCCGGTGATTCTGGCTGTCGGCCCGCACGAGGTGCACGGCCTGCAGGGCTCGCCCGTGCGGCTGGTGATGCCGCGCAACACGCCGCCGCGGCAGGCCACCTTCGTGGACTACGATGGACTGCCGGGTGGCATGAACGAACTTGGCCACGTGGGCGACGTGGAGCTTTACCGCGATTGCGTTGGCTGGCCCGCCCCACCCGTGTGGACACCGCCGGCCGGCTATGGTCCGCCGTGGAAGGAGGCCTTTCCCGTGCCCTACAAGCGCGGACTGGCCTGCATGAAGGATGCGCAAAGCGGCGACTGGCTGTGCGATTATGAAATCCGCGTCGTCAACTGGGGCGGCGCGGCCTACACCGGTCCGCTCGTGCTGTGGGACATCCCGGCCACCGGCGTGTCCTTCGAGGCGCTGCTGGAAGGCTCCGTCGGTTTCACCTGCACCCAGCCGGATGGTCCCGGTGGCAGGATCCGGTGCGAGACCAGGGCCCAGCTGAACTTCGACCTGTTTGCCGCCGCCTGGCTCAAGCTGCGCACGCGCATCCCGACGAAGGTGGTGGCCGACATCGGCCTCGACGCCTTCCGCAACTGCGTGGCCATCGACGAGGAAGGCCGCGTGCGCGACTGCTCCGTGGTCTATCCGCCGGAGCCGAGGCTGGACGTGGACAAGACGCTCTTGTGGTGTGATCGCGACGACCATGGCGACACCACCTGCCATTATCTCCTCACCCTCACCAACAACGGCGGCGGCGCCTACACCGGCAAGCCCACCCTCACCGACACGCCGGGCCCAGGCGTGACGCTTGTGGGCGATGCCGACGGTATCGGCCCCGATGGCGTCACGCCGCTGTCCTGGACATGCACGCAAGGAGGGGGCGCCGGCACGGCCATTTCCTGCACAGCGGACAGCACCGTCACCATCGACCCCACCGAATCGGTGGACGTGGAGGTCATCACGACCATACCGGCCGGCTCGCCGCCGGAAGCCTACAAGAACTGCGCGCTTGTGAACGAGCATGGCAAGAGCGCCTCCTGCGTGGACGAAACGCCGCAGGTGGTGCTGGAAAAGACCGCCGGAAGCTGCAAGCGCGACCATGCCGACCTGATCTGCACCTATGACATCGTGTTCACCAACCTCGGTCCGGCTCCGTGGAATGGCGTGGTGAACATCGTGGACAACGTCGGCCCCAACGTGACCTACGTTGCGCCGCCGGCCGGTTCCACGGCATGGAACTGCAGCCAGGCAGGTGGGGCGAGCGCGCCCATTTCCTGCCAGACGGCCGCGGCCCAGACCCTGCCGGCCAGCGGTTCCGTGACGCTGACGCTCACCACCCGCATCCCGGGCGGATCGCCGGCGGACGCCTACGAGAACTGCGCCATGCCGGTGCTGGAAGAAGGGGGCGAAGGCGAGGAATCGCTGAAGGCCTGCGCGAAGGTGGATCCGGACACCTTCTACCTCGATCCGGTGAAGACGCCGAAGGCATGCGAGCGCACCGAAGGCGGCCTGCTGTGCTCCTTCCGGCTGGAAATCCACAATGATTATCCGACCCCCTTCAGCGGCATGACCGAGATGGTGGACCATGTTGGCCCGAAGGTGGTGCTGATCCCCGATCCCACTATCTCCGGTCCGTGGAAGTGTGAGCAGGGCGGGGAGGGGCGTCCCATCAAGTGCAAGACCACCAGCCCCATCGGCGTGCCGCCAGGTGGCAGGAGTGGGCTGGATGTGAAGGTGTTCATTCCCGATGGCTCGCCGGAAGAGTCCTACAAGGACTGCCTGGAGGGCGCCAGCCACGAGTACGGCGGCACCTTCCGCGACTGCCGCGAGGTGCCCATGCCCACCTACAGGCTGAAGACGGAAAAGACGCCTGGCGAGTGCGAGTGGGAAGGCTCCACGCTGGTCTGCAAATGGACGGTGACCATCACCAACACTGGCACTGCCAACTACACCGGTCAGCTGCAGATCGAGGATGTGCTGACGGACCCCGCCGGCACGCCAGCCAGTGTCAATGCCAGTTCCGCGGGTGGCCCGAGCTGGGCCTGCGCGTCGCAATCCGGCAGCGTGCGCTGCCTCTCCGCCTTCACCACCCTCGCCGCTGGCGGCAGCGTGTCGGTCACGGTGGAGACGCTTATTCCCAGGGCAGAGCTCAAAGAGCAGAAAACCCTCACCAACTGCGCCATCGGCGGCAGGCCCCAGCCCCCCGCTTTCAGGGGGAGGAAGGCGCAAGGTAAGAACACCCGCAAGCTCGGGACTGAGCCATTGACACCAGAGCCGGGTGATGGCGCCAACCTTTGCGCCCGCATCAGGTTGGCCGAAGGGCAGAGCTGCCATTGTGCCACTCGCGAAGTGCCGCCGGTGCAAGTGCCGCGCTGCCCGCCGGGCTGGAAGGACTTCACCGGTGCGCGGCCGCCAAAGGGCTGGGAGACGAAAACGGTGGGCGAGGGTCGGCAGCGGCGCCTGTGCGCCCGGCCTCGGCTCCGCGCGGACGTTCCCCCGCCGACGCCTGGCATCGTCACCCCGCCGCCCGCTCCGCGCTCTCATTGTCGCCGTGGCGAAGTGGAAATTCGCCTCGCCCAGGTGCGGGATTACCAGCGCAAGGGCTACCGCGTGCGCAAGGTGGTGCGCCAGGGTCGCACGTACTGGTGCGCCGGCAAGAAGGAAGTGCGGCCAGCGTGTCCGCGTGGCACGCGCACTTTCGCCACCTCCCGGGTGGTGCCGGACGACTGGCGCATCGTGCGGCGGTTGCGCGATGGGCGGGTGTGTGCCGTGCGGATCGATCGGCCCACCTGTCCACCGGGCTGGAAGAAGATCTCCTTGCCGGAGCTGCCCCGACTGCGCGAACTGGGCTGGCGGCTCGAGCGCCTGGCCCGTGGCTTCTGGTGCGGCAAGGAGCCCATCGACCTGCGCTGCCCGCGTGGCTGGCAGAAGGTTTCTCCTGGCGAGCTGCCTCGGTTGCGCGAACTGGGTTGGCGGCTGCGCCGCATCGCCCGCGGCTTCTGGTGCGGCAAGAGGCCCATCGGGGTCGTTTGCAAGGGCGGCGAGGTCGTAAAGGGCCGCTGCCTTTGCCCCAGGGGCACCAGGCCCAGGCTGGAGCGCAGCACCGCCACCAAGAAGGTATATCGCTGCGTGCCGGCCATCCTTTGTCCGAAGGGCTGGAAGCCGGTTTCCGCAAAACAGGCCAGGGCACTGCGTCGCCAGGGGTGGCGGGTGCGCAACATCAGGGGACAGTGGTGTGCGATTCCCCCCGTCGAGCTTCTCGTCGTCTGCAAGGGCGGCCAGCGCATCGGCAATCGTTGCGTCTGCCCCAGGGGGCAAAGGCCGAAGCTGGTTGGCGCAACCCGGTCGAAGAAAGTGTTCCATTGCGTGCGGGAAACCCGTTGCAAACCCGGGCAGGTGCTGCGCAATGGCGAATGCGTGTCGATCATCAAGCCACAACGCTGCCCCAAGGGCATGGTGCGCAAGGGTGCGCGGTGCGTGCGCATTCCGCCGCGGTGCAAGCCGGGCTACCGTCCGGCAGGCAACAGGTGCTTGCCCATCCGCGTGCCGCGCCGGCCGCAGCCGGACGTGAAGAAGCCCGAGCGCTCCACCTGCCCGAAGGGCACCGTGCCTACGAGCCGCGGTTGCATGCCGGTGCGGGTCAAGCCACGCATCCCGCGTCAGCAGTCCGACCAGCGGCAAAAGCCGCCCAGGCTTCACTGAAGTCGAGGCGCACCGGCCAGACGGGAAACGGGGCGGCGGATGGATCATCCGCCGCCCTTGTTCATGGCTCGCATCAACGAAACCTTAACCATGTTCGTTAACACTTGCTTCCGACATGCATTTCATCGCTGCGGGGGAAGAAACATGAAATCCATGCTTGTGAAGCTGATGCTGGCCGGCGCCAGCGCCGTGATGCTCACGGGTTGTCTGGGTGCCGGTGCGCCGGCGCCCGGCGAGCGCGTCATCAAATATGCATATTGCACGGATATGGAGGGCAACGTCGTGAACGATCCCGCCGAAGCGGTGGAAAAGGGCACGCCGCTGCGCTGTTACAACTTCATCAACGAGTGAGGCCGACATGATGCGCAAAGGGGGCAGATGCTGGCCGGCGTCCAGCCGCGGACGGTCCAGTTGGCAGGTGGCGGCCCGCGGTGGCGCCGGACACGCCAGCCAGACCTGGCGTCAATGGATGGAGCCGGTGCGCCCGAGTCCGAATGGCAACATGCCACCGCATGAGGTCGGGCGGGACGCCGCCCGCATGGCCCCCGAAAAGCACCGGCGCGAAGACTGAAGCCAGGGGAGCGCGATGCCGCGATGCCGGATCAAGGTCCGCGTAATCGTGGCAAGTCAGCGCCCTTCCCGCTTCAGGTGCTCCGCCAGCCGCGGCAGGATTTCCACGAAATTGCACGGCCTGGTGCGATAATCGAGTTGCTTGGAGAGCAGCTCGTCCCAGCCGTCCTTCACCGCCCCGGTGGAGCCGGGCAGGCAGAAGATGTATTTGCCCCTCGCCACGCCGCCGGTGGCCCGGCTCTGCATGGCCGAGGTGCCGATCTTCGGCCACGAGACGAGAAAAAAGGCGATCTGAAAGCCCTCGATTTCCTTCTCGAACAGCCCCCGCGCCGCCTCGATGGTCACGTCGCGGCCCGTCAGCCCCGTGCCGCCGGTGGAGATGATCACGTCCACGTCCTCGCGTTGCAGCCATTCGGCCATTTTCCCGCGGATGGCCTCCACCTCGTCCGGCACGATGGCCCTGTCCGCCAGCCTGTGCCCGGCCGCCTCCAGCCTTGCCACCAGCGTATCGCCGGACCTGTCGTCATCCAGCGTGCGCGTATCCGAAACTGTCAGCACGCAGATATTCAACGGAATGAACGTCCGCTCCCCCGAACCTCCATGCGCGTGGGTCATGCTCGATGCTCCCTGTTCATCTCCCTGTTTGAGGCAAGCAATACCGTGCCTGCCTCATGAAGGCCAGCCTCCATGTCCTCTTCCAGAATTATACAAAAGTGCCATTTTGGTATAAATTCATGCCTGCGAATTATAGTTTGCTTGAAAGGTCATGCGGAGTCGATCATGGACGGCAGCGCCTTCACAAACCCTTCCGGCGAACTGAAGCCTCTGGTGGGGGGCGGCCATGCCTTCATTCCTGCCCCTCTTCCCCCGACCGATCTGGACATGGCGCGGCTGGCCATTCCCGTAAGCGAAGCCCTGCAGGCGCTGGGGGAACTGAAGGGAGCGGCCCGCCGGCTGGCAAATCCCTGGCTTCTCATACAGCCCATGCAGCGCGCGGAAGCGCTTGCCACCTCCGCCATGGAGGGCACCTACACGACCATGGATCAGCTGGTGCTGGAGGAAGCGGAAGTGGGCATTGGCAGCGCGGACGCCAGGGAGGTTGCCAACTTCATCCAAGCCTTGGACTGGGCGTCCGCACAGGTCGATGCAGGCATGCCGATTGCGCATCGCCTTTTGTGCGGTGCCCATGAGCGTCTGTTGCGGGGCGTTCGAGGCGCCAACAGTAGGCCGGGGCAATACAAGCGCGATCAGAACATGATCGGCAATCCGGACAGAAAGGTCACAACCGCCCGATTCGTCCCGCCGCCACCGGACATCACTCCTGACCTGATGGCGCAGCTGGAACGGTTCATCAACGAGGAGGAAAGGCAATCCGCCTTTCAGGGTCTCGTCGATATAGCTTTGGTGCATTATCAGTTCGCGACCATCCATCCGTTTGCCGATGGCAATGGCCGCCTCGGACGCATGCTGATTACCCTGTTGGCGAAAAAATGGGGCCTGCTCGATCACATGCTGCTTTATGTCAGCCCCGAGCTGGAGGAACGGAAGGAACGTTACATCGATTGCCTGTTTGCCGTTTCTGCGCGCTCCGCATGGGAGGAGTGGGTGGCTTTCTTCGCGGAGACCGTCGTGCGCAGCAGTGCGCGCATCATTGGCACGATCGACAGCCTCGTCGCCCTGCACGAGGATTTTCGCGCCAGGGCGGCGCGCGTTGGTCGCTCGTCAAACCTGCAAAAGGTCGTCGATGAACTGTTCCGCATTCCCGTCGTGACAACGCCGAGTGTGGAAGTCTTGCTCGGCGTTACTTACATGGCGGCAAGAAACGTCATCGAAAAGCTGGAAAGAGCGGAAATCCTGCGCCCCATTCCCGATACACGCCCACAGGCCTGGAAAGCGCCTGCAATCATTGATCTGGTGCGGCGGTAGGCAAAACGTGCTACCGCATCAATGAGAACTTCTTCGTCAGGTCGTTCAGCGTGCCGTTCTTTTCGAACAGCGCCACGCAGACGAATTGCGCCTCCTCCACCGTCACGGCCGCGGTGTTGGCCAGCTGCTTTTCCGTGTTCTCGTCCACCATCTCCATCACCACCGCGTTGACCGGCACGCCCTTTTCCTTCGCCGCCAGGTACAGCCGCCGCAGTAGGTTCTGCCGGTCGGTCTTGATGACAACCACCGGCCAGCGGGCAATTCGCGAATGCAGCGCCGCGTCCTTCGTGCGGTAGTCAAGGAAGTCGCCCGCCGCCTCCAGCAGTTCCGCCGCCACGGCGGTTTCGCCTGCCGCACCTTCCGAAGCGGCTCCGGCGCGCAGCGCGCAGATCTTGTCCATCAGCCCGGCCATGGCGTGCCCGGCCACGTTGAACAGCCTGCCCACGTCTGCCTTGGAAAACACGGCAACGATGAAGCGGAATTCATTGTCCTCGTACATGGCCATGATGCTTGCCCCCTGTCTTTTTTCATCCGGGTGTATCAGCCCGGCGACCTCCGTCAAGAACAAGTGAAAACGGCGCGGCCATGCCGACCGCGCCGTTGCGTTTCTTGATGAGCGGGCATGTTCAGGCCGCCGGCGAGAACAGCCGCCGCGTGAACAGGCCGCTGTCCTTCCATGCATGCAGGAACTTCGCCGCCGCCAGCACCGCCAGGTCAACCACCGGCTCCACGATGATGACCAGCAGGTAAGCGGAATCGAATTTCAGCAGGCCCTCCAGCGTTTCCGCCGTGAAGCCCTGGCCATAGAGCGCCCAGAAGGTCACCCAGCTGACGATGCCCGCCTGGTACATGGCCGAAAGCGGCAGCACCTGCGAATATTTCAGCTCCACGTAAGGCGTGTCTTTCGGGATGATGCGCTGCGCCAGGTAATGCACGGCATACAGCGGCACCAGTAGCGTCGTGATGTTGATGCCATACTGCGGCAGGTCGAACGGCGCGAACAGCATGCCCTGCAACAACAGGCCCAGCGCCAGGCCAATGGCCGCCGGCGCCAGCCCGAACAGTAGATACAGCGTGGTGCCGAAAATGAAATGCACCTCCGAGACGCCGACGGGATAATGCGGCAGAATCTCGAAGAAGGTGAACACCGCGGCGGTGGACATGACCGCACGCGCAACCAGCGACACGAGGCCATCCCTTTTCGCCGTGTCCCAGGCCAGCTTCGCCGCGTAACCCAGCACGGCCGCACCCGTGCCATAAGAGAGGAGCATTTTCGCTCCGTTCACGATCCCCGGTTCGATATGCATGGATTTTCACCCCTTTTCTCACATCGTCTGCATGCCGACGAGGCCCATCCCCACCGGCAGGATGTGGAACAGGGGGTGCTGAAGAAGGATTGCCGGCAAGGCAAGGGAAACAAATAGCCCGTCCACACCACTTTCTCGGTATCCGGGCGCTCGCGCCAGCCGGTCATGTCCTTCCGGAAACACCCCGTTCCGGCCGCCAATCAGGCGGATAAGGCGCTTGCAGAAGACCGCCCGCATCGGAAGCCCACCTTCACGCCACGGCGCGCCAAGGTAAACGCAATTATGATGACCACGCCATTCGCCGTTGCACATTTGAAACGGCCACCGGTGACAGGCTCCCGAATGCAGGCGATGCGGTCTTTCCCCTCACGCCCCTTTGCGGATGGCAGGTCTCCTGGCTCGCGGGTCATCGCCCAGGCACTCCAACTGTGGCGGAGCGGCCCGACAATCCTGGGCCGAACGTGCCACGAATAACTGAAGCGCCCTTTTTCACCGTCCGCCTTCCCGGCCGATATTCGACCAGTGGCACATGATGGACGGCGGGCTCGCCGCTCACAGTTGCGGGGGCAGCCGCGGATTTTCACCGCGTTCCCTTTTCACCGCGCGGGCAGGAAGCCTTGTCATCCCGCCGCACGTGGCACCATCCGCAAGGCGAATGCTAGTCAGCGCGCAACAAATCTGTCAACGCCTTTCCAGTTCATTTTCCCGGTTCATTCCTCCTCCTTCATTTCCAGCAGGCCTGGCAAGGTGGGCTGGATATTCCGGGCGCCCTGGCGCACGGGTTGAAACAGAGCGGTGTTCAGCGGCGTTATGCGCTCGTTCAGACCCAGCCGCTTGCAGGTATTCTCGAACCTTCGCCAGATCATCCACGCATATGGTCCCGCGCCCGTCATGCGCTTGCCGAAGCGGGCGTCGTAGATGCGTCCGCCATGCATTTGGCGGATAAGCGAGAGCACGCGGTTCGCACGGTCGGGAAAATGATCCTCCAGCCATTCGCGGAACAGCGCGGCAATCTCCAGTGGCAGCCGCAGCATGACCATGGCCGCGCCTTCCGCCCCCGCGTGCCGTGCGCGCAACAGGATCTGCTCGATTTCATGATCGTTCAGCGCCGGAATGACCGGCGCGATCATCACCGTGGTGGGCACCCCGGCCTCGCTCAGCCGCCCCAGCGTCTCCAGCCGCCGCGCCGGCGTGGCCGCCCGTGGTTCCATCAGCCGCGCAAGGCGGGCGTCCAGCGTGGTGATGGCCACCGCCACCCGTGCCAGCCGCCTTTCTGCCAGCCGCTGCAATACGTCAAGATCGCGCAACACCAGCCGCGATTTCGTCACCAGCACTACCGGCTGATTGTAATGCTCGGCAATCTCCAGAAGCCGCCGCGTGATGCGATAACGCTTTTCCACTGGCTGGTAACAGTCCGTATAGGTGCCAATGGCCACCGGCGCCCCCTTCCAGCCGGGCCGGTTCAGCGCCTTCTCGAACAATTCGGGCGCGTTTTCCTTCACCACGATGCGGCTTTCGAAATCCAGCCCCGGCGAGTAACCCAGGTTCGCGTGCCCGGGCCGCGCATAACAGTAGATGCAACCGTGCTCGCACCCGCGGTAAGGATTGACGGAATATTCAAAGCCCACATCCGGCGAGATGTTGCGGCTGACGATGCTGCTGGCCCGTTCCGGGATGATCTGTGTCTCCCGACGCTCCTCCAGGAGCTCTTCCAGTGAGCCCCAGCCATCATCGGCCGCCACCCGCGCCAGCCGCTCGTGTCGCCCCGCGTGGGCCGACCGCGCCCCGCGCCCTCGTAGGGCCTGCGCCTGTGGTCCGGCCACCTCCCCGCGCGAGGAAAAATCCGTCACGGTCTCCGCCATGCCTTCGAGCTTCATCATCGGTTACCAGAACCCTCCCACATGGCTGTTTCCGTCCAAATTCCATGGCCCGTACAATCAGCATGGCACGGCGATAAAAACATGTCAAGAACATAAGAAGAAAGAACGCGGAATAATCGCGGCTGAGAAAATGCGTTTTCGGGCTTGACCACGGGCACCACAGCGGAGAAGAAGGTGCACGATGAATGCACGAAAGGCCCGGCAATGGGTTGAAAGGCGGAAAATCACGCTGATGAACGATCGACCTTCGGATACGCACAGCGGGACAGGGGTGACGGAATCGCAAAGCAGGCCGGCAAGGGGGGTGGAGGTTCCGCTGCTGGAACACGTGGCGCCCTTGTCTGGCGAATATCCCGTGTGGTTTTGCGACATCTGGGGGGTGGTGCATGATGGCGTCATTGCGGACGAAGTTTCCTGCGATGCCCTCATCCGCCACCGGAAAAATGACGGTGTGGTGGTGCTGGTGTCCAATTCACCGCGGCCAAGGCCGGCCCTTCTGCGGCAGCTTGACGAGCTGAAGGTGCCGCGCGAGGCCTACGACGACGTGATCACCTCAGGCGACGTCACCCGCGCCGTCGTTTCCCGGCGCGCCGGCTGCAAGGTTTTCCATCTCGGCCCGGAGCGTGACGCGCATTTGCGCGAGGGGCTGCCCGTTTCCTTCACCGAGCCGGAGCAGGCCGAGCTCATCATGTGCTCCGGCCTGTTCGACGACCGCACCGAGCAGCCCGAACAATACCGCGACATGCTGCGCCAGCTCGCCGAGCGCAACCTGCCGCTGGTGTGCGCCAACCCCGATCTCATCGTGAAGCATGGCGAGGACATCCTGCCCTGCGCTGGCGCGCTGGCGAAAATCTACGAGGAATTGGGCGGCGAGGTCATCATGGCCGGAAAGCCCCACCCGCCCATTTACGAAGAGGCGTTGAAAAAGGCCGAAGCCGCCGCCGGGCGCAAGGTGGAAAAGCGCGAGATCCTGGCCATTGGCGACGGCATGGGCACGGACATGAAAGGCGCGGCCAACTTCGGCATCGCGGCGTTGTTCATCACCGGCGGCATCAGCTCTGGCGCATTGGACGAACACGGACTGGAAGAGGTGGTGCGTCAGGTGCGCGAGGCCGCGCCGGGCATAAATCTCGTGGGCGTGATGCGCCGCCTGCGCT
Source organism: Hyphomicrobiales bacterium (assembly GCA_027024225.1). Taxonomy (GTDB): domain Bacteria; phylum Pseudomonadota; class Alphaproteobacteria; order Rhizobiales; family Aestuariivirgaceae; genus Thermopetrobacter. Next base: position 14,235 of record JALVSR010000034.1, on the reverse strand, counting down.
GGTAGTCTGGTAGTGCATGGGTAATGTGGCATCGGAAGGGGAGGCGCCATGTCTGACACCGAAATGACCACCGTTTACATCGAGGACATCGAGGAGGGCCAGACGGCCAGCTTCGAGAAACGGCTGGACGAGGCGGCCGTGCGCGCCTTCGCCGAAATCTCCGGCGATCACAACCCCGTGCACCTTGATGCCGACTTCGCCGCCACCACCCGTTTCGGTCGGCCCATCGTGCACGGAATGCTCACCGCCTCGCTCATCTCCACCGTGGTGGGCACGCGCCTGCCGGGCATGGGCAGCATCTATGTTTCGCAAACGCTGCGCTTCAAGCGGCCCGTTTTCGTCGGCGACGTTGTTCGCGCGGAAGTTACGGTGCGCGAGGTGCACCGGTCCCGCCGCCGCGTGGTGCTGGACACCCGCTGTTACGTGGGCGAAACGCTGGTGCTGGAGGGCGAGGCCGTCATGCTGGCGCCATCGCGGGAAAAATCGGATGCATGATGCCGCCCGCACGACCTGATTCCTTGACATCCCCGCGCCCCTGTGCGCAATTCCGCCCATCACGCGAATGAAGATTCCATTGCCTGTCGGAGCGAGAAAACCTGATGGCGGACACAACCTCCATGCACGAATACCGCACCCACACCTGCGGGGAATTGCGAAAGGAACACATCGGGCAGACGGTGCGTCTTTCCGGCTGGGTGCACCGCATCCGCGACCACGGCGGCGTGCTGTTCATCGACCTGCGCGACCATTACGGCATCACCCAGGTGGTGGCCGACCCGGACAGCCCCGCCTTCGAAACGGCGGAAAAGCTCCACGCCGAATACGTCATTCGTGTCGATGGCTACGTGCGCGCCCGCCCCGAGGGCACGGAAAACCCGAAATTGCCCACCGGCGAGGTTGAGGTCTTCGCCACCGGCATCGACATCCTTTCCGAGGCGAAGGAGCTGCCGCTGCCCGTGTTCGGCGAGCCGCACTACCCGGAGGACATTCGCCTGAAGCACCGCTACCTCGACCTGCGCCGCGAGCGCATGCACCGCAACATCATGCTGCGCTCCAACGTGGTGAGCTGGCTGCGCAAGCGCATGGAGGCGGAGGGCTTCACCGAGTTCCAGACACCCATCCTCACCGCCTCCTCGCCGGAAGGCGCGCGCGACTTCGTGGTGCCCTCGCGCCTGCACCCGGGCAAGTTCTACGCCCTGCCGCAGGCCCCGCAGATCTACAAGCAGCTCATCATGGCCTCCGGCTTCGACCGCTATTTCCAGATCGCCCCGTGCTTCCGCGACGAGGACGCCCGCGCCGACCGCTCGCCCGGCGAGTTCTACCAGCTCGATATCGAGATGAGTTTCGTCACCCAGGAAGACGTGCTGAACACCGTGGAGCCCATCCTGCGCGACCTGTTCAAGGAATTCGGTGGTGGTCACCCGGTGACGGAGAAGTTCCCGCGCATCCCCTACCACGAGGCCATCCTGAAATACGGCACCGACAAGCCCGATCTGCGCAACCCGCTGGAAATGCAGGACGTTTCCGAGCATTTCCGCGGTTCGGGATTTCGCATCTTCGCGCAGATGCTGGAGAAGGACGAGCGCAACCGCGTCTGGGCCATCCCGGCGCCGGGCGGCGGATCTCGCGCCTTCTGCGATCGCATGAACAACTGGGCGCAATCTGAAGGCCAGCCCGGCCTTGGCTACATCATGTTCCGCGAGGAGGACGGCCAGCTCACCGGCGCCGGCCCGCTGGCCAAGAACATCGGGCCGGAACGCACCGCGGCAATAGCCGAACAGCTTGGCCTGAAACCGGGTGACGCCGCCTTCTTCGTCGCCGGCAATCCGCAGAAGTTCGCGCCCTTCGCGGCCGATGCGCGGCAGAAGGTGGCCGCCGAGCTGGGGCTCATCGACGAGAACCGCTTCGAGTTCTGCTGGATCGTCGATTTCCCCATGTACGAGTGGAACGAGGAGGAGAAACGCATCGAGTTCTCCCACAACCCCTTCTCCATGCCCCAGGGCGGCATGAAGGCGCTGCAAGAGGCCTGGGAAGCCATCGAAACCGGCGATTATGGCCCCGCGCTCGGCATCAAGGCCTACCAGTATGACATCGTGTGCAACGGCGTGGAGCTGTCTTCCGGCGCCATCCGCAACCACTTGCCGGAGCTGATGAAACTGGCCTTCAGGATCGCCGGCTACGACGAGAAGGTGGTGGAAGAGAAGTTCGGCGCGCTGTATCGGGCGTTCCAGTATGGCGCCCCGCCGCACGGCGGCATCGCCCCGGGGCTTGACCGCATGGTCATGCTGCTGGCCGATGAACCGAACATCCGCGAGGTCGTGCTCTTCCCCATGAACCAGCAGGCCGAGGACCTGCTCATGGGCGCGCCCGCCCCCTTGAGCCCGCAGCAGCTTCGCGAGCTGCACATCCGCGTCGTCCTGCCGAAAAAGAAAAGGGAAGAAAAGAAGGAGGAGGGCTAACATGTCGGCTGAAAAAGACATCATCCCTCCAGAGGAATGCACCAGCATGGACGAGGTGCGGCGCGAGATCGACCGCATCGACGAAGAGATGGTGGAGCTGCTGGCGCGCCGCTTCGCTTACGTCGATCGCGCCTGGCAACTGAAGCAAGGTACGAATGAGGGGGCGAACGTCCCCTGGCGCGTGCAGCAGGTCATCGACAAGGTCTGCGCCCATGCCGAACAAAAGGGCCTGCCTCCGGCGCTTGCCGAGGCCCTGTGGCGGCAGATGATCGGCTGGTTCATCCAGTACGAGGCCGAGCGCATGCACCCCGGCGCGGAAGGAAACGGAAAGAACGGCGGCTGAGCGCGCCCATCCTTCGCCGCGAGGTGCCATCTCGCGCGGGCGGGCGCCATCTGTAGAGCTTCATCCACGTTTTTTCCGCCGCGCTGAGCCAAGTCGCGGTCGCAGGGCCGGAGCAGACCACTATGACGGACACGACACCATCGCCGACAGCCCGTGGAACTTCCAGGCCCTCCTCGTCCACTCCGCCGCCGCTGAACTTCGGCGAGGGCGTGGCCGCCGCCCTTTGGGGCTTTGGCGAGGCCATCTTCTTTTTCATCGCGCCGGATGTGCTCATCAGCATGATCGCGGCGCAAAGGCGCCTGCGGGCCGCGCTGCTGGCCGCCTTCATCGTGTTCCTGGCCGCGCTGGTCGGCGGGGTGCTCATGTATTCCTGGGGCGCGGGCACGAAATTGAAGATCATTTTCGGCTTCATGGACGTCATCCCCGCCATCTCGCGCGAGATGCTCCAGCAGGCGCTCCACGATTTGCAATCACGGGGCCCCTGGGCGGTGCTGAACGGAATGTTCACCGGCACGCCGTTCAAGGTATATGCCGCCCTCGCTCCTCATGCCGGAATATCTCTCTTTGCTTTCTTGCTCGTTTCCCTTTCGGTGCGCATAATTCGCTTCGTGCTGGTGGCGCTTCTGTCGCATGGTGTCGCAATTGTCTTGAAGCGTATCGTTCCGGGATTACATCCCTTGTGGGCATGGGCCGGGTTCTGGCTGATATTCTATGCCACCTGGTTCACTTTCATGCCCGGGTAATTGGAAAACTGTCGCCCATGCAAGCCGGGGGAACCAAAACGTGACGGTCAGCAGGAAGGAAACCGACGTGGTGGCGCTGGCCCAGGCGCTCATCCGCTGCCCTTCCGTCACGCCGGAAGACGCTGGCGCGCAGGAGGTGCTGGCCGTGGCGCTGGAGCAGGCGGGATTCGACTGCGCCTGGCTGCCATTTTCCGAGCCCGGCACGCCGGACGTGCAGAACCTCTTCGCTCGCATTGGTGACGGCGGGCCTCACTTGTGCTTCGCCGGACACACGGACGTCGTGCCACCTGGCGATGAAGACGCCTGGCTGCACCCGCCCTTCGCCGCGGTGGTCGATCAAGGCGTGCTTTACGGTCGCGGCGCCTGCGACATGAAGGGTGGCGTGGCCGCCTTTGCCGCCGCCGCCATCGACTGGGTGCGCGACCATGAGCGTGCAAACCGCCCGCTGCCCGGTTCCATATCCTTCCTCATTACCGGCGACGAGGAAGGCCCGGCCATCAACGGCACCCGCAAGATGCTGCAATGGGTGACGGACAACGGCCACGTGCCGGACGCCTGCATCGTCGGCGAGCCGTCCTGCGTGGAAGAGCTGGGCGACACCATCAAGAACGGCCGGCGCGGCTCGCTCAATTTCTTCATCGAATGCGTGGGCGTGCAGGGACACACCGCCTACCCGGAAAAGGCCATCAACCCCGTGCACCCGTTGGCGAGGCTGGTGCACGAGATGACCGCGAACCCACTGGACGAGGGCACGGAGTTCTTCCAGCCCTCCACGGTGCAGTTTTCCACCTTCGACGTCGGCAACCCGGCCACCAACGTGATACCGGAAACCGCACGCGCCACCTGCAACATCCGCTTCAACACGCTCCACACGCCCAAAAGCCTGCGCCGCTGGCTTGACGGGCTCATCGCGGACATCACGCGGGAAACCGGCGCGCGCTTCTATGTCACCGAGCAGGTATCCGGCGAGAGCTTCATCACCGAGGGCGGCCCGCTCATCGAGGTCATGCAACGGGCCGTGCGGGACGAGGTGGGCCTCACACCAGAGCTTTCCACCGGCGGCGGCACGTCGGACGCGCGCTTCATCAAGGACTACTGCCCCGTGGCCGAGTTCGGGCTTGTGAACGAAACCATCCACAAGGTGAACGAGCGCGTGCCGGTGGACGACCTGTGGAAGCTCAAGCGCATCTACCGCCGCATGATCGACCTGTTCTTCGAGCGCATGAGCGCCTGATGCCAACCGGATGCTACCCTCGTCGGAGCGGGGAGCCGGGCAGGGGAGGCCGTCTCTTTCTCACAAGCCCCTGTAATGCGGCCCGTCGCCCCCTTCCGGCGGCGTCCAGATGATGTTCTGCCCCGGATCCTTTATCTCGCACGCCTTGCAGTGCAGGCAGTTCTCCGCCTGGATGCGCAAGACGGGCCGTTCTTCGGCATCCGTCCCACTTTCCTTCTCGATGCGCCACTGGTAGACGCCCGCCGGGCAATAGCGCTGCTCCGGCCCGGCGTACGTGCGCCAGTTCAGCGCCACGGCCTTGTCCATGTCCAGCACCTTCAGGTGCACCGGCTGGCCGGGCCGGTGCGAAACACCCGCCAGCGCCAGCGACTCGCTGCGGCAAAAGGTGATCTTGCGTGCGGATTCGCCTTCCTCGCGGCCATGTTCCATGCGTGTGGCCCGCTCCGCCGGTATCAGCCGGGCATGATCCGGCACATCATCCCGCATCGCCGGCAGCAGCCGCCGGCCAAGCAGCCGCCCCGCCCACAGGTCGATCCCGCCGCCCATGAACGCGCCCAACAGGCCAAAGCGCCGCCACAGCGGCTTGATGTTGCGCGCCAGCTCCAGCTCGCGCCAGAAGCGCGTTCGCCGTATGCGCTCGGGGTAGGCGGCAAGCCGCGTGTGCGCCGCGCTCCTCGCCAGCGCCTCGGCCAGCAGCCGGCCGGCCACCAGGCCCGATTCCAGCGCCGCGTGCACCCCTTGCGCGCGCGCCGGGTTCACCACGCCGAAGGCATCACCCACGAACAGCCCGCCGGGAAAGGCCAGTGCCTCCACGTCATCCGGGCTGGCCATGGCGATGCTGCGCGCGCCGTAGCCAATGCGCTCCGCCTGCCGCAGCAAGGGGGCGATGAGCGCGGTCAGCTTGAAGTCCTGGAAAGCGCGGTAGGGCGAAAGCCACGGGTTGCGCCAGTCCATGTGCGTCACCAGCCCCACGGAGATGTGCCGCGCATCCTGGTAATAGAGAAACCCGCCGCCCGCCGCCTCGCCGAAAAGCGGCAGGCCCAGCGTGTGGATGATGTTGCCCGCCAGCTCCGGCTTCTCCTCCTCGAGCCGCCACAGCTCCTTGATGCCCAGCGCGTAATGCACCGGGTATTTGAACAGGCCGAAACGGCTGATGACCTCGCGGCCGATGTTGCCCTTCGCACCCTCCGCCAGCACCACGAACCGCGCGGTTATCTCCACGCCCGGCTCGTAATTCGGCCCCGGCGAGCCGTCCGCCTCCAGCCCCGCCTCGCCGGCGATGACGCCCATGAGCGCGCCGGTCTTTTCATCGAATATCGCCCGCTGCGCCGCGAAGCCGGGGAAGATGTCCACCCCCGCCGCCTCCGCCTTGCCCGCCAGCCAGCGCACCAGCTCCGAAAGCGGCCCCACCAGCTGGCCAGAGTGCTTCAGCATGGGCGGCAGCGGTCGCTGGGGCAGGGTGAAGTTGCCTCGGCGGGTCAGCAGCCACAGCTCCTCGCGCGCCACCTCCGTGCGGATGGGAAAACTCGCATCTTCGCGCCAGCCCGGCGCCAGTGCATCCAGCGGGTATGGGTCGATGATGGCGCCGGAAACGGTATGCAGGCCAATCTCCGCCGCCTTCTCCAGCAGGCAGATGGCGGGCATTTTCCCGGCCGTTCGCCCCTCCTCGGCCAGCGCCAGCGCGCAGGCCAGCCCCGCCGGCCCGCCGCCAATGATGAGCACGTCATATTCCAGCCGTTCTCGCTCCATAAACGGCGGCATAGCTCAAACACGCGCATCTGGCCAGCGCGTGCCCGTGCGCGTTCATGCAGGGGCAGGGGGGATACAAGATGCGGATTTTCAGGACAGGCCTGCTGGTCGTGCTCGCGGTGTTCGTGATTCTGGTGCTCCTCGTGACATTTTCTGCGGAAGGCTGGCGGCTGAAATCCTTGGGCGTGGACACGGTGAAGGCATGGCTGCGCCCGGTATTGGGAACTTGGCTGCGCGCCCCGCGCGAGTTGAAAACACCTGTGCTTGACGAACTGTTGGCGCGAAAAGGCCTGCGCAAGGGAGACGAGGTGTTCATCCGCATCTTCAAGCGCGAAGGCGTGTTGGAGACTTGGATGCGCGGACGGGGGGATACGCGTTTCAGGTTGCTGAAGAGCTGGTCCATCTGCGCCTGGTCCGGCACGCTGGGGCCAAAGCTGAAGGAGGGCGACTTTCAAAGCCCGGAAGGCTTCTATTCCGTCGGGCTGTCATCGCTCAACCCCAACAGCCGCTATCACCTCTCCTTCAACCTCGGTTTTCCAAACGCCTATGACCGCGCCCATGGCCGCACCGGCAGCTTCCTCATGGTGCACGGGGCGTGCGTTTCCATCGGCTGCTACGCCATGACGGATGCGGGCATCGAGGAAATTTACACCCTTGTCGAAGCCGCCTTGCGCAATGGGCAGAAACGCGTGCCCGTGCACATTTTCCCCTTCCGCATGACGGCGGAGAACATGTCCGCCCATGCCGGGCATCGCTGGTTCGACTTCTGGCGCAACCTGAAGGAAGGCTACGACCTGTTCGAGGCCACCCACGTGCCCCCACGAGTGCATGTGCGCCACGCCCGCTATGTTTTTGCCACCCCTCACGCATCTTCGGGTGCACGGCCCACTTCTTTCACGGCCACGGCGCATTGACACGCAATGACGCTCTCCCGCCGCATCGTGGTGGCAGGCTCATTCCTTCTTCTCGAGGCACGGACGGAACGCGAGACATCCTGTAGGGACAAGCACCCGAGCACGCGCGCTCCATGGGCGGCAGGTGCTCGCGAAGCGGAATCCTGTACCGGCAGGCTCCCGTGCAAATGCGCGTCCTGTGAATGCGGATGCTCGCGCGAACATATACCTGCGGTGAAAGAGCGCACGCACGCTTCTTGAGCCTCGCTCCATGCCCCCGGAAGAACGCAAAACCTCATCTTCCGGCGAGGCACAAGGGCAGAAAGCTCCGTGCCACGCATGTGGCGCCACGACGGAAGGTGCTGGCGGGGCTTACATGCCTTCCGGGATCTCCACGTGTTTTTCCAGGTCGGCGAAGCGGGTGAAGGTTTCGGTGAACTGCACCTCCACCTTGCCCACCGGGCCATGGCGCTGCTTGGCGATGATGATCTCGGCGATACCGTGTACCCGCTCCATCTGTTCCATCCACTCGGCGTATTTCTCCGAGCCCAGCGGCGGCTCCTTCTGCTTCAGGTAGTATTCCTCGCGGAAGATGAACAACACCACGTCCGCATCCTGTTCGATGGAGCCCGATTCGCGCAGGTCGGAAAGCTGCGGACGCTTGTCCTCGCGCGATTCCACTTGGCGCGAAAGCTGCGACAGCGCCAGGATCGGCACGTTCAGCTCCTTCGCCAACGTCTTCAGGTTGGTGGTGATTTCGGTCAGCTCCTGCACGCGATTTTCCTGCGAGCGCCGCGAGGTGCCGGAAAGCAGCTGCAGGTAGTCCACCACGATCAGGTCCAGCCCGTGCTGACGCTTGATGCGCCGCGCCCGCGCCGCCAGCTGGGCAATGGTCAACCCGCCCGTATCATCGATGAACAGCGGCGCCTGCTCGATGTCTCGCGCAACCTTTTGCAACCGTTCGAATTCTTCCGGCGTGATATCGCCCCGCCGGATCTGGTGCGAGGAAATCTCCGCCTCGGAGGAAACGATGCGCGTAGCCAGCTGTTCCGCCGACATTTCCAGCGAGAAAAAGGCCACCACGCCCCCCTGTTCCGCTTGCGGTGGCTCGCCCGGCGGCACTTGTGCGGGCTTGTAGGTCCTGGCCACATGATAGGCGATGGAGGTGGCCAGCGCCGTCTTGCCCATGCCCGGCCGGCCCGCCAGGATGATGAGGTCGGACGGTTGCAGTCCGCCCATCTTCTGGTCGAGATCGCGCAACCCCGTGGCCAGGCCGGAAAGCCCGCCATCGCGCGCATAGGCCGCCGCCGCCATGTCGATGGATTCCCTGAGCGCCTCGGAAAAGGCCACGAAGCCCTGCCCGAAGCGCGATTCTTCCGCCACCTCGTAAAGGCGTTTTTCCGTCTCCTCGATAATGTCGCTTACGCTGCTGTCGGCATCGGGCGTTCTGGCCTCCACCACCAGGTCCGAGCCGATTTCCATGAGCCAGCGCCGCCGTGCCAGATCATAGATTTCGCGCGCATAATCATCCGCCGCCGACATGGGCGCGGCCTGCGCCACCAGTTTCGCCAGATATTCCGCCGCCCCGCCCAGGTCTTCGATGCCGGGGATCTCTTCCGCATAGGGCAGCAGCGTCACCGCGGTCACCGTATGCCCACGCCCGATGAGACGGGCCATGAGCCGATAGAGTTCCGCATGCACGGCTTCCGAGAAATGTTCCGCCTTCAGGTAGCTGCCCACCCGGTCGAATATGGCGTTGTGATTGAGCAGCGCCCCCAGCAGCGCCATTTCCGCCCCCGGGTTGTATGGCGCGCTCATGTCCTTCAGATCTTCCAGCGTTTTCGGCAGCGCGGACGACATGGCAGGCTTCCCGTCTCTGGCATATTGTCACAAGATCCATCCTCGCAAGACCTCACGGTTCCGCAAGGAGACAAACAGGAGAAATACTTTTCTCCCCGAAAGGATCCCAGATGTTTTTCATCATCTCCGGCAAGGCTGGGAACAGCGTTGATAACTCTTCTTTTCGTTCCGGTCATCGCCGAAATTTTCTTGACACCGATGACATCGCTTCCGGGTGAGATCGTTTTCGGGAATCATTGTTCGGCATCCTCGCCGGGCAACGCTTGCGTCGGTCTGCCATCCTCCGCGTGCCATTCCAGAATTCGCTTCCAGTGCGGCGCCGCGCGATCACCCGCCGGGCCGATGCCATAATGCGCCGCCAGTCGCTCCAGGGCGATTCGCAACACCAGCCGGGCCGAGCGCCGCGGCCACGAAAGCGCCTTTTCCGCCGCCTCTATGCCGTGCCCCAGGCAGCATACCGCCACCACGATGTCCGCCAGCTCCGGGCCAACGGCCTCCAGCGCCCGGTGCACCCGCTGCCGCGCGGCGATGGCCCGCTCGGCAAAGGAATAGGGCGTGCGCGCCCCCGCCCGCATGCGACCGCGATCACTCGCCACAAAGGCCGGGTTCCAGTCCGCCGTCACTCTCGGTTGCATGCGTGCGGCTTCGTATTCCGCGCGCAACCGTTCTCCTGCCGCCACCTGATGCGGCTCCAGGTAGGGGCGCCCCCGCGCGTCCTTGCGCCGCGCCAGCCACAACAGCGGATTTTCGCGCAGGTTCACCTCCACCTCGCGCAGACGGCCGGTTTGCTCATCCCGTATCAGCAGCCGCTGTCGCGGCTTGCCGGGTGGCGCGAGCGATTCATCACCTACTGATGGCGCGTTCCGGTCTTGCCGTGCCTTGTTCGCGCGGATATCGGCGTTCGTCGAGACAGCAGGCGCAAGGCTTGGGCGCATTTGCGGCACGTGCCGGGCCAGCCAGCGCTTGCCGCCTGTGGACAGACGCCAGCGCAACGGGTCGTCCCGTTCCGGCGTGACGAAATCGCGCCGCTTCAGTTCGTCCACCAGCGTCGGCTCCACATCGCCCAGCGAGCGCGCGCCCCGCTCGGCAGCAGCGAACAACCGCCAGCGCGCGCCATCGCTGAGCAGCTCTTGCGCCAGCCAGGCGTTCGCCCGCGCCATCAGCTGCATGACGGCCAGCATGTCTCTGGCCGGGGCGGCCTTTTTCTCTGTCAACCATGGGCCGGATTGAAGGTGTTGCATGTGCCCCTCTCGAATACAATCGATACAAAACATGAACAAAGATAGTATATACAGATGCGCGCAAGAATGGAAGAGAAGTCTGTGGAAAAACCGAAATGAAAAATCAAGGTGCTGTAATTGCGGGAGATTTCAATTGTCAGCAAGGCGGTTCGGCAAGGCTTGCCCAGCGACACGCTCACGCAAACGTTGCAGGAACACACGTTGCGCCGCATCCACTTTCTTCATCGCCGTGTCCAGGTCGAAGCAGGCCGTACGATCGATCTCCGGAAATTCCCGCAAGCGACCGGATTTCGGTGGCCATTCCAGGCGGAAGGTGTTCGAAGGTGGCGAATCGCTCGCCAATGATTCGCAGCCGTCCCGTGCTTGCGGCACGTGCCTGGCTTCCAGCGCAAACATGTGCAGGATCTTTCGCTTGCGCGGCCCCGGCGCTTCGCCCAGGTCCACGTAGATGGAATCATCTTCCGGCAGCGCCACCCCCGTTTCCTCCGCGAATTCCCGCCGGGCCGCCTTCAGATGATCTTCCTCCTCGTCCACCAGGCCTTTCGGTATCGTCCATGCGCCTTCATCCTTGTGCGCCCAGAAGGGCCCGCCCATGTGCGCCAGCAGCACGCGCAAGGCGCCATCCGCCGCACGCTCCCATACCAGCACCCCGGCGCTCACGGGCTTGTCGCGTTTTTTCTCCTGGCTGGACATGCCTTTCTTATATACGGGGTCCGATTCAGACGCTAGTTCGCACTATGTTCTAAAATCAGCGACACGATAGGAAAAAGTTCTTGACGAGCGGCGCGCTCTGATGTATAAGCTGTGCCACGCTCCCACAGTGGGCCTGGAGCTGAGGGCTCACGGAGAGATTTCGGCCAACCGGCCTCACCATGGTTGATCCATCCGCGGCGTGGAACCTCGTTTCCGCGCCGCGTTTCTTTTGCGCCGCTGGAGACTTCATGATCACCCGGCACGATGCCCGCCGCCTGCAAGAGCTGCTGCGCCGGCGCCTGGCCCAGCTGGAGGCGCGGCTGAAGAATGCCGATGCCGAAAAACCCCCCGCTCCCGCCGAGCTGGAGCGCGAGGCGAAGGCCATCACCGCGCTCATGAAGGCCCTGCAGTCCGCCGCCGAGATGGAACGCGCCCACGCGCAAGCGGAAGATGCCGCCAAGCCAGATGACGAAACCGCCGACGCCGCCATCCGATGCCGCCTTGCGCAGCAGCTTGAAGCGCTGTGTGCGCAAACACGGCCCCCGCGCCGTCGCGGCGGCGCTTGAGCCGGAGGTGGCGCGCTGGCTGCTGGGCAACTGGCCGTTCGCCGCGCGCGATGATCAGCTGCCGCCCGATTTCTTCGCGCCGAAGGGGGCGGGGCAGGGTGCGCGCTGGCGCACCTGGCTGTTCATGGCGGGCCGCGGCGCGGGCAAGACGCGCGCCGGCGCCGAGTGGGTGCGCATGGAAGTCATGCGCGCCGCAAAGGAAAGGCGACCGCTGCGCATCGCCCTGGTGGCGCCCACGCTGCACGATGCCCGCAGCGTCATGCTGGAGGGTGCATCGGGCTTGCTGACCCTGAACTGGCCGCGCGGCCTGCGCCCCGCCTTCGAGCCCTCGAAGCGGCAGTTGCGTTGGCCAACTGGCGCGCTGGCGCAGCTGTTCTCGGCCGATGAGCCGGACAGCCTGCGCGGGCCGCAGTTCCACATGGCCTGGTGCGATGAAATAGGCCGCTGGCGCAAGGGCGGGCAGGTGTGGGACATGCTGATGATGGGCCTGCGCCTGGGCGAGCGCCCGCGCGTGCTGGCCACCACCACGCCCGCGCCCACGCCGCTCATTCGCCGCCTGCTTGGCGAGCCGGACGTGTGGCGCTCGCACGCGAAAACGGCCGACAATGCCGCGCACCTGGGCGAGGGCTTCATCGAGGCCATGCAGCGCCGCTATGGCGGCACCTGGCTGGGCCGGCAGGAGCTGGACGGCGAGTTCATCGACGACGTGCCCGACGGCCTGTTCGGCCGCAGCCGCATCGAGGCCTGCCGCGTGCGCCCAGAGGATGTGCCGTCCCTGCGCCGCGTGGTCGTGGCCGTCGATCCGCCCGTTTCCGCCTCCGCCGCCGATTCCTGCTGCGGCATCGTGGTGGCGGGCCGGGCGGAGGATGGGCACTTCTATGTGCTGGAAGACGCCAGCGTGGAGAACGCCCAGCCGCTCGCCTGGGCCCGCGCGGCGCTGGCGGCGCATGCGCGCCACGCGGCGGATCGCATCGTGGCGGAGGTGAACCAGGGCGGCGACATGGTGGAGGCGCTCATCCGCCAGCTCGCGCCGGATGCGCCATATCGGGCCGTGCGCGCCGCCCGTGGGAAGGCCGTGCGGGCCGAGCCGGTGGCGGCGCTGTATGAGCAGGGCAGGGTGCACCACGCCGGCACCTTCCCGCAATTGGAGGATCAACTGGTGGACTTCGAGCGCATCATCGAGGCCGGCGCCAGCCCCGACCGCGCCGACGCCCTGATCTGGGCATTGACGGCCCTGATGCATCAGCCCGCCGAACCGCGCATCCGAACGTTGTAAAGAGAATTCTTTACATTTCATGAGAAAAAGTGTCATATAAATATTGCACCAGTAAGAGCACCGGCAAGCACGGATAAACTCATGAACCTCGCGCATGCACAAGACCCTCTCACACCGCCCGGTACCCGACCAGACCGTGGCGAGGTGCTCACCAAGGCCGTGTTGCGCGCCGCTGACGTGCTGGGCCTGAAGGCGAGCGAGCTGGCGCGCATTATTGGCGTGTCTCCGGCCACCATAAGCCGCATGAAACAGGGGCGGCTGCACCTGAAGGACGGCACGAAGGAATTCGAGCTGGCCGCTTTGCTGGTGCGGATATATCGTTCCCTGTTCGCTATTGCTGGCGGCGATGAAAAGGTCATGAAACATTGGATGCGAGCGGTAAACGCTGCTCTTGGCAGCGTGCCAGCGGAGCTTGTTCAGCGCGTGACGGGGCTGGTCGATGTCGTTGCCTACCTGGATTCCCGCCGCGCTGTCGTCTGAGGCGAAGGCATTTTCCGCCGTCTGCTGGCGTGCGGTGGAATCGCAATATGCCCCCGCCACCATGGCGCTGGTGGATGATCTGCCGGAACAGGAAGTGCTGGAGGAGATCCTAGAAGAATCAAAGCCACCGGTTCCGGCTGAATGCAACGAACTGCATTATCTGTTGTTCACGCCGTTTCGCTACTCGGTGCAATACCATTCGCGCTTTCATGCAAAAGGTGAACCGGGGGTATTCTATGCCTCCTTGGCCGAGCATACCGCTTTGGCGGAAGCTGTCTTCTACCAGCTTCTGTTTCATGCCGAATCGCCGCAAACGCCATGGCCGGAAAAACCGGTGGAATTCACCCTGTTTAGCGTGAAGGTAAGCGCGGAGCAGGCCATCGACCTGACACGCCCGCCGTTCGTTGCGGAAGATGCGCTCTGGACGGATCCGCTGGACTACACCGCCTGCCAGCAACTGGCTCGCGCAGCGAGGGAACGGGAGCTTGATGCTATTCAATATCGCTCGGTGCGTGACCCGCAAGGTGGAAACAACATCGTCTTGTTTCACTGTCATGCTTTCGAAGAGGAAAAACCCTCGGAAATGCGGAACTGGCATTTGCGCTTTTCCGCTCATGGCATCATGGCCCTGCGGGAATATGCCGCCGACCGGCTGCAATTCACGCGGGATGATTTCGCCAACGATCCGCGTATCGCAT
>JALVSR010000033.1 GCA_027024225.1 Hyphomicrobiales bacterium | reverse complement strand
GGTGGCGCATCGCACGCCAACGAACTGGCAAGAGGAGTTTTCCGGGCCATGAACATCATTCGCGAACTTCGCCTGAAGCGTGGCTGGTCGCAGGAAGACCTGGCCGAAATGGCCGGGCTGTCCGTGCGCACCATCCAGCGGCTGGAAAATGGCGGACGCGCCAGCCTGGAAACGCTGAAGTGCCTGGCGGCGGTGTTCGAAAGCAACGTTTCACAATTGCGGGAGGACATGAACATGACCGCCACCATGACCACGCAGGCTACCGGCGATACGCCTCACGCCGACAACACGGGCAAGGCGGCCGCTTCCGGCACCCACGGCTGTCTGAGCCCGGAAGACCGCGCCGCGCTGCAATTTGCCCGCCAGCTGCGCGCCTATGCCGAACTGGAGAGCGATGACCTGCCCGCCGAACTGGCCGTGCGCCGGCAGGTGAAGCGGGAGCGCGGCTTTTATGTCCATGCCGGGGTGTTCGTGGCCGTCATGGTGCTGCTGGCCGTTGTCGATGTGCTGGCCACGCCGGGGCGCTTCTGGGTTCAGTGGCCGCTGCTGGGCTGGGGCGCGGGGCTGCTATGGCACGGGCTGGCCGTGTTCGGTGGCAAGGCCCCCTTCGGCACCGACTGGGAGCGCCGCCAGGTGGAGCGGCGCCTTTCCCGCCTGAATGCCGATGTCCGCAACGAAAATGCCCGCGGTGAAAACGAAGGGAAGAATGGGTGAGGGCGTTCTCAGGCCTCGTGTTTCTCGGCCGGTTGCGCCTTGGCCGCCTGCCCGCGGTCCAGCGCCGCCTTCAGCGCCGCGGCGATGAAGTGGCTGCGCCGGCCTGCCGGCACCTGCTCCTTCAGCGCGCGCACGACGGAAGCCGGCAGAAAGACCGACAGGCGCTCCAGCGCTTCACGCTCGCCAGCCGAAGAAAAACGATCCTGTTGCCTGATGTTCATGTCTGCCCCGCAAATCCAGCCAGAAGTCCTTCATTCGCCTTGTGGGTGGTGTTGTCGCATGAATTCCGGGCGACAATTTGGCGGTTTCCTTAACCGGAGATGAACGAGCGCGGTGGCGCGGGCCGCCCGTCTGCTCCCTCTGGCTGGCCCAAGGCCGGCCCAGCGGCCATGCCGTCTGTGCGAATGCCGGGCCTGGCGCGTTGCCGCGCGGCGCATCGTGTTCTACCATTGTCCCATGACCGAGCACTTGCATGATGATTCGCCCAATACCGAGCCGGTGTCGCTGAAGGAAGCGCTGGAAGAGCGCTACCTCGCCTATGCGCTCTCCACCATCATGCACCGGGCGCTGCCGGATGTGCGCGATGGGCTCAAGCCCGTGCACCGGCGCCTGCTGTATGCCATGCACGTGCTCAGGCTCGACCCTTCCGCCGGGTTCAAGAAATGCGCGCGCGTGGTGGGCGATGTCATCGGCAAGTTCCACCCGCACGGCGACCAGGCCGTGTATGACGCCATGGTGCGCCTGGCGCAGGACTTCGCCCAGCGCTATCCGCTGGTGGAAGGGCAGGGCAACTTCGGCAACATCGACGGCGATGGCGCGGCGGCCTACCGCTACACCGAGGCGCGGCTGACGGACGTGGCCATGGCCCTGCTGGAGGGGCTGGAGGAAGACGCCGTTGATTTCCGCGAGACCTACAACGGCGAGGACACCGAGCCGGTGGTGCTGCCCGGCGCCTTTCCGAACCTCCTGGCCAACGGCGCGCAGGGCATCGCGGTGGGCATGGCCACCTCCATCCCGCCGCACAACGCGGAAGAGGTGTGCAACGCCGCGCTCTATCTCATCAAGCACCCCAATGCCGGCATCGACAAGCTCATGGAGTTCATTCCCGGCCCGGACTTTCCCACCGGCGGGGTGCTGGTGGAGCCGCGCGAGAACATCCGAAAGGCCTACGAAACGGGCCGGGGCGGCTTCCGCCTGCGCGCGAAGTGGGAAAGGGAAGAGCTTGGCCGCGGGCAGTGGCAAATCGTGGTCACGGAAATTCCCTACCAGGTGCAGAAGGCGAAGCTGGTGGAGAAGATCGCCGAGCTGCTGGAGGCCCGCAAGCTGCCGCTGCTGGGGGACGTGCGCGATGAATCGGCCGAGGATGTGCGGCTGGTGCTGGAGCCGAAGAGCCGCAACGTCGATCCGGTGCTGCTGATGGAATCGCTCTTCCGCCTGACCGAGCTGGAGGTGCGCGTGAGCCTGAACATGAACGTGCTCTCGCAGGGCCGCGTGCCGCGGGTCATGTCCTTGCGCGAGGTCTTGCGCGAGTGGCTGGACCACCGCATCGACGTGCTCATCCGCCGCAGCTACTGGCGGCTGGAGAAGATCGCGCACCGCATGGAGGTGCTGGAAGGCCTGCTGATTGCCTACCTCAACATCGACGAGGTGATCCGCATCATCCGCTTCGAGGACGAGCCGAAGGCGGAGCTGATGAAGCGCTTCGGGCTGACGGAGGTGCAGGCCGAGGCCATTCTGAACATGCGCCTGCGGGCCTTGAACAAGCTGCAGGAAATCGAAATCCGCCGCGAGCACGAGGAGCTGGCGAAAGAGCGTGAGGAGCTGCAAAGGCTGCTGGCCTCGGAAGAGCTGCAATGGCAGCGGGTGGCGAAGGAAATCCGCTTCATCCGCGACAAGTGGTCGAAGAAGACTGAGCTGGGGCGGCGGCGCACGGACATCGCCGAGGCGCCGGAGATAGAGGTGGACCTGGACGCGGCGCTGACGGAGAAAGAGCCGATTACGGTGGTCTGCTCCGCCAAGGGCTGGATACGCGCGCTGAAAGGACACCTGAACGATGAGCAGATGGCGAAGCTCACCTACAAGGAGGGAGATTCGGGGCGCTTCGTCTTTCATGCCTACACCACGGAAAAGCTGCTGCTGGCGGCGTCGTCGGGGCGCTTTTTCACGCTGGATGCGGGCAAGCTGCCCGGCGGACGCGGCGCGGGGGAGCCGGTGCGGTTGAGCATAGACATGGCGGCGGAAGACGACATCGTGGCATTGTTCGTTCACGAGCAGGACGGGCGGCTGCTGCTGGCCAGTTCCGAGGGCAACGGTTTCATCGTGCGCGAGGCGGACGTGGTGGCCAACACGCGCAAGGGCAAGCAGGTGATGAACGTGAAGCCGCCGGCGAAGATGGTGATCTGCCGCCGCATCGGGGAGGGGCATGACCACGTGGCGGTAGTGGGCACGAACCGCAAGATGCTGGTGTTCCCGCTGAGCGAGCTGCCGGAGATGGGGCGCGGCAAGGGCGTGCGCCTGCAGCGCTATGCCAAAGGCGGTAGACTTGCCGACGCCCGCTCCTTCCGCCTGGAAGACGGCCTGCAATGGCAGGACGCTGCGGGCCGGACGCGGACGGAAAAGGATGTGACTCCGTGGTTGGGCAAGCGCGCGCAGACGGGGAGGCAGGCGCCGAGGGGGTACCGTTATTAAGACTTAGGTGTTAGTAAATTTTTTGACCAATCTAAAAAACTCCATTTCCCGCTTGTCCTTTCCTTCAAAAACAATATTTATTAGTTTTTTTTGAGATTTTATTAGGTTGGTGACTATAGATATATCACTTCTGCTTGATATTTGAACTTCTCTTATGAAGGGGGAGAGCTCAGTTATAAAAAATTCATAATTTACTTTTGAGGCTCTCAACTTTCCAATATCCATGCAAATTCCCATTTCTCCATCACTATATGACAACAACTTTTTCAAGTCAGCTACATCTATTCCTACGTGAAATTCTATTTTTTTATCAAAAGCCTTGGTCGTTAAGCAATAAGATCCATTTTCTAGTAATATTTGTATATCGTATCTAGCCCCCAGAGAGCATAATTTTTTCATATTTATGCACGCATATTCCCAAAACTTTTCGTATTGAATGGGGTCATTCCTCCACCCTGGATATATATAACCTGGATGTACAGTTAATGTTTTCGATCCTAGAGATTTAGATAGCATTAAAACTTTTTCTGTTATACTTCTTGAAAAGTGCGATATATCGGGAACCAATGAACATAAATTGATATCATAAAATACATTATGAAACGACACAAACATATTTAATTCCTCAATCATAGCCCTTAATTTTTTTTACTCTTTTTTCGCTAAATTGATTATAGAGATTGGGCGATTGATCAGGGATAAATTGCACCCCTTGAAATCCTATATCATGTGAAACAAGAACGAATTCTTCAAAAGTTTTTGAATAAAATCCAGATGCATAACTTATACTTGCAAGTATATTTGTCATATCGACTTACTCCAAAAAAGTTGAACAACTTCTTCAGCCAATTTTCTAAAATGATGAAAAATTTCTACAATAGTAATCCCATTAATGAAATTGAAAAATCCAAATATAGCAATAAGAGTTATTAATATCTTATAAATCCTTCCAAATAATATAGGCCTCTTTTTTATAAGAACATATGCCATGGCAAGAAAAGCAAAACCAGATACATTTAGGATTTTTTGATAATTTATATTGATGTATTCATGAATATTAAATGCCAATAAAGATCCTATTACAAGTAAGCTATATGCAATAGCTTTGTAAAAAACTGTTGGAATTACAAAAGCAAATTTTGTTTTTACCAAGAAATGTTGAAATTCTGGAGCTTTCAATGTTTTTTCTGTTCTCTCCGCGTCAATCCTAAGTATATGCTTGGATGGATCAAATCTATGTATTAATTTATCAGAATAATAACAGGCTCAATATTGTGCTCTTACAGTCCTGTTTTCTTTGCTGTCTGCCGTTTCCATCCATCCACCATGAGGGCTAATTAGTTTATTTGAATATCTAATAGCATTAGCAATAGTTGGAGAAAATATATCATCTTCATACAGCGCCAAAGCCGAAATAACATTCGAATGAGTGCAATGTTTCCAGAGGGTGCCGGCGTAATTTACTTCTTCATCATTCCATCTTTCCATCTGAAGCAAAAATGAAACCGACATATCTATTTTTGGATCTTCTCTTACCCCCAAAATATGTAATGCAATTAATGCATAGGAAGTTGCTGAAGGGGAAGGACTTTCTGGAGTACCGAAGTCCCACCCTCTCTGACCAAAATTACCCAGTATCCAGAATCTTACCTGATGTTTTATATCATTTGGTATATCAAAAAATTGAAGAGCTTGAACTGCTAAGAAAGTAGAATAAATATCTGAAGGGCATCCATTAGCAGCGCCCCAAGCTCCATCCGTTAAATTTCTCTGGCTTAGCAGCCAATCTTTCATTAAATTTGCTTCTTCTCCTAGTAAATTTAAATTTCCTGTATACCCACATACAAAAAGAGGAAAAGCAACAAATCTTGTCTTTTCCCCTCTCTCTTTTAGATGTCCCTTCCAATTTTTAACTACTCAATGCCTTCTTTAGCATATTTACTATATTTGGCGCCAGCCATATTAAACACAAATATTGCTTCCGAAGTATTTACAAGAGAACTTGCCTGATGGGGAGTCAAACCCCATCCTCCATCCAAGTTTTGGGCTGCAGCTAGCCATTTAGCAGCCAATTCTATGTTCCTGTAAAATGCCATATATGTTTTCACAATGTTTATTTGCACACTTTTTTATAATCTTTGAGTTCGAATTTTGCAATACTTCTAAGCGTAAGACAGAACGATCATCTAGCTCGTGGATGGGCGGCGGATTGCCGTGCTGCTGGCGTGGTTTCCACGGCTGGCCGCCGCGCCGCGGGAGCAGCTGGAGAACTGGGAGCTATTCGGCGACGGCGAGGGGATTTACTGGCCTGATCTGGACGAGGACATCAGCGTCGCCGGCCTGCTGCGCGGGGAAAAGGCGGCGGGGTGAACGCGGCGCATCAACCCACAACAACGTCATGCCCGGACTTGTTCCGGGCATCCAGGGGCGGCGGGCACCGGGGCAGGCGGATTGCTCGAAACGATCAGCAGGCTTTGACGCGGGCGGCTCTGGATTGCCGGGACAAGCCCGGCAATGACGAAAGAGCGGGATTTCAATGGGTTGGGGAATTGCTGCGGGACGGGGTTGTCTAATTCCGGCTGCTACTTCCGTCATTCCCGCGAAAGCGGGGATCCATCATTGAATCAGTGGCTTACTGGATTCCCGCTTGCGCGGAAATGACGAGGGTGGGGAGCGGCATGGTGCGTTTTCCACTTCACCCCGGCGGAAGCCGGGGTCTCGGGCCGCAGGCGCATGAGTAGGTTGCTCGAGATGCCGGCTTGCGCCGGCATGACGGGGAGGGGGCGGCATTCTTCTTCCTTCGTCACCCCGGTGGAAGCCGGGGTCTCGGGCCGCAGGCGCATGAGTAGGTTGCTCGAGATGCCGGCTTTCGCCGGCATGACGGGGAGGGGGCGGCATTCTTCTTCCTTCGTCACCCCGGTGGAAGCCGGGGTCTCGGGCCGCAAGCGCATGAGTCGGTTGCACGAGATGCCGGCTTCCAC
>JALVSR010000032.1 GCA_027024225.1 Hyphomicrobiales bacterium | reverse complement strand
GGGTTGGGCGGGGGCGAGGGGCGTGTCGCACCGGTCATCTTCGCGCCGGCTGTTGTTATCTCCTGTCCCTGAAGAAGCGCCGCAACAGCTCGCGCGCACGCTCCGCGCCCAGGCCGTCGTAGATTTCCGTCCGGTGGTGGCAGGTGGGCTGGCTGAAAATGCGCGGGCCATGGTGCACGCCGCCCATCTTCTCGTCATCGGCGGCGAAATACAGCCGCCGGATGCGGGCGTATGAAATGGCCGTGGCACACATGGGGCAGGGCTCCAGCGTGACGAACAGGTCGCAGCCCACCAGGCGCTCGCTGCCGATCTTCCGGCAGGCCTTGCGAATGGCCAGAATCTCCGCGTGCGCCGTGGGGTCGGAAAGCTCCTTCACGCGGTTGCCGGCGCGGGCGAGCACTTCGCCCGCCGGGCTCACGACAACCGCGCCCACCGGCACCTCGCCGCGTTCGCCGGCGGCCACGGCTTCCGTAAAGGCCAGCTCCATGTGCTCCGGCACCAGTTTCATGCGGCGCTCCCGGCGGTTTCGCTTGCGCGGATCAACGTGTGCTCCTACTTCTGTTGTCATGACACAGGAACAGCGAAATGTGAAACGCGGCGAGAAGCTCGCGAAGGTCATCGCCCGCACCGGCATCTGCTCGCGGCGCGAGGCGGAGCGGCTCATCGAGGCAGGGCGCGTGGCCGTGAACGGCTTCATCGAGACCAGCCCGGCGGTGCGGGTGGGCCCGGAAGACGAGGTCTTGATCGACGGCGAGCCCTTGCCCGAGCCGGAGCCGGTGCGGCTGTGGCGCTATCACAAGCCGGTGGAACGCGTGGTGGCGCGGCACGACCCGAAAGGGCGGCCGACCATCTACGACGACGTGCCGGAAGATGCGCAGCACGCCATGCCCATCGGGCGGCTGGACTTCATGTCCGAGGGTCTGCTGCTGCTGACCAACGATGGCGAGCTGAAGCGCGCGCTGGAGCACCCGAGCAAGGGCTGGACGCGGCGCTACCGCGTGCGCGCCTATTGCCCCGTGCCGGCGCAGAAGCTGAAGCGCGCGCTGAAGAAGCTGGAAGACGGCATTACCATCGATGGTGTGCATTACGGCCGGGTGAAGGCCACGCTGGACAGGGAAGAGGGTGCGAACAAGTGGTTCACCTTCGCGCTGACGGAGGGCAAGAATCGCGAGATCCGCCGCATCCTGGAGCACCTGGGCTGCAAGGTGAACCGGCTGATCCGCACCAGTTACGGGCCGTTCCAGCTGGGCGGGCTGAAGCGGCGCGAAGTGGCGGAGGTGCCGCGCAAGCAGCTGGAAGAGCTGCTGGGCAAGCTGCTGAGCGAGGTGGAGGAACGCCGCATGGCCTCGCACCCGAGCGGCGAGGTGATGTTCATCGGCTTCGACGACGAGGAGGGCGGGGCCGGTGACGAAGCCGCGCCCGGCAGCGAGGAAAACTGACGGACCGGCGAGAGGTCGGGCTACATGCGCATCATCGGCGGCAAACACCGGGGCCTGAACATCCGCGCGCCGAAGGGCATGGATACGCGCCCCACCACCGACCGCGTGCGCGAGGCCATGTTCAACGTGCTGGCGCACGCCGACTTCGCGCCGGAGCTTGCGGAGGCGCGGGTGCTGGACCTGTTCGCCGGGTCCGGCGCGCTGGGGCTGGAGGCGCTCTCGCGCGGGGCGGGATTCGCCCTGTTCGTGGATACGGATGCGAAGGCGCGCGCGGCGATACGCGACAACCTCGTGCGCGCGGGGCTTCAGGGCAGGGCGAAGATCTGGCGGCGGGACGCCACGAACATGGGCCGCCGTGCGCCCATGCCGCCGTTCGACCTGGCCTTTCTCGACCCGCCATATGGCAAGGGGCTGGCTGAGCGCGCGCTGAGGAGCTTGCGCGAGGGCGGCTGGCTGAAACCCGGCGCACTGGCGGTGGTGGAGGAAAGCGCGCGCAGCGATTTCAAGCCGCCGGAGCCATTCCGGGCGCTGGACGTGCGCGAATATGGCGACACGGCGGTGCATTTCCTGGAATTCCAGAATGCATAAAGG
>JALVSR010000031.1 GCA_027024225.1 Hyphomicrobiales bacterium | reverse complement strand
CCAAGCTGCACAAAGGTTGACCGGTGAAACCGCCCCGCACCCCCATCCAACCCCCAAATCATGAGATACAAGGGGCTGGATGGGGGTGCGGGGCGGTTTCACCGGTCGGGCATTACGCAATCTGGTATTACAGGCCGCCTGTTTCAGGTGTTTTCACGCCGGCGCAGGCGGGCGTAGTTGAAATGCTGCACCTTGCCCGCCGGGGTAATGTGGTGCTCGTCCGCGGCTTCCACCAGCTCGAAGCCGTCGCCCAGCTCGGCGGCGATGCTTTCCGGCGAATGGCGCTGCACGGGAAGGCCGGAGCATTTCTCCGGCCCATCGGGGGCGAAGGTGGCGATGATGACGTGTCCGCCGGGCTTCAGCGCGCGTTTGAGCACCTCGACATAGCGCTGCCGGTCGGCAGAGGCGGTGAGGAAGTGGAACACCGCCCGGTCGTGCCAGATGTCGTATTGGCGAGGCGGCTGCCAGTTCAGCAGATCGGCGGTGATCCATTGCACGTGCGCCGCCCGTTCACCCAGCCGGGCGCGGGCCTTTTCCAGCGCGGCGGAGGCGATGTCGAGAACCGTCACGTCGGCATGTCCGGAATCCAGCAGATAATCCACCAGCACCGAGGCGCCGCCGCCAGCGTCGATGATGGCGGCATCCCTGCCAAGACCGGTGTTGGCAATGAGTTGCAGCGAGAGAGCGGGGCGGGCCTGATACCAGCTGACCTCGTCCTCGTATTTCCGCTCGTAGACGCCCTGCCAGTGCGCCTTCCTGTCGATGGTTTCCGTCATGGCGCTTCCTCCCGATGTTTCCTGCCGCACAGGATAACATGAGACGAACTGGCGGGTGGCAGCCGGTTTCCGCGACCAGGCAGATTGGCCACATCTTGACCGGGAAGAAGGCCGCACTGCGCAGCGCGGTGAAGCTTGCGGTGTTCGGCCTATTCTTCATGGGGTAAATGGTCTCAATGAGGCCGCACTGCGCAGCGCGGTGAAGCGTACAGAAATTGCACCAAGAGGCTCAGTGGGCTGTGAGTCTCAATGAGGCCGCACTGCGCAGCGCGGTGAAGCGTTACAGCACAGACCTCGGTCAACTGGAGGCTGAGTCTCAATGAGGCCGCACTGCGCAGCGCGGTGAAGCTCCCTCTCCGTAACCCACTGATATCAAAAAGCAATTCGGGTGGTTTCGTCACCCTGGCAGAACCTTCCGAGAACAGGCCGGAAAGCTGCCTTCTTTGAAAACAAGCATAACATGATTTTGGCCGAAGCATCAAGCATTTGACCGTTCCGTCACCCCTGCGGCCATTCGCTCCGCGCCGCATCATGCCGGTGTCGCGCCACGCTGCACCAGCTTGCCATCGATGAAGTCGAAGATGGCGCCGTTGGCATCCACTTCCGGCGAGAAGATCTTCCATGCCGCCTCGGCCAGCTCCTCCGGCGTGGGCAAGGTGTTCGGGTCTTCGCCCGGAAAGGCCGCCGCGCGCATGCGCGTGCGGATGGGCCCGGGGTTGAGGATGTGCACGCGGATGTTCGTGTTGGCGCATTCCTCGGCATAGACGCGCCCCAAGCACTCCACCGCCGCCTTGGTGGTGGCATACGGCCCCCAGTAGGCCCGGCACTTCTGCGCCGCGCCGGAGGTGACGAACGACACCCGCGCGGCGTCCGACTGCCTGAGCAAGGGGTCGAGGGAGCGGATGAACCGCCAGTTGGCCGTGACGTTGATGGCGTAGGTCTGCTCCCAGTATTTCGGATCGATGTGCGGCAGCGGCGACATGGGCCCCAGCACGCCGGCGCAGCCGAAGAAGATGTCGAGCTTGCCCCAACGCTCGAAGATGGCGCCGCCCAGCCGGTCGATGCCCTCATAATCGGTCACGTCCAGCGGCACCAGCGTGGCGCCCTGCCCGCCTGCTTCCCGGATTTCATCGTCCAGCGACTCCAGCGCGCCTTGCGTGCGCCCCACGGCGATGATGTGCGCGCCCTCGCGCGCCAGCCGCACGGCAAAAGCCCGGCCAATGCCGCGCGTGGCGCCGGTGATGACCGCCAGCCTGCCTGCGAGCGCGCCCGTGGTGTTCGTCATGCCGGTGTCCCTTCGAACCTGTATTGGTGGAAAAATGCCCTGACCATCCCTGCCCGGCCAAATGTCAGGCCGTGTCGGCCAGCAGTGGAAGCTGCTTCGGGTCGGTGTTTTCGTCTTCCTGGTCCACCAGCGGGGTGGGATAGTCGCCGGTGAAGCAATGGTCGGTGTATTGCGGGCGTTCGGGGTCGCGGTTCTCGTGACCCAACGCCTGGTAGAGGCCATTTACGGAGATGAAGGCCAGGCTGTCGGCCTCGATGAAGTCGCGCATCTTCGCCAGCGCCCCTTTCCAGTCGCCCTTGCACTCTTCCAGCGCCCGCGCGGCCAGCAATTGTTCGCGGTCGGGCGTGTCGATGCCGTAGAAGTCCGGATGCGTGATGGGCGGCGAGGCAATGCGCATGTGCACCTCCGCCGCGCCGGCCTCGCGCACCATTTGCACGATCTTCTTGGACGTGGTGCCGCGCACGATGGAATCATCTATCAGGACCACACGGCGGCCTTCCAGCACCGCGCGGTTGGCGTTGTGCTTCAGCTTCACGCCCAGCGCGCGGATTTTCTGGGTCGGCTCGATGAAGGTGCGGCCCACGTAATGGTTGCGGATGATGCCCAGCTCGAACGGCAGGCCGGATTCCTCGGCATAGCCCAGCGCGGCGGGCACGCCGGAATCGGGCACCGGCACCACGATGTCCGCCTCCGCCGGGGCCTCGCGCGCCAGGATGCGGCCCATCTCCTTGCGCATCTGGTAAACGGAGCGCCCGCCGACGATGGAATCGGGCCGGGCGAAGTAGATGTATTCGAAGATGCACGGGCGCTCGGGCTGCTCGGGGAAGGGGAAATAGCTCTCGATGCCCTGCTCGCCCTTGCCGGTGATGACGACGATTTCGCCGTTCTTCACCTCGCGCACGAACTCCGCGCCGATGATGTCGAAGGCCACCGTCTCGGAGGCCAGCAGCCAGTTGTCGTCCAGCCGGCCCAGCACCAGCGGGCGGATGCCCAGCGGATCGCGCGCGCCGATGAGCTTCTTTTCCGTCATGGCCACCAGCGCGTAGCCGCCTTCCACCTGGCGCAGCGCATCGATGAAGCGCTCGATCAGCCGCCGATGCGGCGAGCGCGCCACGAGGTGCAGGATGACCTCGGTGTCCGACGTGCTCTGGAAGATGGCGCCGGACTGGATAAGTTCGCGGCGCAGCGCCAGGCCGTTGGTGAGGTTGCCGTTGTGCGCGATGGCGAAGCCGCCGGTGGCGAGCTCGGCGAAGAAGGGCTGCACGTTGCGCAATATGGTGGTGCCGGTGGTGGAATAGCGCACATGGCCAATGGCCACATCACCCGCCAGGCGCTGGATGGTCTTTTCCTTGGTGAAATGGTCGCCCACCAGCCCCAGTCGGCGCTCCAGGTTGAACTGCTTGCCGTCATAGGCGCAGATGCCGGCGGCCTCCTGCCCGCGGTGTTGCAGGGCGTGCAGCCCCAGCGCGGTGATGGCGGCGGCATCCGCGTGGCCATGGATGCCGAAGACGCCACACTCTTCCCGCAACAGGTCGCCATCCAGGTCGAAGTCGTGGAACATGGCCTTGTGCCTCGTGCTGTGCAAGAGCGCTGTCCGCCCCCTTGAGAGCCAGCCTGTCAAGGGCGAAACACGCCGCCGAAAACACGAACGGCGCGAAGATGTTACTTCGCCCCGTTCGATACTCGTCCCATGTTGGATTTGCGCCTTTTGCCGCCGGGAGTCAATGATCGGGACGCCGGAATGGATAATGCCCGCGCCCCCTGCCCCGCCCACCGCACCACCGCCGCAGCGGGCGAGAGCCTATTCCGCCGCTTCGCGGTGGAGGACCTTGCGCGGCAGCTCCAGCTCATCCCACAGGGTGTCCAGCGCCTCCACCATCTCGTCGATGTAGTCGGGCGTGTGGAACGGCCCCGGGGTTAGGCGAATGCGCTCGGTGCCCACCGGCACGGTGGGATAGTTGATGGGCTGCACGTAGATGTCGTAGCGATCCATGAGCGCATCGGTGAGCTGCTTGCAGCGCACCGCATCGCCCACCATGACCGGCACGATATGGCTGGGGGTGACGATGACCGGCAGGTGCCTGTCCAGCAGCTTTTCGCGCAGCATGGCGGCGTGCTTCTGCTGCAGGTCGCGCTCGCGCTGCGATTTTTTCAAATGCCGCACGGAAGCCAGCGCACCGGCGGTGAGCACCGGCGAGAGCGAGGTGGTGAAGATGAAGCCCGCGGCATAAGAGCGGATGGCGTCGGTGATATCGGCGTCGGCCGCGATGTAGCCGCCCATGATGCCGAAGGCCTTGGCCAGCGTGCCCTCGATGATGTCGATGCGGTCCAGCAGCCCCTCGCGCTCGCACACGCCGCCGCCGCGCGGACCATACATGCCCACCGCGTGCACCTCGTCGATGTAGGTCATGGCGTTGTATTTCTCGGCCAGGTCGCAAATCTCGGCGATGGGCGCGATGTCGCCGTCCATGGAATAGACGCTCTCGAACGCAATCAGCTTCGGCCTGTCCGGGTCGGCCTCCTTGAGCAGTTGTTCGAGGTGCTCCAAGTCGTTGTGGCGGAAGATCTTCTTGTCGCCCCGGCCGTGGCGGATGCCCTCGATCATGGAGGCGTGGTTGAGCTGGTCGGAGAAGGTGATCAGCCCAGGCAGCAGCTTCGCGAGCGTGGAAAGGGTGGCCTGGTTGGCCATGTAGCCGGAGTTGAACAGCAGCGCGGCCTCCTTGCCGTGCAGGTCGGCCAGCTCGCGCTCCAGCTGCACGTGGTACCACGAGGTGCCGGCGATGTTGCGCGTGCCGCCGGCGCCGGCGCCCACGTCGTCCAGCGCCTCGTGCATGGCCGCCAGAACATCCGGGTGCTGGGCCATGCCCAGGTAGTCGTTGGAGCACCAGACGGTGACTTCCTTCACGTTGCCTTCGTCATCGTAATACAGCGAGCGCGGATATTTGCCGCACTTGCGCCGCAGCTGCGCGAAATAGCGGTAACGCCCCTCCTCGTGCAGTTTCTCGATGGCTTCGCGGAATACACGCTTGTAATCGATCTTCGCCATGACGCTCCCCACACGCTTGATCCGCCCGAGTACACGGGCGGCGTTGTCCCTCCCCTGCCCTGTCACGGGCGGTGTCTCGACTGCCGCAATTCCTGCCCTCTGGAAAAAGGTAACGAAAGACCAGGCAGCCGGGAGAGTTAATTCTGCTTCATGAATAACTTTTCAGCAGGCGGAATGGCAAGGGATCGTTGGTTGCGCGCGAACAGGAGAGCTTGCCGATGCGGAGGCTTCAGCGGCCGGCAACGCGCACGGGCTGGGGCTGGCCGGAGACGAAACCGGTGCCGTCCAGCCGGTAGATGTCCTTGCGGAAGTGCACGTTACCATCCGGCGTGACCCAGGCGGTGAGGTAGGCCCACAGCACGCCCGGCGCGTTCACGATGGGCTTCACGTCGATGCGCTCGCCGGATTTCACCACCTGCTCGATGCGCGCCCTGTCCCAGCCCGGAGTGTCGCGCAGGATCCACTCGGTCAAGATGTGCACCTTCTCGATGCGCACGCAGCCCGAGGAGAAGTAGCGCTGGGCCCGGGTGAACAGCTGCTTGGTGGGCGTGTCGTGCATGTAGACGGCATAAGGATTGGGGAAATTGATCTTGACCGAGGCCATGGCGTTGCCCTCGCCCGGATCCTGGCGGAAGATGATGCGCTTGGTGTCGATGTTGGGCCAGGGCAATTTCGCCGGGTCGATCTCCGGGCCGGTATAGCCGTCATAGACGCGGATGCGCATCTTGCGCAGGAAGCGCACCGGGTCGCCGCTCTTCATGGCCTCGGGGATGATGTCCTTGATGACGATGGATTCCGGCGCCGTCCAGTAAGGGTTGAAATTGATCTCGCTGACCTGCGAGATGAGCGAGGGCGAAGGCCTGTCCGGCTTGCCGACGATGACGTTGTGGCGCGAATAGACCTTCCCCTGCTGGATGGATTCAAGCTGGGTGGCGGGAATGTTGACCAGGATGAAACGCTCGCGGATGCCTTTCATGGCCCATTCCACCCGTGGCAGGTTGGCCAGCAGGGTATCCAGCCGCACTTGCGCGGGCACGTTCAGCGCCGCATGGGTGGCGAAGTCCAGATGCCCCGTGACCCGCAGGCCATGGTTGCGCTGAAAGCGCATGATGGCCTCGGCCACGTGCTTGTCGTAGCGCCGGCCCTTGGCATGCTCGGGCGGCAGATAGCCCTCCAGAATGAGGCGGCGGCGCAAGACGGGAATTTTGGGACTGCGGCTGCCGGCCACCACGATGCGCTTGATGGGAGGCAACTGCGGCCAGTCGCCGGCGCGCACGATGAGATCGTAACGCGCGATGGCCTCTTCCATCAGACGCGGCGAATCTTCCGACAACATGGGAGGGGCGCCGGTGTCGCCGAACACCGTGGTGCGGGTAGGCGGCAACTGGTTGCGGCGGTTGAAGTTGGTCAGCTTGCCGGCATGGCCGGCCCGCGGCAGGGCACAGGCCGCCCCAGCCGCCAAGAGTGTGCTCAGTGCTTCCCTGCGCGTCAGTCTCATGCTTCAGTCCCGGCCTTGTTACTCTCCCAAGAAGGCCTTGTAACACATCGCGCCGCCCCGGGGCATCACCCGTGCCTCACAATCTTGCGCACAAGATGGCATTGTCGCGCCGTGGCGCATCGCGCCGGCCCATCATGTTTCCTTGCACGGTAGTGCACGGCGGCAACCCTCTCCCCCGTCCGACCACCCGAAATCGTGAAGCCACGTGGCCGGAAGGAGGGAGGGGAGAGCTTTTTTGCGCCGAAGAGCGTCGCTCAGGCTCGCGTGGACGCCGGATCAATGATCCGGCGGCACGCAGATCTTCTTCGCCCTCATGGCCAGCAGCGTGCGGTAGATCAATAGCACGATGAGCGCGGTGAGCGCCGCCAGCATGATGAGCGACAGCCAGTGGAAAAAGGCGCCGCCCACCTTCTCCGCCATCACGAAGGTGGCCACCGTCACCGCCGCGGAGGGGAACGAGTAGGCCCACCACGAGAGGAAGAACGGCAGCTTCAGAAAGCGCGGCAGCTCCAGCACCATCAGCGCGGCGAAGAACAGCGCCAGGTAGTAGAGCACCCGGGCAAAGGCGTCCACTTCGCCGCCGTTGAGCTTGACCCACGAGAGAAAGCCCACCGCCGGCGGCGCGATGAGAATGAACAGCGTGGGCAGCAGCCGGGGGGGAAGCGGATCATGGAACAGGATGCGGTTGAACACGATGACCAGCAGGATGATCCAGAAGGAAATGCCCACCGCGAAGAAATACCAGGAGAGCTCGTAATACCCCAGCGGCACGCCGGCCAATGGCGCCACCACGTTGCCCACCGCCGGGATGAACCATGCGGGGTTCAGGTGCGCAGGCTGGAAGTGCTGCTTTTCCACCCAGTTGCGCACGATGTGGAAGGTGAGAATGATGTGCAGGATGGCGCCCGCGCCCCACAGGACATTGGCCAGCGCCGGCATGATGGGCAGCATGCACAGCCCCAGCAGGAACAGGGAAATGGAGATGGCCGGAACGAACGAACTCATGACCGGATGGTTCAGCTCGCCCTTCACCATTTGCGGATAGCGGACGAGCTTCATGAGATAGGCCGTCAGCATGCCGGCGAACAGCAGCAAGGTGGCGATGCCCAGCAGATGAGAGAACAGTCCCGTGGTGTGAAAGGCCTCGGCGAACTTGCGCCAGGCCAGCGTGAGGCCGGAGAGGCCCATGATGACGGCGAAAAACGCCACGGGGAAAAACTTGAGACGCATCTCGCCTCCCGCTTCCGCCTCGGAAGGCGGCGACTGGGGCGCCGATTGCGCCATTTCGGCCGTCGCCGTTTCTTGACCATTCTTGTCGCTGGTCTTCCCGGCGACGGGCTTGTCCTTGTCCGTGCTCATTTTCCGCTACTCCCGGCAGGATTTTTCACCTGTTTTCTATCTGGATATTCCAGTTGGACATTTCGGTTGGACATTTCCATGAAACGGGCGAACGCCCAATCATTCATGCGCCAGCAGCGGCAACCATTCGCGCCAGCGGCTGAAATGGTCGTAATCGTTGTAGCCGCGCCCGCCATCATCCCACAACAACGGCAACCATGGTTGCCGCTGGTCGGAATAGGCGCGCAACAGCCGTTCAAGACCCTTCAGCGCCAGTTCTGCCCGCCGATGCGCGGGCAAGGCGTCGGTATGCCAGTTGGTGATCTTACCCTCATCCGCCATGCCTTTCATGCTGACAATTTGCAGCACCCGCACATCGCGCGCTCCTCCGGTACTCACAAAGCCGCCATTGGCCGCAATGGCCGCCTCCAGGTCGAGCTGCGGATCGTAACCGGGGCTGGTCATTTTCTTCGCAGGCGGGTTGCCCGTTTTGTAGTCGATGATGCGCAAGCCCCCGTTGGCCAGCAGGTCAATGCGATCGGCGCGCGCGGTGAGCTCGAACGGACATGTCTGTTCCCCGACCGTGAATTTCAAGGTCCCCTCGCACTCGGGCAGAGCCCGCTCGAAGTCGCCATCCCGCCAGCTTCGCTCGCACTCGCGCACGAACCAGTCCGCCATGCGCGCCAGGCGTTCGCGCACCTGCTCCAGGTGGGCGGCATCGCCAATGTGCTCCTCGTGCATGCGCACCATCAGCTCCAGCAGCGCCCGCTCCGGCTGGTCGGGCAGCGTGCGCGGGTGTCTGCGCACGAATTCTTCCAGGGCGGCGTGCACCACCGTGCCGAACAGATCCGGCGTGGGCCGTGCCTCGAGGTCCTTCAGCTTTTCCAGCCGCAGGATCTGCCGGGCGAAAATGGCATAGGGGTTCTGCAACAGGGTGCGGATGCGGCTGGCGGAATAGCGCCGTGGCCGCAAGTGCGCCGGCGGCATGGGACGGGGCGGCGGCACCGGCGCGGGACGCAACGCCGCCACGGCTGCAAGGGCCGCGGGCTCAAGGTCTTCCGCCTCATCCGCCTCATCCGCCTCTCGCGCCGTCACATCCCGTTTTCGCGCCGCCAGCCGCTCATCCAGCCGCAAGGCCAGCCGCAGGGGCCAGGCGTCGGCCTCCAGCGCCTTGTCCAGCCCGGCGGCCTTCAGCAGCGCCTCCAGGCGCACGATCCAGCGCGAGGGCTCGGCGGGGCGCTGCTCCACCCGCTCGGAAAAGGTCATCCACACCTGCGCGCCGCTGGCGGCCTGCACGAAATCATGGGCGGAAAGCCCGATCTTGCGCTCCGGCACCGGCAGTTTCAGGTATTCCCGGTCCTTTCGGTTCAGCCACGGGTCGTTTTGCGCCTCTTCCGGCCAGATGCCTTCGTTCAACCCGGCCAAAATCATCACGTCCGCCCGCAGCAATCGCGCCTCCAGCAGCCCCAGGATGCGCAGGCGCGCATGGGTGGGCTGGTGCGGGCGCACCGGCCGGCCGGCCAGCTCCGAGAGCAGGAAGGCGGTGAAGTCGGCCGGCGTCAGCTTCGGCGCGTCGTGGGCATGATGCAGGATTTCCGCCAGCGCGAGGCCGAGGGCCTCGCCCGTTTCGCCGCGCCAGAGGAGGCAGGTTTCCCCCGGTGGAGTGGCGATGTTCTCGGCCACTTCCAACAGGGTGCGCAACAGCCCGCGAGCGGATTGTCGCACACCCCGCCCGAACGTCCGCTCCAGAGGCGCCAGCTTGCGGGCCATGTCTTCGGCCAGCCTCAGCAAATCGTCCCAGCGCTCCCCGGGCAGGGCGCGCACATTGGGGTGCTCGCGCCAACCATCCGCGCCGCTGGCTTCCATATGCCGTTCCCGCGCGGCCTCTGGCAAGGATGCAAGCCCGCGGAACCGCCGCAGCGGACGCAGCACGGCCAGTTGCAGATCCTCCGCCGCGCGCGCGCAGTCCACCCGGCGGCGCCCCATGCAGGTCAGCGGATGCGCCAGCAGCGCCGCCAGGTAGGGAGGCGCGAACTCGTTCAACGCGGCCTCGCACAGCAGACGCAGGAAGATGCCGGGAGGCGTGTCCACCAACGGCTGCCCGGCGGAATCGTCCACCTGCACGTTCCAGCGCGCCAGCTCGGCACGCACGGCACGGGCCAGCTTGCGGTCGGGCGTGACCAGCATGCAGGTGCGCCCGGGGTGTTCCAGCGCCTCGCGCATGATGAGCGCGATGGAAAGCGCCTCCACCCGGCGCGTGGGCGCGCGCAACAGGTGCAGGTTCCGCGCGCCGTTTTGCAGCTGAAACTCCAGATCCTTCACCCGGTGCAGCCATTCGTGGGTGGTTTCCACCGGGCGCAGGGCTTCGCTGAACAGCACCTGGCGGCAAAGGCGGGCATCTTGCGGCGAAGGATCGGCGTATATGGTGGCGGCCTTTTCCGGCGGCAGGCAGACATCGCCGTGAAGCACCCCCACCTGCGCGCGCGACACGCCCAGCCTCTCCAGCAGCCGCTTCATGCCGTATTGCGCATGCCCGGGGCCAAGCGCACGCCAGCTTTCCTCGTCCATGAACAGGTCAAGGCCGGGCAGGATGACGCAGCCGGTGGGCAGGCCGGCGATGGTGGCCAGCAGCTCGGCGGTGGCGGGCAGCGTGCCGGTGGAGCCGGCAGCAATGACGGGCGTTGCGGGAGGATGCGCCTTCAGCCACTGCGCGTGCAGGCGAATGAGCCGAGCGCGCCGCTGTGCCGGGCCCTGCATGCGGCGCCTTTCCAGTTCTTGCGGATAACGCCGGGCCAGAAAGCTGATGAAATGTTGTGCCGCCAGCCGGTGTTCGGGCCGTTCTGGCCAGAAGGGCCCCTCGTTCAGCAGCGCGTCGATCTTCGCAAGCGGCAGTTCCTCGTTGTCGAACTGGTCGATGAGGCGGGCCAGCGAACGGGCCAGACGGACCGCCGCGCCGGAATGTCCCCGGATGTGCGCGGCCAGTTGCCATTCCGCCGCCTCGGGCAGCGCGGCCCATTCGTTCATCAGGCCGGCCAGCAGAAACAGGCGTGGCAACGGCGGCATGGCGGGGAGGACCTCGTCCACGGATGGGCCCTTCGCCAGCGCTTCCATGTCGGCGCTGAGCAGCAGTTCGTCCTCGTCCACGTCGCCCAGGGGGAGGATGCGCGGCAACAGGGCCGTTCGCGGAGCCTCCGCACGCCGCTCGCCCGCGCCTTCCAGCATGGCCACGGCCAGAGCGCGGGCGGCGCGGCGGGTGGGGAGATACACCCGCCAGGAAGCAAACGTGGCGTCGGCGAACGGCGCGGTGGCGGGGGCGTCCGCCGCGTCCGCCGCGTCCGCCCCGGCCTCACGGGGGCACAGGAGGCTTGCCAGGGCGCCTTGCGGATGCATGTGCGCGGCCAGCGTGGCCAGAAAATCCGCCTGTGGCGGA
The DNA here is from genome assembly GCA_027024225.1 of Hyphomicrobiales bacterium. Taxonomy (GTDB): domain Bacteria; phylum Pseudomonadota; class Alphaproteobacteria; order Rhizobiales; family Aestuariivirgaceae; genus Thermopetrobacter. The sequence goes on along the minus strand of JALVSR010000031.1, from coordinate 6,638 downwards.
ATGGTGAAAACCCTGCACCCTGCCCCGGTCATGCCTGATCCTTCCGAGAATTGTCGCGCGGCCGAATCCTCATGCGGCCGTTATACCAGACCACATGGGGAAAGGCCCGCCGTCTTGTGTTTTTTGCGCCGAGGCGCATGTGGCAGCGGACCGCTCAATTTGTATGGAAATGCACGGCACCGGCCCGCTCCCCCGCCCAACCACCCGATATTGTGAGGCAAGGTGGTTGGCCGGGGCAGCGGGCCGCTCAATTTGTATGGAAATGCACGGCACCGGCCCGCTCCCCCGCCCAACCACCCGATATTGTGAGGCAAGGTGGTTGGCCGGGGAGCGGATCCGTTACAGCCTGAGCAGCGCCGCGCCCCAGGTGAAGCCGCCGCCCATGGCCTCCAGCAGCAGCAGGTCGCCGGGTTTCGCCCTGCCCTGCTTAACGGCGGCATCGAGCGCCAGCGGGATGGAGGCGGCGGACGTGTTGCCATGCTCGGCGATGGTGAGCATGACCTTTTCCGGTGGAATGCCCAGCTTCCTGGCCGTGGCGTCCAGGATGCGCACATTGGCCTGATGGGGCACGAACAGGTCGATATCCCGCGCCGAAACGCCCGCGGCCTGCATGACCTCGCGCATCGCATCGGCGATATTGGTGACGGCGTGGCGGAATACCTCGCGCCCCTGCATGCGGATATGTCCTACCGTGCCGGTGGAAGACGGGCCGCCATCGGTGTGGAGCAGCTCACGATAGCGCCCATCGGCGCGCGATACCGTGTGCAGCACGCCACGGTCGGCCACCGTGCCTTCACCCTCGCCCGCTTCCAGCACCACCGCGCCGGCGCCGTCGCCGAACAACACGCAGGTGGTGCGATCCTGCCAGTCCAGCAGGCGGGTGAGTGTTTCCGCCCCGATAAGCAGCACGCGCCGCACCTGGCCCGAGCGGATGAGCGAATCGGCCACCGTCAGTCCATAGATGAAACCGGAACATACCGCCTGCAGGTCGAAGGCCATGGCGCCCGCCGGCACGCCCAGCTTTTCCTGCACCACGCAGGCGGTGGCGGGGAAGGTGTAGTCCGGCGTGGTGGTGGCCACCAGCACGGCATCGACATCGCCCGGCGCGAGCTCCGCGGATTCCAGCGCCTTTTCGGCCGCGTGCGCGGCAAGGTCGGACGTAAGCTCGTTCTCGGCCGCCACGTGGCGCTGACGAATGCCCGTGCGGGTGCGGATCCATTCGTCGGATGTGTCCACGAAGGTGGCCAGCTCCTCGTTGGTCAGGATCCTTTCGGGCAGGTACGATCCCGTGCCGGTAATGACGCTGCGGCGCATGGCAAAACAAGTCCTGATTGTGGCCTGGCCGCCGTGGGTGCGGCCAGCGTCGGAAAATGATGGTTCCGGCGGGCTGGCAAGCGCTGCAAGCCCCCGGCTCCGCACGCTTTTGGCGCGTCAGGTCAGGAGCGTCAAGGGCACGGGGCCAATATTCGCGCCTGTGAAAGGGGCGCGCCTTGACGCCGCCTCCGTTACGGGCACGGCAAGGCGCCGCGCGGGAAGGCGCGGGAAATGCCCGGAAAATCAGCTGGCGCCGTAGGCACGCAAGGGAGGCTTGCCATTTTCCTGCCGGGAATCCAGGAACTCGGCCATCAGCTTCTTGGCGGCCAGGTCCTGGTTGATCTTGTCCACCAGGTCGTACAGGGCCACCTCACGCGCGTGGGTGAGGGCATTGGCGAAACCCAGAGAGTCGGTGCCACCGTGGCTTTTGACCACGATACCGTTGAGCCCCAGGAAAATGCCGCCGTTGTTGGCGCGTGGGTCCAGTTTTTCCTTCAGCCTGCGGAATGCCCGCCTGGCCAGCAGCGCACCGAGCCTGGTCAGCCAGGTGGCCCGCAACTCGCGCTTGAGAAAATCGCTGATCTGCCGGGCTGTGCCCTCGGCCGTTTTCAGGGCGATGTTGCCGGTGAAACCTTCGGTAACGAACACGTCCACCGTGCCCTTGGCGATGTCGTCGCCCTCCACGAAGCCGTGATAGCGAATGGGCAGGACGGCCTCGCGCAGGATGCGCCCGGCGCGGCGAACCTCTTCCACGCCCTTGATCTCCTCCACGCCGACGTTCAGCAGGCCAACGGAGGGTTGCTCGATGTGCAGCAGCGAGCGGGCCATGGCCTCGCCCATGATGGCGTAATCCACCAGCTGCTCGGCATCCGCCCCGATGGTGGCGCCCAGGTCAAGCACGATGGAATGCCCGCGCATGGTGGGCCACAACCCGGCAATGGCCGGACGCTTGATGCCGGCCATGGGCTTGAGCACAAACAGGCTCATGGCCATGAGCGCGCCGGTGTTGCCGGCGGAAACGGCGGCGTGCGCCTCGCCCTCGCGCACGGCTTCCAGGGCCAGCCACATGGAAGACACCCGCCTGCCCTTGCGCAGGGCCTGGCTGGGCTTTTCGTCCATGCGAATGGCCACCTCCGCATGACGCACCTCCAGCCTTTGGCGCAGGGGCGCGGGGAATCCCGCCACCTGCGCTTCCAGCGTGGCGGAATCGCCGAAAAGCAGCACGCGCAAGTCCGCGTGTCGCTCCAATGCCATGCGCGTGCCGGGCACGGTGACGTCCACGCCGGCATCGCCACCCATGGCGTCAATGGCCAGTGTGCAACAGTCCTTCAAGGATACCCCCTCCACCTGTCCGCCAAAACACGGGGTGCGTGGAATCGTGAAGTGAAGAATACAGCATGTGCGCGGGCTGTGCAAAATACTCCCTGATGCGCGAAAAGGCCACGTCCGCAAGCCCCCGGACACGGAGAGGCGCGCGCCGCCCCGCCGCCGCTCAGGACTTGAGATTCTTCAGCACGGAGAATGGGTTGCGTTCTTCTCTCGCGCGTTCCTCCGCGGCTCTCTCTTCCGGCGTTTCGGGCGCACGGGCCTCCATGTCCACGTAATCCGTGCCGGGCTTCTTCGGCCAGGGATCAAGAGAAAGCGCCAGTGTCTCGGACACCAGCTCACCGAGGTCTATGCCCTCTTCCGCGATGATGTCCGGGGCGTCCGGGGCGTCGGCGTCGAGCTCGGTGACGCCCGTGGCGCTGAGCGCGCGCGCGGCGGGTGAATCGGCCGGTACGAACAACCGGTCCACCTCCGCCGTCACCGTGGCGGGAAATATTTCCAGCGTGCGCACGCACTCCTGATCCACCTCCGCGTTCAGCCGGCCGCGCACGCGGTAGCCGCCGCGGCCTTCCGGCCTCACGCGCAAGGCGGCGCTGAGGGAGCGAATGGAAGGCAGTTTCATGCGCCTGGCCAGCGCCTCCAGCTCGGCCGGGCGGGCGGAGATGGTGCGTTCCAGCCCTTCGCCGATGTCTTCCGGCGTCACGATGCGGGAAAACTCCGCCCGAATGTCCTTCTTGTTCATGGCTCGCATCCCTTTTCGGGAGAATGTCGTTGGTGTTGGTTGCTTGAATTTCCAAGGGAATTGGCTCGGCCCACCCCTTTTCTCGGGCTTCGGGCAGGGGGCGCCGCCCACGGGGCAGGTCCAACCCGCGGCAAATGATATCATGGCCAGCACGGTGGAATCACGAGGTTTCCTCTGGCACGGGCCATGGCACACGCCCGGCCCACAAGTCGTTCAGTGTCGTGTCCTTCAGCGCATTGCGCGCCCGCAAGGCGTAATCCGCCAGGCGGCGGGCATTTTCCTCCATCCGCGACTCGTTCTCCGGCACGGGCGCGCCTTTCAGCTCCCTGCCCGTCAGCACCGAAAATTGCGTCAAGGCATAGATATGCCGCGTGAAGAGTTGTTTCAATGCGTCCACGTCGTCATTCGCCAGCGCCAAATGGCACTTTTGCATGCGCTCGTAGAAAGCCACGCCCAGCTTGCGCATGCGCCCTGGCACCGCCACGTCGCTCACCCCCATTTCGCGCAAGCTGGCGTCCAGGTCGTCGAACATGCGCTCCTGCAGTTCGCGCGCCAGATCCCGCGCCCGGCGGTCGGCGTTCCGTTCCCGCTCCATCGCGGCCATTTGCATGAGCCTGTCCAGCAACAGGATCACGTGCAGCGCCACCATCTCGAAGCGCCCCTCCGGCGTATCCGGCACCATGAGGCCGGCATAGAACGCCGGCATGCGCGCCTGGGCCGCGGCGGACGCATAGAGCGCCTCCGCCCGCCGACCGGCGGGAAAGAACGCATCGACGATTTTTCGCCATATTTGCCTTGGAGCTTTCATTGGCGCATACAGTGCTGACCGAAAACGAATGGTCAATCCGTTTCTGGCAGAATTCTGCCGGACAATGCAAACGAGGGTGACGAGGCGCACAACATGTCCTCCGGATTCCGCAAGCAGAAGCCCGGCCGGCGCCGGGCGCTCGGACTGCTGGGCGCGCTTGGCGGCCTGCTGCTGCTGGCGGCCTGCCAGCCCACGGTGCTGCATCATGGTTACCTGCCACGCAAGGGTGACCTGGAGCAGTTGCGCGAGGGCATGAGCAAGGCGGAGGTGGAGGCGCTTTTGGGCTCGCCCTCCACCACCGCCACCATCGAAACCCTCAACGACAGCTATTATTACATTTCCAGCACCACGAAACAGACGGCCTTCCTGAAGCCGAAGGAGATAGACCGCCGGGTGCTGGCCATTCGCTTCGACCGCAACGGACTGGTAAAGAGCTTCGCCATCTACGGGCTGGAAGACGGGCAGATCGTGAACATCAGCGACCGCAAGACCCCGGCGGCCGGACGCGAGCTGGGCATCCTCGCCAGCCTGTTCTCGCGATACAGGTGATTTCGTGATCCTTGCACCGGGGCGCGAGGCCTTGGCCACTTTCCCCCTGGGCCATCCGATATTGCGTTCAAACCGATTGTCCGGGGAGTTTTTCGCCCTTTCATCTCGATTTTGCTGGATATCACCGAGCTAGCGCCGGAACGGCAGGGCGCGGAAAGGAAAAAGCGGCGCCAAAAAGCGGCGCCATCGCCATGCAAGCAACGGGTTAACGCTTTTATCTTGCAAATGGCTTATCATGCCATGCGGCGGTTGCAGTCGCGGCGATTCGGAACGGGCATGGACAAGATCACCCTTCTCAGGAAGAAACGAAAGAGAGGGCGGCGTGGGTCGTTCTTGCGCGAGCTGACCGCCGACTGGCGCTTTCGCGCCCTTTCCCTGTTGCTCAGCGTCACCGTGGCGGCCTCGGCCTACATGGGCCTATTTTCCTCGCTGGCGCGTGGCGCAGGCGTGCACGAGCTGCTGGACAATCTGGGCAGAATCATCTTCATCCGCCAGGGCAAGCTGCCGTCGCGGGAGCATGAGAAGGCCACGCGAACGGTGCGATCGGCCAGCTTCGTGCGTGGCCGGGCTGAGGTGATCGATGGCGATTCCATTCGTGTAAGGGGGATGAATATTCGCCTGCATGGCATTGATGCGCCGGAACTTTCCCAAAGGTGCAAGAACCGCCTGAACATGTCCTATGCCTGTGGCCAGGTGGCGCGGCGCCATCTGATGAAAATCATCGGCCGGCGCAAGGTCAGCTGTCGCAGGGTGACCACCGACCGTTACGGGCGCATGGTTGCCATCTGCCGGGTGAACGGCCGGGATATCGGCCGGCGCATGGTGCGCGATGGCTGGGCGGTGGCCTTCGTGCGTTACTCGCGCCTCTACGTCTCCGCCGAGCGCGCCGCCCGCCGCGATCGGCGGGGATTGTGGGCCGGGCGGTTCATCGAGCCCTCCACCTGGCGCGGCATGAAAAGGCGATACTGAAACCTCGCTCAAGCCTCATCCGATTTGTCCGGCGCGTTTGGCTCGTCCAGCAGCGCCGCCAGATCGTCGATTTCCTCTTCCGAGAACACGCGCAGCCCTGCCGCCTCCAGCATGGCCGCGCTCACTCCCATGCCCGGTCGCAACCGGTCGGAAAAGGTGCCGTCATATATCCGATGCACACCGCAGGAGGGACTCTTTTCCTTGAGCAGGGCAAAGGCGCAGCCCTCTTTTTCCGCCAGCGTGCGGGCCGCGCGCGCACCGCGAACGAAGGCCTCCGTCACGTCTTCGCCCCGCTCCGTCACCACCCGCGCATGGCCCATCAGCACGTCCTTTCCCGTACCGCCGACAATCTGCGCTCGCCCGCGCGGCACGCCAAGCCCGCCCAGCAACTCCGGGCATACGGGCACCAACAGGCCGCACTGGCGCCACTTTTCCAGCAACGGGTGATTCACGGGCTTGGCGCAGCCATCGTAGCGCACCGGCTCACCCAGCAGGCAGGCGCTGACGAGAATGCACGAACGCGAGGCGCGCCCTCTTGCTTTTTCCGCAATGCCCGGCATCAGGGGAACATGGGCAGCTGCGTCAACGCCGTGGTTTCATCGAACCCGAACATGAGGTTGAAGTTCTGAAGCGCCTGGCCGGAGGAGCCCTTCACCAGGTTGTCGATGGCGGCGATGACGATGACGCGGCCCGGGATGCGGTCCGCCCGCACGGCCAGCACGCAGTCGTTGGAGCCGCGCACGTGCTGGGTGGCGGGGAGCATCCCCTCCGGCGCGAAGCGGATGAAAGGTTCGTCCGCGTAGGCCCGACGCAGCTCGGCCTCGCAGTCCGCCGCCGTGGCGCCCTTGGCCAGCTTCACGTGTGCGGTGATCAGCTCGCCGCGGCTCATGGGCACCAGGTGCGGGGTAAAGTTGACCACCACGTCCGACG
>JALVSR010000030.1 GCA_027024225.1 Hyphomicrobiales bacterium | reverse complement strand
CCGCATCCGCGCCGCATCTGGCCATTCACGTGCACCTGCTGGATGAGCGCTGGCATGGCCTTCCCGAGTGGCCGCCCGCGCCCTTCCGGCTGTTCCAGGCGCTGGTGGCGGCGGCGGCGCGTGGCGATGTGCTGGCGGAGGAAGATGCGGCAGTTCTGGCCTGGCTGGAAAAACAGGCCCCGCCGCTCATCATCGCGCCGCTGGCGCTGCCGGGGCGGGGATATGTCATGTTCGTGCCGAACAATGACCTCGACGCCGTGGGGGGCGACCCGGACAGGGTAGGTGAAATTCGCGTCGGCAAGCAGGTGCGGCCGAGGCTGATCGCGACCGATGCACGGCTGAGCTACATCTGGCGAGACGCGGCGCGAGAGATGCCGCCGGAACACCTCGCCCGGCTGGAGGACATTGCGCACCGGCTCTACCAGTTCGGGCGCGGAGTGGACATGGCCTTCGCCCGCATGGAGCGGCTGGACGACGAGGCGCTGGAAATGCTCTCCACAACTCCGGGGTTCCAGCTTCACCGGCCGCGGCCACGGGGGCGGGCGCGCCCGCTGGCCGTGCCGGCGCCGGGCTCGCTGAACAGCGTGCGGCAGCGCTACGCCGACATGCGCCAGCGTCTGCAGGCGCACGTGGAGGGAAGAAAGGTGCAACAGCATTTCCGCCAGCCGCGCAAGCCCCGTTACGCCCTTGCCTGTTACGACTGCGCGCCGCGGCGGCAGGTCTTCGCCCTGCGCAGCAGCGCGGATGCCACGGCCTTCATGCCCTGGCCACGCACCAAGGCGGCAAAACTGGTGGAATGCTTGCGCCATACGGCGGCGGCGCGGCTGAAGAACGCCTTTCCGGAGCGGGAGGAGGATATCGAGCGCTTTCTCGTCGGCCGCAACGCGGGCAAGCACGACAAGGCGCGGCGGGTGCGCATTGTTCCGCTGCCCTCCATCGGCCATGTTCACGCAGGCGGAAGCATCCGGCGCGTGCTGGTGGAGGTGCCGCCGGGCTGTCCGCTGCGGGCGGATGACGTGTTCTGGGCATTCACCGGCATCTCGCCCGACGAAGTGGTCAACCCGGAAACCGGCGAGATTGTCGAAAGCAGTATTCTTTCTCCCGAAGACGACGGCTTCGCTACCCGGCATTTCATGCGCCCGAAGCTGCGCTGGCGCACGGTGACGCCGGCGGCCCTGCCGATAAGGCGCCGTGGGCGCCTGAAGGGGAGCGAGCGGCTGCACCGCGAACAACAGGCAATCGCGGCGGTGCGCCAGGCGCTGCGCCACGCCGGCGTGGCGGCGCGGGCCGTATCCATCCGCGTGCAGCGCGAGCCGTTCGACCGCAATGCCTCCATGGCCGGCGAATATGCCGCCGGGCGCTTCCCGGCGGAGCGGCTGTGGCACGTGGAAATCGTGTTCGACAGGCCTGTTTCCGGCCCGCTCGCCGTTGGCGATGGCCGTTTTCTGGGGCTGGGGATAATGGCGCCGGTGCGCTCGAATGTTCGCATGGAAGAGGGCGGACTCCCCGATGTTTTCCTGTTCCGCCTGCCCGGCGATGGACTGCTGGCGGAAGACATGGACATGGTTCTGAAATACCTGCGTGCCGCGCTGATGCGGCTGGATGCCAGGGCGCATGAGCGCGAGCGCACCTGTCCGCTGTTCAGCGGGCACGAGTCACATTCCAGCAAGCCCGCCCGCCCCGGCGCACATCAACACGTCTTCCTGGCCGCGCCGCCGGATGGTAATGGCCGCATTCGGGAACTGTTCGTCATTGCGCCGTGGGTGGCCGACAACCATCCGGACGCCCGCAAGCCGGATGTTCTAGACGTGCAAGACCCGCAGGGGCATTTCGTCAACGTGGTGCGCGAGTTGCAGGCGCTGTTCGGCCCCGAATTGCCCCGCGTGCCGCTGGTCGCGGCACCGGCGGAGGAGACGGAGAAACACCCGCTGATGGCCCCGGCGCGGGCCTGGCGCAGTGTCACCCCGGTCATCTCCACGCGCCATTTCCGCGCCAGCCGCGATGGTGCTCCGGAAACGTTCCTGGCCGAGGACATTCGCCGCGAGCTGACGCGCCGGCAATTGCCACTGCCCGCATCCATCGAGATTGCCGATGCCACGGTGGCGAAAAATGGCCGCGTGCGCGGATTTGCGCGGCTGGAGTTTCACATGCCCGTGTCCGGGCCTTTCCTGCTGGGTTGGGGCAGCCACCGCGGGCGGGGCATATTCCTGCCAGAGGAAACAGGCTAGCCAGGCGCAAACTTTTTGAAGGTGCGGGCGCCAGCGGTACTGTCGAATATCACCGGTTATCCGCCCCGTCATGCCCGTCATGCGGCATCAGCCATTGCCAGATGGCAACCGGGGCGAGGGTCGTGTCCATCCAGTATTGGCAGGATCGATCATGTCCTTGCGCAACCGCACTTGCGTTTGTGTCTATGTTTTTGTGCGCTGAATGAATTCGTGGGGATATTGACGCCCTGATGGGCGCTGCCCCTCGTTGCGGCCAACCGCCAGGCCGGGAATCGCCAGCAAGCGGCGTCATGCCAACCTTCATGGCCTGGAGCGTGGGTGGACTGGAGAGTGAAATCGGGACTTCGGGATATCCGCAGGACAGCCAGCGAAGGGAAGGGATGGACGCAGTATCTCGGCGCCTTCTGAAAAATATAATAAAATCAGTGCCTTGGATGGCGCGCCGGGGAGGATTTGAACCCCCGACCCCCAGATTCGTAGTTTAAGTTTTTCACTTTCTGCACGCTTTCTGGTGTTTCCTGCAATTTCGTAAGCTGCTGTAATTACGCCTATAACGTATCACCCTCTTGCAAGATGTTTCCTGATATTGCAAAATTGGTGGTGCCCCGGTGGTGGCCCGAAAGAAAAATCATGCCGAAAGCCAAGCTGACAAAACGTGTGGTGGATGCCGCGACCCCCAAGCAGCAGCGGTATGTCATTTATGACACTGTGCTGTCAGGCTTTGGGCTTCGGGTATATCCTTCAGGGCGCAAGTCTTGGATTTTCGACTACCGGCCTGGCGATGGCGGCAGGAACACCCCAAAAAAACGCATCACCATCGGAAGGGCGGAAGACTTTACGCCCGCCCAAGCGCGCAAGATTGCTGAAGGCTACAAAGCCAAAGTGCGCATGGGGATCGATCCGCAAGCGGAAAAGATGGCCGCACGCAAATCCCTGACCGTAGCAGAACTGGCGGAAATCTTCCTAAAAGCCCATGTGGCACCAAAGCGCAAAGCCAGCACATACGCCCTATATGAGGATATCCTGACACGCCTTGTGGTGCCCAAGATCGGCAAGCTGAAAGCCAAGGATGTGAAGAGGGCTGATATCGCACGGCTTCATCTGGAATATCGGGATAATCCCTATCAGGCAAACCGGATGTTGGCCGTTATCAGCTCCATGTATGGCTTTGCCGGTAAACAAGGGCTGGTGCCGGAAGATTACAATCCGGCGCGCAAGATCGAACGCTACAAGGAAAAAGGTCGTGAACGGTTCTTGAGCGTTGAGGAACTGGAACGGTTGGGCGCGGCCATTCGCAAAGCTGAAACAGAAGGCATTGATTGGCAGATCAACCCAAACGGTAAGACAAAGCATGTCCCCAAACACCGCCGCAAAACGGTTATCGATCAGCATGCAGCGGCGGCCTTGCGCCTGCTGATTTTCACCGGCGCACGCGTGGGTGAAATTCTCAATCTGAAGTGGGAGCATGTGGACTTCGAGCGAGGGCTATTGCTGTTGCCAGATTCCAAATCGGGGAAGAAAACCATCGTCTTGAATGCCCCCGCCTTGGAAGTGCTGGCCAATCTGCCGCGCATTGGCGTTTACGTGATTGCCGGAGAAACCGCGGGCCAGAAAGACGAAAAACCACGTAAAGACCTCAAACGTCCCTGGAAAGCAGTGCGGAGGGAGGCTGGCCTAGAGGATTTGCGCCTTCATGATTTGCGCCATAACTTTGCTGCCTTTGGTGCGGGAGGTGGATTGGGATTGCCAATCATCGGCAAGCTGCTAGGCCACAAGCAGCCACAAACTACCGCCCGCTATGCACATCTGGATGCAGATCCTCTCCGCAAGGCCGCAAATGCCATTGGGGAACAGCTGGCGCATGCAATGGGTGAGCATAGAGACGCAAAAGAAGGGAACCAGATCCAAAAGATGAAACGGCTATGAACGACATTGATAGGGCATACAAAGCAAATCCAACTATCGAAAATTACCTGAAGTTACGGAAGAAGTATCCCAATCATGATATAGAAGTTGCCTTGTTGGGAGGTATAGATACAATATTTGCAGTTGAAGAAGAAACCAAGAAATATGGAATAGATGGAGACCTTCTTGCCGGAGTCATGGATGCAGATATAGAGAGCATAGATAGAATGTCTATTATTATTTTGAGGGAATTGGCAAAAAGGAAAAATCTTGAAAGGAAAGGGGAAGTGCACTTGATAGGTCGCAGAAAGGTTATTCCAACTTCTCTTATTGATTTTTTAATAAAAGTTGCTTTGGATGCCGTAAGCTGGAACGGGACATTAGAAATACCCCGCTCCCTTATAGTTCTCATCAGAGAGAGGTTAGGCGGGAAAAGCTGTAAATATGCGGAGATCGAAAATATCAAAGAGCGAAAAAATGCAGCGATATTTATAGCAGCTAGACACTATTTGAGAACCGGGGAAATTATTTCGTATAGAAGCCTATCAAAGATCATGGGAATTCAGGCATCTACAATTTCAAGATGGTTTCCGGATAAGGATTTTGAAGAAAATGTAAAAAGAAAGGCTTCTATGATGGAATTCTTTTCCCGACGGCGATCTGGGGAATTAGACCCAGAATACAAAGCCCATGTTGGATGGGCGGTAGAAATGACGGCTGCCTACTTCCTTAGAAAAGGAATTATTCCAACGGAAAAACTCATTATGAAGGCACTGGAAATTTCTAAAGATATCATTCGTCAAGCGGTTTGGGGTAAATTAGATTACTTAGAAATGGCGAAAGCCCAACTGGCATGCCTGCCGAAGGATCAGTCTCTATACGAATTTCTCCGAGAGCAACGGAAAGTGTTGCATCAAAAATAACGTGCGCAACGCCATTTCCTCTTTCATCTTGCTTGCAGGTTCCAGTAGCCAACCTGCATTGCAAGGAGTAGCAAGATGAAAGAAGAAAAACGCACACGCCGCCCCATGATGCGCACGGCGGAAGCGGCGGCTTACACCGGCATTTCAAAGTCCACTTTGGAAAAGTTGCGTGTGACAGGTGGTGGATGCCCCTACATCCGTATTGGCAGGATCGTTCTTTATGATCCTGATGACCTGGATGCATGGCTAGCCGCCCATCGGCGCAAATCCACATCTGAAGCGGATTGAATCCATGCCCCGCCGCAAGACGCCAAGCTGGCGGGCAATCAAAAGCCACCGTTCGTATACGGTTGATGAAGCCGCCCGCGCCCTTGGCCTAACTAAAGGCACCGTGCGCCGTTGGATCAGGAATGGCCAATTGCCGGCTTTGACCGACAAGCGCCCGCATCTGATCCGAGGAGAAGACCTTAAAGCCTTTCTCAAGGCGCGCAAGGCTTCCAAGGCGAAATGCCGGCCAGACGAGTTGTATTGCGTAAAGTGCCGTGCGCCACGCACCCCCAAGGGCAGGCAGGCACAAATTTCTGCCTTCAATACCACTAGCGGCAATTTGCGCGGCCTGTGCCCCATATGCGGCACAAGGATGCACAAGCGCGTTTCCCTGGCGCACCTGCCTGAGCTGCAAAAGCACCTGCGCATTCTACCTCATGGGGTGGGGGATGGTGAAAAGTCCACGGCCTTTCAAGACCAGCACCGGCGGCGACCTGAAACAGCGATTAATCCGAAGAATCCCGGCCAAACCCCCGCGCCAGCACCGCAAGCAGAAAAACGCCTGTGCCAGTCTCCCATTCCCTGCCTGAATGATCACTTCAAGGAGGAATGAGATACGATGCCAAAGTATCATCCTGAAAACGAGCGTATGAAGCACAAATACCTGGCCTGGCTGAAGGAAGCGCAGGGCAAGTCGGAAAACACGCTGGATCAGGTGGCAGCGGCGATAAGCCTGTTCGAGAAATGCACCGGATGCCGCGACTTCAAGCGGTTTCACATCGAACAGGCGCGCAAATTCAAGCGTTGGTTGGCGGATTATCGGCATCCCAAAACCGGCAGGCCCCTGTCCAAGGCAACCATTCATGCCCGCCTCATGGCCGTGAAGGCTTTCTTCAAATGGCTGGCGGATCAGCCGGGCTATAAGTCTCGCATTTCGCATGCTGATACCGAGTATTTCAACCTCACGGAAAATGACGTGCGGGTGGCGCAAACCCGCCGGAGCCGGCCTGTGCCGTCCATGGAGCAAATTCTGCATGCGTTGCGCCAAATGCCCACGGAAACACCCTTGCAGCGCCGCAACCGCGCCCTGATTGCCTTTACGCTGCTGTCAGGTGCGCGCGACGCGGCGATAGCTTCTATGTCCTTGCAGCATGTGGATGTGGAAAGGCGGCTGGTCATTCAGGATGCCCGGCAGGTGCGTACCAAGCGCGCCAAAACCATCGTGTCGGCATTCTTTCCGGTTGGCGATGAGGTGGAACAGATTGTCATCGACTGGATCAGGGAATTGAAAAAAGACCACCTGTTCGGGCCTGATGATCCGCTGTTTCCCGCCACGGAAATGGGCTTGAACGAGGCAGGCCATTTCCAGCCACTGGGCCTCTCGCGCAAGCATTGGAGCGATGCCGGGCCTATCCGCCGTATATTCAGGGAAGCGTTCGAAAGCGCCGGCTTGCCGGCCTTCAACCCGCACAGCTTTCGCCATACGCTGGCACGATTGGGCGAGAAGCTGTGCCGCACGCCTGAGGAATTCAAGGCATGGAGCCAGAATCTTGGCCATGATAGGGTGATGACTACCTTCACCAGCTACGGCCAGGTGCCCCAACACCGGCAAGCGGAAGTCATCAACGCCTTGCGCCATGCCGATAAAGAACCCACACGTGAAGAACTGGAATTGCTGCGCAAGTTGAAGGCTTCTATTAGCAGATAACTCTGCAACAGAGTTGTCATGTCACCTTCATGCATTGCCCTTGACCATGCCATTCCTGTAAGAAACAGGCGAGGGAGGTGAAGGGCTGAGAGGGGACGCCATGGCCGCGCCAAGCGCACTGGAGATCGAACAGGCCATCAGCGCGCTGGTGGAAGAGCCGTTCGATCCGCGCGAGTTCCCTTATCAATTCCTCGAGATCTTCGGCTGCAATCCCACCACCCTGCGCCGCCTGCGCAAGGGCGATGTCAACAAGTCCGGCATTGGCGGCGTGCTCTGGCGCAAGAAGATCCACATCAAGGTTGCCCCGCCGGGCCAGGTTCACGAAACCTTCCTTGAGCTGCGCGCGGCGGAAGAAGCTCGCCGCAAGGCGGAGAAGGCCCGCTTCATCCTCGCCACCGATGGCGACGCCATCGAGGCGGAAGACCTCGCCCTTGGCCAGCCGCTGGCTTGTGATTATGTCGACCTGCCAAACCATTTCGGCTTCCTGCTGCCGCTGGCGGGCATAGAGGTCACGCAGGAAATCCGCGACAACCCCATCGACATCCGCGCCACCCGCCACCTCACCCAGCTCTACCTGGAGCTGCTGCGTCACAACCCGGACTGGGGCACGCCCGAGCGCCGCGCCGACATGAACCATTTCATGGCCCGGCTCATATTCTGCTTCTTCGCCGAGGATACTGGCATCTTCAACGGCGATAACCTGTTCACCGCCACCGTGCAACAGATGAGCCGCCCTGACGGCTCCGATACGCACGAGGTCATTGCCGAACTGTTCCGCGCCATGAACACCCCCATCGCCCAGCGCAAAGCCGCCAACATCCCGCGCTGGGCCGACGTGTTCCCTTACGTGAACGGCCACCTCTTTTCCGGTTCGCTGGATGTGCCACGCTTCACCCGCCGCGCGCGCGCCTACCTGTTGCAGGCGGGCAACCTCGACTGGCGCGCCATCAATCCGGACATCTTTGGCTCCATGATCCAGTCAGTGGCGAGCGAGGAGGAACGCTCCGACGCCGGGCTGCACTACACCTCCGTGCCCAATATCCTCAAAGTTCTCAACCCGCTGTTCCTGGACGATCTGCGCCGGCAGCTGGACGAGGCCGGCGACAATGCGCGCAAGCTTTTGAACCTGCGCAAGAGGCTCGCGCGCATCCGTGTGTTTGACCCCGCCTGCGGCTCGGGCAACTTCCTCGTCATCGCCTACAAGCAGATGCGGGCCATCGAGGCCGAGATCGACCGCCGCCGCAGCGAAGAGGGGCGCAAGACTTCCATCCCCATCGACAATTTCCGCGGCATCGAGATCAACAGCTTCGCGGCGGAAATCGCCCGCCTCGCCCTCATCATCGCCGAATACCAGTGCAACGTGGAATATTGCGGCGAGGAGCTGGCGCTGAACGCGTTCCTGCCCTTGAGCCGCGACAACTGGATCGTCTGCGGTAACGCCCTGCGCCTGAACTGGGCCGACATCTGCCCGCGCCAGGGGGCGACGGTGCGCCACACGGCGGAAGACCTGTTCCACACCCCGCTGCAGCAGCCGGAGATCGACTTCGGGAACGAGGGCGGCGAGCTGTATATCTGCGGCAACCCGCCGTATGTGGGCAGCACGTGGCAGACCGACGAGCAGAAGGCCGATCTGGAGCATGTCTTCAGGCCGCACATCAAGTCCGGCTGGCGGTCACTGGACTATGTGAGCGGCTGGTTCATGAAGGCGGCGGAATATGGCCAACAGACCGATGCGCCGGCGGCGTTCGTGGCCACCAACTCCATCTGCCAGGGCCAGCAGGTGCCCATCCTCTGGCCCGCCATTTTCAAGACCGGGCATGAGATCGCCTTCGCCCACACCAGCTTCAAGTGGCATAACCTGGCGGCCAACAAGGCAGGCGTGACGGTGGTCATCGTCGGCATCAGCCGCCACCCGGGCAAGGAACGCCTGCTGTTCACCGAAACCGGCGATGGCGAGCCGCTGGTGCAGCGGGTGCGCAACATCAACCCCTATTTGGTGCCGGGGCCGAACGTCATCGTGAAAAAGCGTTCGAAGCCGCTGGCGGACTTGCCGGAGATGTTACGTGGCAACCAACCCACTGACGGCGGCCACCTGTTGCTCAGCCGCACGGAGATGCTGGCGCTGGGGCTGACGGACGAACAGCGCCGCCGGTTCATCCGCCGCTTCTATGGCTCGAAGGAATTCATTCAGGGCAAGGTGCGCTATTGCCTGTGGATCACCGATGACGACCTGGAAGAGGCCCAACGCATCCCCGCCATTGCCGAGCGCATCGAACGGGTGCGGGAAACACGCCTGAAAAGCCGCGACAAGGGTGCGCGCGACATGGCCGCCCGCGCGCACCAATTTCGAGAAATGTTTCACGGCGAGCACCATACCATCGTCGTTCCGGGGGTGAGTTCGGAAAACCGCCCTTATCTGCCCGCCGGGCTGATAGCCAAAGGCATCATCAGCAACCTCAATTTTGGCCTCTATGACGCCCCGCTGTGGACACTGGCGCTGCTGCTCTCGCGCCTGCATCTGGTCTGGGTGCACACCGTCTGCGGCAAGCTGGAAACCCGCTTCCGCTATTCCAACACCCTGGGCTGGCACACCTTCCCGGTGCCGAAACTGACGGAAAAGAACAAGGCCGACCTGACCGCCAGCGCCGAGGCCATTTTGCTGACACGCGAGTCCCATTATCCCGCCACGCTGGCCGACCTCTACAAGCCCGACGCCATGCCGGAAGACCTTCGCGCCGCGCACGAACGCAACGACGAGATTGTCGAACGCATCTACATCGGCCGCCGCTTCCGCTCCGACACCGAACGCCTGCAAAAACTCTTCGACATGTATGTCAAACTGACCGAAAAAGAGGCGGTGTAATGGAATTCAACCGAATGACAGTGACAGCCGCTGCCAAAGTCGTTTCCGAATTCATGTCTCACGCAGATATGGAAGTATTGGAAGTTCAATGGGAAATTCATGGCGAGTGCCGTGATTCAAGCAAGGCTGCACGGGCCGCGGATTGGGCCAAATTGGCCTTGTCAACTGATCGGAAGGTATTAACGGAGAATGGGGAAGTTTCCTTGGCACGAGCCATTGTCGAAAGCGCAATCAAGGCCCCGCCTGCCCATAGGGATAGTGATACTTGGCGCAAGCTGCTTGCCGGGTTGCGTTTCGATGGCTTTGAGGTTGAAATCAAATCTGATGAAGAAACATGGCCTTCCCCCTCGGGAGAAGCTATACTCAAACGGATGTTGCCTGCCGAAATCCCCGAAACAGATTTTCGTGAAGCAGAGGATGAAGTCACATCCCTGCTCGAGGAATTCGGTTTTTCAACAACCTTAGGTCATCTGAAACAGGCGCTCAGTGCCTATCAGCGTGGCGAGTGGTCTTCTGCGAACGCACAAATGCGTAATGTTCTGGAAAGTTGTCTCCTGGAAATCGCAAGGGCGCTTGGCTTTAAAGGTGAAACCTTTGGAAAGGAAGCGCGGGACTATCTAAGCACTATCAACCCACCATTCCTTCTTGTGGAATATAATGAGTGGCATAAAAACAATCGGAAGCCACAATATGTTCAGGGGCTATTCAGCCGCTTGCATCCTCATGGGGGACATCCCGGCTTATCTGAAGAGGAGGATGCAACATTCCGGCTTCAGATTGTGCTGGTCACGATTCGCCTGTTCCTGCGCAGGTTTGACAAACGAAAATCTGGAAATGCTTGAGTGAACTCGAATGATCCGCACTGATACACGCTACAGCTTCGGAGTTCTTTCAGGATGTATGTTAAGCTGACCGAAAATCCTAATCGGCAAACATGAGGCAATGACCCTGCGCGTTGACATACGACCGGAAATGATCGACTGGGCGCTTCAGCGCGCGGGAAAGGACCCTGATGCGCTGGGAAAGGAGCTGGCGGACAAGGTGCCGGCATGGCTGCGCGGGGAAAAGCACCCCACGCTTAAGCAGCTGGAAATGTTCGCTAGCAAGGTGCACGTGCCGTTGGGCTACCTGTTTCTGCCCGAGCCGCCAGAGGAGCCTATTTCCATCCCTGACTTCCGCACCTTCGCCAACAGAGAGGTGCGCCGCCCCAGCCCGGACTTGCTGGATACCATCTACATTTGCCAGCAACGGCAGGAGTGGTACCGCGAATATGCCGAGATGAACCGGCTCAATGGGGTGCCGTTCATCAACACGAAAAGCCTTGATGACGATCCGCGACAAGTGGCACAGGAAATCGCCGAATTCATCGGCTTCGGCATAAGCGAGCGGGCTGAATGCAAGACTTGGGAAGACTCCCTGCGCCTGTTACGCGAGCGCATCGAGGACGCCGGCGTGCTGGTAATGACCAGCGGCATCGTAGGCGCCAACACCCACCGCAAGCTGAACGTTGAGGAATTTCGCGGTTTTGCCCTGAGCGATGACCTGGCGCCGCTCATTTTCATCAATGGGGTGGACACGAAGGCCGGGCAGATTTTTACCCTCGCCCACGAGCTGGCGCATCTGTGGCTGGGGCAGACGGCGCTGAGCAACATCGGTCTGCGCAATACGCATGGTTTTCGGCGAGAGGAAATCTGGTGCAACCGCGTGGCCGCCGAGCTGCTGGTGCCCACGGACGCGCTGCGCGAGGCCCTGGATGTGGTCAAGACAAGAGATATTGGGGAGCTGAAAACCAGACTGGCCAGGCATTTCAAGGTCAGCACGCTGGTCATTCTGCGGCGGTTGCTGGACGTGCGTCGTCTGGAGCGAGATGAATTTGAGGAACTATGGGCGCATGAGGTGGCTTTTCTGCAGGAAAGGATGCAGCAGCGTGGCGATGGCGGCAGTACCTATAAAACCCTGCCGGTACGCCTGAGCCGCCGCTTTCTGCGCGCCCTCTTCGTCAGCACACTGGAAGGGCACACGCTTTTCCGGGATGCCTACCGGCTCATGGGGGTGAAGAAGGCGGAAACATTCCAGCGGCTGGGCAAGGAGCTGGGGGTGCTGGCATGACCCGTTACCTGCTGGATGCCAACGTGTTCATACAGGCCAAGAACCTGCACTACGGGTTCGATTTCTGCCCGGCGTTCTGGGAATGGTTGGAACAAAAGAACGGGGAGGGACTCGTTGCCAGCGTGGAAATGGTGGGTAACGAACTGGCGGACGGTGAAGATGAATTGACGGATTGGGCCAAAGCAAAAGGAGACCGCTTTTCCTGCCACGCGATACCAAGGTATTGTCGGCTTATGGAAAGGTGAGCAGGTGGGTGACCACCAATGGCTATGAACCGGCGGCCATCAGCACCTTTCTGAGCGTGGCGGATTCCTGGCTGCTTGCACACGCTCTGGCTTATGGTTGTATCGTGGTGACCCACGAAATAGCCTCCGATTCCGTCAAGAAGGTCAAGATCCCGAATGCCTGTATAGGCCTGGGCGTGAGGTTCATGAATCCGTTTGAAATGCTGAGGGTGGAAAAGGCCAAATTCATTCTGGGAGCAGCATGACCGATATTCCTTATATCTCCGTCAACTATCCCGCCACCGGCGCCACGCACCGGGTGAACGAGCTGGGCATGCGTCCCATGCAGGAGCGCGCTTTCGAGAAGCGCGGCGAGCAGTATCTGCTCATCAAGTCGCCGCCCGCTTCCGGCAAGAGCCGCGCGCTCATGTTCATCGCGCTGGACAAGCTGCACAACCAGGGGGTGAAGCAGGCCATCATCGCCGTGCCGGAGCGTTCCATCGGCGCCAGTTTCCGCTCCACGCCGCTGACCAAATGGGGCTTCTGGGCCGATTGGGAGGTAAAGCCGGAATGGAACCTGTGCGAGGCGCGGGGAACGGAAGGCAGCAAGGTGAAGGCCTTGGGCCAGTTCCTTGAAAGCGGCGATACCGCGCTGGTGTGCACGCATGCCACCCTGCGTTTCGCCATCGATGAATTCGGCATCGAGGCTTTCGACGGACGGCTGCTGGGCATAGACGAGTTTCACCACGTGAGCGCCGACGTGGACGCCAACGTACTGGGCCGACAGCTGCACGAAATCATTGAGCGCGACCGCACCCACATCGTGGCCATGACCGGCTCTTATTTCCGCGGCGATGCCGTACCCATCCTGCGCCCGGAAGATGAACTGCGCTTCGAGACCGTGACTTTCACCTATTACGAGCAGCTGGCCGGTTACAAGTGGCTCAAGCGGCTGGACATTGGCTATTATTTCTACGATGGCGCATGGCTGGACAGTCTCTCGGAAGTGCTTGACCCGGACGAGAAAACCATCATTCACATCCCCAGCGTGAACGCACGCGAAAGCACCAAGAACAAGTATGCCGAGGTTGATGGCATCATCGGCATCCTCGGCGAATGGACAGGCACCGACGAACAGACGGGCTTTCACCTTATCAAGCGCCCCGATGGCAGGGTGCTGAAGGTGGCGGATCTCGTAGAGGACGATCCCGCAACAAGGGCAAAGGTGGTGGCGGCTCTGCGCGACCCAGCGCAGGAGGACAACCGCGATCACGTGGACATCATCATCGCGCTGGGCATGGCCAAGGAAGGGTTCGACTGGATCTGGTGCGAACATGCACTGACCATCGGCTATCGGTCTTCGCTGACGGAAGTGGTGCAGATCATCGGCCGCACCACCCGTGATGCGCCCGGCAAGGAGCGCGCCCGCTTCACCAACATGATTGCCGAGCCTGACGCCTCGCAGGAGGCGGTAACGGAAGCGGTGAACGACACGCTGAAGGCCATCGCCGCCTCGCTGCTGATGGAGCAGGTGCTGGTGCCGCGCTTCAACTTCGTGCCCAAGCGCAAGGATGCAGGGCCGCAGCCCGGCTTCGACTACGGGCCGGAGGGCTACCGGGAAGATGCCTGCAACGCCGGCTTCAGCGAGGAGCGCGGCGAATTCCTCATAGAGATCAAGGGCCTGAAAGAGCCGAAAAGCGAGGAGGCTCAACGCATCTGCCGCGAAGACCTCAATGAGGTGGTGGCGGCCTTCCTGCAGGACAGGCGCGCGCTGGAACTGGGCCTGTTCGGCGAGGAAACCGGCGCCATGATACCGCAGGATCTCACCCAGGTGCGCATGGGCAAGATCATTCGCGACAAGTATCCCGAGCTGGACGAGGAAGACCGCGAGGCCATTCGCCAGCGCGCGGTGGCGGCGCTGAACCTGGTGCAGAAAGCGAAGGAAGCCCTGCTGAGCGGAGGTGGCGAGGAAACGAAGGCCAACACCGCCTTCGTCGATGGCGTGCGCCAGTTCGTTACCGATGTACGCGAGCTGGACATCGACCTCATCGACAGCATCAATCCATTCGGCGAGGCCTATGCCATACTCTCCAAGGCCATGACGGAAGAACGCCTGAAGGCCATCGCCAACATCATCGCCGCGAAAAAGACGCGCATTCCACCGGACGAGGCGCTGGATCTGGCCAAGCGCGCCGTGCAGTTCAAGAAACAGTATGGACGCACACCCAGCCTGAACGCCACTGACCCGTGGGAGAGGCGGCTGGCGGAGGGAGCGGCGGCCTTCGTACGTTACAAGGACGAGGGACGTTATGACGAATGATCTCGACCTCGATGCCCTGCGCGCGGAGCTGGACGAGTTTGCCAGGAAGGAGCGCCAATCCGACCTGACGCCGTTGCAGGAGCGGCTGGTGGCGGACTTCGAGGAAATCCTGGATTTCCTCGAGGAGCACGGGCATGCGCCGCGTAGTGGGCCGGATGCGGATATCTTCGAGCGGATTTATGCTCTCCGCCTGCACCGCATGGCGCAGTTGCCGGAAGCGCAGGAATTGCTCTCGCCGCTGGACAGCAAGGGATTGTTGGAAAACGCACAGCCTCCCACACCCGTGGGACAGAAGCAGGACATCGACGAACTCTCGCAGGAGCTGGCGGAATTCAGGGCAGAGGAACTGCAAAAGCTGGAGCATGTGCGCCCCCAGCATGAGCGCCAGCCGGCGGAAGACGTGGCTGAGCGCCGCAAGTGCTCGGATTTCGAGAAGTTCGCGCCGCTGTTCGAGCAGGTGCGCAAGGAGCTGAAAACGGGGTTGCGCGAAACTCGCCGCTTCGGCCGGGATGCCGCCATCCGCAAGGGCGATTTCTTCATCCTGCACGGGCAAATTATTTATGTGGCGGAAGAGGGCGAGGAAGAGCTGCGCACGAAGACGAAGAGGCCCGATAGGCGTCTGCGCGTGATCTACGACAATGGGATGGAAAGCGACATCCTGATGCGCTCGCTCCAGCGCGCATTATACAAAGACAGGACGGGGCGGCGCATCATCGCCGCCGATGCCGGGCCGCTGTTCGGCGCAGCGCAGGAAGATGGAGATACCGAAACTGGCACGATATACGTAGTGCGCAGCAAGGCTGACCTGCCGCTGGTGAAGGAATACGGCGACCTGTTGCACAAGATTGGCGTAACCACCGGCGATGTGCGGCAGCGGCTGGCAGGTGCAAAGGACGACCCCACCTTCCTGCTGGCGGACGTGGAGCTGGTGGCGAGCTGGAAGCTGGCAAACATCAATCCACGGCGGCTCGAGGAGATCATTCACCGCGTTTTTGCACCGGCGCGGGTGGACATTGAAATCAGGGACAGGTTTGGCAAAACGGTGCATCCGCGCGAATGGTTTCTGGTGCCCTTGTTCGTTATCGAGGAGGCCGTGGAGCGCATCCGCGATGGCAGCATCGCCGACTATGTCTATGATCCGGGGAAAGCTCGCCTGCAAAAAAGACAATCCTCATGAGATGAACCTTCATATGGTGGTGCCCCGGTGGTGCCCCAGAACGCTTCGGAAAAAGGCGAGCCCAAGCCTCAATTCGACAAGCCTTTGATATAATTCGGAAAAAATGGCGCGCCGGGGAGGATTTGAACCCCCGACCCCCAGATTCGTAGTCTGGTGCTCTATCCAGCTGAGCTACCGGCGCCTTCATGGTGTTCGCCAGACACAGCCCAACCCGACTGCATAGCCTGCGAACGGTGCCTATCTAGTCCACCCAATGCGACTTTGCAAGCCGCATTTTGTGCATGGCGGGCAGTTTCATGGCGCATGGTTGCCAAGGCCCGGCAAAGGGCGCCTGCGGCCTTACCGCACTGGCGGAATAACCACCACCCGCGCCCGACATTGTGCCCGCCGTTCGTTCTGTCCGCAGCGGGAAGGACGCCCAAGCGGCGTGAAGCACACGCGCAGCTCGCGCAACAGGGCCTCGCCCCGCCCACGGCCGGAGCAGATGACGGCGAAGCTGTCCTTCGTGAAGCCCTTCGCCCGGTTGGCTTCGGCGAATTCCTTGCGGATCTGTTCCGGCGAACGCTTCAGCGCCCGCGCGGGGCGCACATAGGCCGGCGGAATGGCGATCATGCGGAACAGCTTTTCGGTGAAGGCGAAATAGGCCTTCGGCGACAGTCCGGAGCAGGTGCCGTGCTTGCGCCATTCATGTATTACCAGCCCCTTGGAGGGCATGACGTCCAGCACTTCCCGAATGACGGAATCGGGCACGAAGCGATATCGGGTGCGGCATTTGCCGGGCCAGCCCTTGCGAAACTGTGGCCACAACCCGTGCACCACGAAGCCCTTCATCCTGCCTGGCGCGCACTGCGGGTCGCGACGCCTGAAGCCCTTTTCCAGGCAATAGGTGGGCGACCAGGAAAGCGCCAACACGTAATAGTCGAACAATCCGGCCCGCGCGCCCGCGTTTCTCGTTTCCGCCAGCGCCATGCCGGCCGCTGTCCAGGCCAACGCCAGCAGCGCGAGGACATACGCCATGCCGGCCATGGGCTTCCGCCAGAATTTCATGCCCGTTCTCCCATTTGATAGACAATCGTACTCGCCACGCTGTCGCCACCCCCGTCAATATCCTTAGCGGCCCCTGCGCCAATTGGCGCGACGCACCGGCGGCAGGCCGGCTTCGGCCCGGTAATGGGCGCGGATGCGATTGGCCAGATACCAGCGTCGCCGTTCATACAACGGATGATGGTCGTAGAAAAAGTTTTCCAGGGCGCCCCCCTGGTGAAAATGCCGCTTCAGAAAATCGAACGTCTCCAGGGCCGCACGCGGCGGATAGCCCGCCCGAATGAGCAGGTGCAGTCCTTCCGCATCGGCATCATATTCCTGTTGGCGGGAATAGGTGTTCAACGACGTGTTGACTACGAACGACACCGACTTGCCAAGCCAGGGCATGCGCCACTTTCTGGCCAGCACCTCGTGGGAAAACTCATGCGCCTTGCGCGCCATTTCCTTCTTTTTGCGTGCTTCCCACACATGCCGCAGCAGATTGTGCGCCATTTCATGCGCCAGCACCGTGGCCAGCCGTTCATCCGTCTGCAACAATTCGACCATGCCGGTGGTGATGAACAGATGTCCGCCGCCGGAGGTGAAGGCATCGGCCCGGGGATCGTCGATGACATGCACGTGCCAGCGCCGTGGCCAGGCGTTTTCTTTGCGCGCCGCCGCCGCCAGCCTGTGCACGATGCCCCCGATGCGCTTTTGCAAGGCCGCATCCCTGGCAAGGCGGGCGTTGGACAGCACCTTTTTCGCAAGCATATCGCCCAGTCGTTGCCGTTCCTCCGGGCTGGGAACAGAAGGGGTGAAGGCGGCGTCGAGCCTGCGCTTCAGCCTGGCCAACGAGGAGAGGCCCGTCTGTGGGCCGTGAGCGCTTTTTCCATCAGAGGTCTGCGGTCGTGGCGCCGGCCTTTGCGCCTTCTTGCCGGATCCGGGCGTCAGGAGTGCCGTGCGTGGATCGTGCAAGGCCCCGCTCGTGGTCCCGGGAGCGGATGGTGAAGCTCCCGGCCGTGCCATGTCGGCGGCTCCCGCGGGGTGCGAGGGCGGTTCGCCGTTTCGGGTGGCGATTTCACCATGAGAGGCGTTTTGCGGATTGGCGAGGGACAACCAGGGATCGTCGCCGCCAGGCTGTGCACAGCCCGACAGGCCCAACGCGCCAAGCACCGCCATCACGTAACGGAGAGGTGTTTTGCGCCCTGTCTTGCCATGTGCAAGCATGTCATGCACGTTGAACAACCTCACGCACTCCGTGACATATTCGGAGATCGCCACAATCTAGCCTTTCCCGGTCGGAGAAACAATGCATTGGGCAAACTTGATGCACGTTGCACCATCGCGCCCCCGGACAAGGCGCATGGGCATGCGGGCGTTCCTGTCGGCGCTGGTGTTTTTGGTGCTCGCCCTTGGCGCCGGCCTCAGCGCTTCCGAGCGGATCGTTCAGCAAGTGCCGAATCCCGCCCTCGCCAACGCGCCGTCGCCCTACCTGCGCCATCATGCGTCCGATGCCGTGCGCTGGCGCCCCTGGGGACGTGCCGCCTTCGAGGAGGCAAAAGGGCGCAACGTGCCCGTGTTCCTGTCGGTGGGGTATCTCGCCTGTTACTGGTGCGATGTCATGCAGCGGGAGAACTACCGCGACCCGGAGGTGGCGAAGCTGCTGAACGAGCACTTCGTGCCCGTGCTGGTGGACAGGGAGGCCCAAGCCGACGTGGATGAGCTTTACATGGCTGTGTCCGCCGCCCTGCGCGGCGTGGCCGGCTGGCCCAACCATGTTTTTCTCACGCCCGAACTGGAGCCGTTTCACGCCGAAGGATATCTTCCGCGCGAACGTTTCATTCGCCTGCTGGAGCAGGTGGCCGCCCGCTGGCGCGAAAACCCGCGGGAACTGCGCGCCAGTGCTCGCAAGATCGCGCAAGCCGTGCGTGAATACCTCCAGCGCCAGGGCAGGGCGAAGGCCGCGCTGGAAAGCCTCACACGGGAGCGCTTCCTGCGGATCGTGCACATGCTGGCGGCGCGCTTCGACCCGTTTCATGGCGGGCTGGACGGCACGCCGAAGCATTTCCGCCAGCCACTGCTGATGCTGCTGGCCCGCGCCGCGCTGGCGCACCATGACTTGTCCGCCCGCACCGCCTTGTTGAACACGTTGCGGCACGTCACGCGCGGCAGCGTGTATGACCACCTGGAAGGCGGCTTTTTCCGTTACGCCACCGATGCCGCCTGGCACATCCCGCATTTCGAAAAGATGCTCTACGACCAGGCGCTCATGGCCGATGCGCTGCGTGCCGGCTGGCGCCTTTCCGGCGATATCCGGTTGAAGCGCCGCGCGCTGGAAACGCTGGACTTCGCGCTCGCGCAGCTGCGCCTGGCCAACGGCGCCTTCGCCGCCAGCCTGGGCGCCCACACGCCCGATGGCCGCGAGGGCGGGCGCTTCCTGTTCACGCCGGAAGAGCTGCGCGCCCTGCTGGGGGCGGAAGACGCCAAGTGGGCAGAGGCGAAATTCGGCATTGTCACCGAGGGCGCGCTGACCGGCCACGTGGTGGCGCACTCGCAGGACGTGGCGTTGGAAAACCCGGCCGAGCGGCAGCGACTGCAACGGGTTTTGGCCACCTTGCGCAAGGCGTTGGTAAGCCGCCCCCGCCACGCGCGCGACGAGAAGGCCATCACCGGCTGGAACGGACTGATGATCGGCGCGCTGGCCCGCGCCGCGCTGCAATGGGACAGGGCAGACCACGGCGAGGCGGCGGCGCGGGCGGCGCATTTGATCCTGCGCAGGCTGCGCACGTCGGACGGCCTGGCGCGCTACTGGCTGCGCGGCGCGGCCCATGGGCGGGCCACGCTGCAGGATTACGCCTACCTCATCGATGCTCTGCTGGCCTTGCATGACTGGCGGTCCGACGCGGATTGGCTGGAACAGGCGAAGCGGCTGGCGCGGGAGGCGACGCAGCGTTTCCTGGATGAACGATCGGGCCGCTGGTGGTTCGCGTCCGCGCGCACCGGCTTCGCCCGCCTGCCGCCCCCGGCCGACCGCACCCTGCCGGCGGCGGACGCCGTGATGGCGCTGAACCTGCTGCGGCTGGCCGCGCGCACCGGCGAGGACGAATGGCGCGTGCTGGCCGAAGGCACGCTCTCCAGCGTGCTCGCGAAAGCGCTGGAAAAGCCGCTTGCGCACGTGAGCGCCCTGCGCGCGGCGGATATCTTCCTCCGCGGCGATGACACGCCCGTGCAATACGCCGCGAACAGTCACCTGCGGGCCTTCGCGCGCTGGGTGGATGTCGCCGAGAGGCGCTTCGCCGTCAGGGTGCGCATCGCCGAAGGCTGGCACGTGCAGGCGCCCGAACCGGATGATGAAAACCTCATCCCCACCCGGCTGGAATTGTTGCGTCCGAAAGGAGCGTTGCTGGCGGAGGTGCGGTATCCCAAGCCGATTACGCGCGCGCTGGCCTTTTCCGGCAAGCCGCTGAAGCTGCTGGAGGGCGCCTTCGACATCACCGGCCGCGTGACATTGCCCACCCGCATGCGCGTGCCCGTGGTGTTGCGGCTGCAGGTGCAGGCGTGCGACGACGAAACCTGCCTTGCGCCTGAATGGCTCGGGCTTTACCTGCCGCCGCCGGAAACTGCCCGGTCCGGGCCGTGAGGATGTTTTCTGAAAGGGCTCTCGGAAGGGTGGAGCGGGCGACGGGAATCGAACCCGCGACACCGAGCTTGGGAAGCTCGTGCTCTACCAACTGAGCTACGCCCGCTTGTGCGCGTCATGTTGCGACAGCCCCATAGATAATCGCTCCGCCGCACGCTGTAAACTCCCGCGCGGGTTCTCCATGTCGCACCGCCCGCGCCGCTGCCCGAGGGGCGAAAAGAGGCTTGCGGACAGGTTCTTGCGCTTCCATCTGTGAGGCACGATGGCGCAAGGGCGCGTGATATTGGCCCGGACCGCTTGCGCCGCCGCCCACGTGGCGATACATGAGGCACACGGAATGTAATCGCGTCCGCTTCCGACGTCCACTGCATTGTCGCGGACGGCAGACGAACGAACGGACGAACGCACGCACAGACACATCAACACCGCCAACGAGAGTTCAAGCCATGCTGATCCAGACCGAAGCGACCCCCAATCCCAACACGCTGAAGTTCCTGCCCGGCCAGCCGGTGGTGTCCGGCCCGCCGCGCGATTTCAGGAGCGCGAAAGAGGCCGAGGGCGCTTCGCCGCTGGCGCGCCGGCTGTTCGCACTGGGCGATGTCACCGGCGTGTTCCTGGGCTCTGACTTCATCGCCGTGAGCAAGACCGACGAGGCCGACTGGGCCACGTTGAAGCCCGCCGTGCTGGGCGCCATCATGGAACATTATCTCTCCGGCGAGCCAGTGCTGGAGGGCGCGGCGGCCGAGGCGAAGGAGTTCTACGACGAGAAAGACGCCGAGATCGTGAGCCGTATCAAGGAGGTGCTGGACACCCGCGTGCGCCCGGCCGTGGCGCAGGACGGCGGCGACATCACCTTCCAGGGTTACAAGGACGGCGTGGTTTACCTGCAGATGGTCGGCGCCTGCTCCGGCTGCCCGTCGGCCACCGCCACGCTGAAACAGGGTGTTGAGAACCTGCTGCGCCACTTCGTGCCACAGGTGCAGGAAGTGCAGCAGGTGTGAGCAGGCCGGTGTGACCGGTCATGCGGCAACGAAAAGGTCAAGGGGAAAAACAGGAAGGGGAGGGCACCGACATGGCCTGGGATGCTTGCGGCGATCCCATCGATGAAGCCGCGCTGCGCCAGATTTTCCTTGATGCGCGCAGCTACAACGGCTGGCTGGACAAGCCGGTGTCGGACGAATGCCTGCGCCAGGTGGTGGATCTCATGAAAATGGGTCCCACATCGGCCAACTGCCAGCCCATCCGCATCCTGTTCCTGAAGTCTAAGGAGGCCAAGGAGCGCCTGAAGCCCCACCTGATGGAGGGCAACGTGCACAAGGCCATGACCGCGCCGGTGGTGGCCATTTTCGCGCACGATCTGGAGTTCTACGAGCGCCTGCCGAAATACTTCCCGCACACGGACGCGAAGAGCTGGTTCGTCGGCAACGACAAGCTCATCGAGGAAACGGCCTTTCGCAACGGCACCCTGCAGGCGGCCTATTTTCTCATCGCCGCGCGCGCCTTGGGCCTGGACTGCGGGCCCATGTCCGGCTTCGACAACGAGGGCGTGGACAGGGAGTTCTTCGCCGACCGGCCGAAATGGAAGTCCAATTTCATCTGCGCCATGGGCTATGGTGACCCGGCCTCGCTGTTCCCGCGCAGCCCGCGGCCGGACTTTGAGGAATTGGCCGAAATCCTGTAGGCTGCCCGGAACGAGTCGGGGAACGTGGCGCCCCTTGCCGTCATCCCCGCGAAAGCGGGGATCCAGAGAGCGTTCCTGCTGGATTCCCGCTTGCGCGGGAATGACGAGGGTGAAAATGTCTTCCGGGGCATTCGGATTACCGGATATCCCTATGGCAAGACGGTGGAGAACGGGCGGCGGGAACGGGAGGATAGACGATGCTGGTGCTTGGCATGGACACGTCCCTGCAGGCCTGTTCCGTGGCGCTGGCAAACCGCGCCAGCGGCGAGGTGCTCAGCCACCGCCGCGAGGTCATGGAGCGTGGCCAGGCCGAGGTGCTGCCCGACATGGTGGATGCCGTGATGATGGAGGTGGGCGACCCCTATGATACGCTCGCCGTGGTGGCCACCACGCGCGGCCCCGGTTCCTTCACCGGCGTGCGCATCGGCCTTTCCTTTGCCCGCGCGCTGGCCGCCACGCTGGAAATTCCCATCACCTCCATGACCACGCTGGAGGCCATCGCGCGCAATGTCGCGCACAACCCCGAGCGCCTGCCCATCGCCGTCATCATCGACGCCAGGCGCGAGGAAGTCTACATGCAGACGTTCGACGCCGACTTCGAGCCGCTGACGGAGGCGCAGCTCACGCCATTGCGCGAGGCCGCCGCCCACATGCCGCCCGGCCCCTGCCTGCTGGTGGGCACCGGCGCGGGTCTGCTGGTGGACGAGAGCAAGGGGCGCATCGCGGCCGATGCCGACCCGCTGCCCGATGCCGCCATCGTCGCCCTCCATTCGCCGGTGGAGCCCATGCCCACCGAGCCGCCCGAGCCGCTCTATCTGCGCCCGCCCGACGCCAAGCCGCAAAAGCCCCTCATCCGCCGCCCCAACTGACGTGCTTGCGACGCATTGTTCATAAAGTCCCCTCCCAAAGGGGAAAGCTGTCAGTGGCGGGTTTTTGAGTTCTTTCAAGTTTGTATAATCGCTTTCAGGCAGCAGATTCGGAGATAGGGAAGTGCCTGACCTGCCAGATATTATCACGAGGAAATATGAAGTATTGGAATGGCGCAATGGGCTTGCCGTATTGCGAATGGCACACCCTGATGAATGGAATGACATCATTGAGGTTTTATCGAGCTTCAAACTCCTTAAAAGTGACATCATGAAGGCTGGGGGAAGCAAGTCTCCAATTGCCGGCAAACTGGATTCTCATTTCGAGGCGCTTGGCTGGAAAGAAAAAGCATTTGACACGAAAATCGTCATTGATGGCGTGGAGCATGCTTCTCCAACACACAAAGTTGATTGCTACAAAAACAGAGTTGCCTTGGAAGTTGAGTGGAATAACAAGGATCCTTTCTATGACAGGGATTTGAACAATTTTCGCCTCCTGTTTGAGCTGCGCGCTATAGATGTCGGTGTCATTATCACCAGATGTTCGGAGCTACAGGAAATTTTCAATGATCTAGGCAAGGGAAAAAGCTACGGAAATTCCACGACACATTTGAGGAAGTTGATACCTCGCCTGGAAGGCGGCGGTGGTGGCGGGTGCCCCGTTGTCGTTTTTGGCATCAAAAAGGAGGCATATGTCGATGACGACAGCGAATGATTTCGATACAGCCAATGCCTTGCTGGAATTTGCCGGTGGGCGGAAATTCACCACAATTTTGGCAGATCCTCCATGGCGATTTCAAAATCGCACCGGCAAGGTGGCGCCAGAACATCGGCGTTTGAGCAGGTATTGCACATTACCCGTGGAAGAGATTTGCGCGCTTCCCGTGCAGGAAATTGCTGCCGACAAGTCGCATTTGTATTTATGGGTGCCGAATGCCCTTCTCCCGGAAGGGCTGAAGGTCATGGAGGCATGGGGATTTACCTATAAAACCAACATAGTTTGGGAAAAGATCCGCAAGGATGGCGGGCCTGACGGAAGGGGAGTGGGATTTTATTTTCGCAATGTTACGGAGTTGCTGCTTTTTGGTGTGCGCGGAAAAAATATGCGCACACTGCCTCCTGGTCGCAGTCAGGTCAATTTCATCGCGGCCCGCAAGCGCGAACATTCGCGCAAACCTGATGAGCAATATGCAATTATCGAGGCTTGCAGTCCGGGCCCTTACCTAGAGCTTTTCGCGCGTGGACGGCGCCCCGGGTGGGAATGCTGGGGGCTGGAAGCCACGGAAGACTATCGCCCCCATTGGAAAACCTACCCCTATCATTCAGCGGCAGAGTGACCGATTGATTTTGCTTGCCTCACGCGCCATAGATGCGAACGTGAGGAAGCGAAAGAAAGCACGGAGCATCATCATGTGGCGCAAGTCTCTCGCCGTTCTCGGTCTTGCCATCGGCACCGCCTTCACCTTCGTTTCCGGTGCCCAGGCGCGGGATCATCTCAAGATCGTCGGCTCCTCCACCGTTTATCCCTACGCGCAGGCGGTGGCGGAGGAATTCGCCCAGAAGACGGGCCATCGCGCGCCCGTGCTGGAATCCACCGGCACCGGCGGCGGCATGAAGATCTTCTGCAAGGGCGTGGGCGAGCAGCACCCCGACATCACCAACGCCTCCCGCGCCATGAAGAAGTCCGAGTGGGAGATGTGCGCCCAGAATGGCGTCACCGACGTGACCGAGGTGATGTTCGGCTACGACGGCCTCACCATCGCCCATGCGCTGGATGCGCCGGACATGGATCTGTCCAAGGTGCAGCTTTATCTCGCCCTGGCCAAGGAAGTGCCGCAGGAAGGCAGGCTGGTGCCCAACCCCTATTCCATGTGGCGCGACATCGACCCGAACCTGCCCGAGATGCCCATCCGCGTTTATGGCCCCCCGCCCACCTCCGGCACGCGCGACGCCTTCGTCGAGCTGGTGTTCCATGAGGTGTGCAAGAAAGGGCTGTTGCCCTTCTGGAAGGCCAAGAAGGCAGAACTTGCGGCCGACCCGAAGGCCTTCAAGCAATACATGAAGGAGCATTGCTCCGCCATGCGCACCGACGGGCCCTTCATCGAATCGGGCGAAAACGACAACATCATCGTGCAAAAGCTCATGGCCGACACCGAGGCGATGGGCATTTTCGGCTATTCCTTCCTCTACGAGAACGAGGACAAGCTCAAGCCCGTCAAGATAAATGGAGTGGACCCCTCCATCGAAACCATTGCCGATGGAACATATGGCCTTTCGCGTCCGCTGTTCTTTTACATCAAGAATCCGCACCGGCGCTTTGTGCCCGGCATGAACGAATACATCGCCGAGTTCGTCTCCGAGGAGGCCATCGGCCCCGATGGCTATCTGGTGGAGCGCGGGCTGGTGCCGCTGCCGGAGGCCGAGCGCCAGAAGGTGCGCGAGGCGGCGCTGAAAGGCGCGCCGATCGAGCGCTTCAGGAAATAGGCGCCGCAGCCGTCGAAATGGCCGGAATGCCGTTCTTGCAGCGCGCCTGCGGCGAAAAATCCCGTGGACGATATGCACAAGCGTCGCCCGCGCCCTTTGCCCAGGATACGCTTCCTGTTGTAATGAAGGCGCAACAGGGACGCGCGAAGGCATGAAGGCCACACGAGAGAGGGGCGGCCCGTCTGCCTCATTCTTCGCGCAAGGGCATGGGGACGCACATGATCCTGTTGGCGACATTGCTGGTGCTGGCGGTGGCCGCGGTAGGCTGGTGGCTGGCGCGCAAACGCGCGCGAGAGATCGAGCTGCGCTCATCGGGCCATCATGACCGGCTGCATTCCCGCCCCGTTTATCACGGTCTCTACGTGGCCATCTGGACGGGCGTGCCCGCCCTGCTACTGCTTCTTTTGTGGGTAGCCATTCAGGGGCCGCTGCTGGATGCGCTATTGCTCGCCTCCCTGCCGCAGGACGTGGTGCAGGGGCTGGACGAGAACGCCCGCGCCGTGCTGCTGAACGAGATCAAGACCCGCGCCGCCGGCAACCCGCTGCCCGGAGAACCGGCGCCCTACGTGGCCGAGGCCGTGCGGCGCCTGCTGCGCTGGCGGGCCATCGCCAACATGGCGGCGCTGGCGCTGTCGTTGGCGGTGGCGCTGGCCGGCATGGCCTTCGCCTGGCGCCGGCTGTCGCCCACCTTCCGCGCGCGCAGGGCCGTGGAGCGCGCCTTCACCTGGCTCATGCTGGTGTGCGCTTCCATCGCCATTCTCACCACGGTGGGCATCGTGCTTTCACTCATTTTCGAGACCATGCGCTTTTTCACCATGGTGCCGCTCACCGAGTTCGTCTTCGGCCTGCGCTGGGAGCCGCAAATCGCCATCCGGCCAGACCAGGTGGCCTCCTCCGGCGCCTTCGGCATGATTCCGGTGTTCGCCGGCACGCTGCTCATTTCCGCCATCGCGCTGGGGTTTGCCGTGCCGGTGGGGTTGCTTTCGGCCATCTATCTCGTGGAATACGCCTCCTCGCGCTTCCGCGCTTTCGCCAAGCCGCTGCTGGAGTTCCTGGCCGGCATTCCCACGGTGGTCTATGGCTTCTTCGCCATCCTCACCGTTGCTCCGGCCATCAAGCATTTTGGCGATGCACTGGGCATTCCCACCGCGCCCAACAGCGCGCTGGCGGCCGGGCTGGTCATGGGCATCATGCTCATTCCCTTCATCTCCTCCCTGTCCGACGATGCGCTGGCCGCCGTGCCCAATGCCCTGCGCGAGGGCTCCATCGGGCTGGGCGCCACGCGCGCGGAAACCATCCGCTACGTGCTCTTGCCCGCCGCCCTGCCGGGCATCATGGCGGGCGTGCTGCTGGCGGCCTCGCGCGCCATTGGAGAGACCATGATCGTGGTCATGGCCGCCGGCATCATCGCCACGCTCACGCTCAATCCCTTCGAGGCCGTCACCACGGTGACGGTGCAGATCGTCACCCTGCTCATCGGCGATACCGAGTTCGACAACCCCAAGACGCTGGCGGCGTTCGCGCTGGGCTTTGTGCTGTTCCTCATCACCCTGGCGCTGAACATGCTGTCCATGCACATCGTGCGCAAGTACCGGGAGCAATATGACTGATCGCACGCACAACAGGGCGCATGAGGCGCGGGACCGGGCGGAGAAACAGGGCGCTTCGGAAGGTGGCGCCGCCGGTCCCAATGGCCGCATCGACTGGCACAGCCCGCAAATGCTCGCGCGCCTGCGCCGCCGCCACGCCGCCAACCGACGCATGAAGTTCATCGGCCTGGCCGCCATCGTGCTGGCGGCGGGGCTGCTTTCCATCCTCGTCGGTTCACTGCTCAAGTCCGGCCTGCCGGCCTTTCGCCAGACCTTCATTACGCTGGAGTTCGACCTGAAGCCGGAGCTGGTGAAGCCGCAGAACATGCGCCGCGGCAACTGGCGCAAGATCGTGAAGGAGGGCCTGTTGCGCGCCCTGCCCGAAGACATGCGCAAGAACCGCAAGCTCAGGCGCAAGGTGCTCAAAATCGTCTCGCGCAGCGCGCCCTACGCCCTGCGCGACCACGTGATGGAAAACCCGCACCTCGTGGGCCGCATCATTCCTTTCGACGTGCTGGCCTCCGACCCCTATGACCAGTTCAACAAGGGGCTGATACCGGAATACATCGTGCGGGGCGAGCGCAAACGGCCAAACCCGAAGCTCGGCGGGCCGGAGGTGGTGCGGGCCTTCCGCGTGCTGAAGGAGCAAAAGCGCGTGCACCTGCCCTTCAACTGGGGCCTGTTCTTCAACGCCGACTCGCGCCTGCCGGAGGCCGCGGGGCTGGCGGGCGCCATCGTGGGCTCGTTCCTCACCCTGCTGGTGACCTTTCTCATCTCCTTTCCCACCGGCATCCTGGCGGCCATTTACCTCGAGGAATTCGCGCCGAAGAACCGCTTCACCGACTTCGTGGAAATCAACATCAACAATCTCGCCGCCGTGCCCTCGGTGGTGTTCGGCCTGCTGGGGCTGTCGCTGTTCATCGGCTTTTTCGGCGTGCCGCGCTCCACCCCGCTGGTGGGTGGCATGGTGCTCTCGCTCATGACCCTGCCCACCATCATCATCGCCACCCGCGCCGCGCTGAAGGCCGTGCCGCCATCCTTGCGCGAGGCGGCGCTGGGCGTGGGCGCATCGCATCACCAGATGGTGTTTCACCACGTGCTGCCCGTGGCCATGCCGGGCATTCTCACCGGCGCCATCATCGGCATGGCGCAGGCGCTGGGCGAAACCGCGCCGCTGCTGCTGGTGGGCATGAACGCCTTCATCCCCGACATTTCCAACATGGGGCTTACCGAACCGGCCACGGCCCTGCCGACGCAGATCTATTCCTGGGCGGACAGCCCCGAGCGTGGTTTCGTTTCGCGCACGGCCGCGGCCATCCTGGTGCTGCTGGGCTTCCTGCTGGCCATGAACGCTCTGGCCATATGGCTGCGCCAGCGCTATTCAACCAAGTGGTGAAACCGGCGGCAAGGGGGCCGGACCGAACAAACTGGAACATGGACGCATGACGGAAAACCGGGACATCACGATCGAGACCGCCGAGGCGGCGCAAGAGAGGGCCGCCGCCACGCCCGCAGGCGAGGACAAGTCCAGGCCCACCTCGCCCGTCTGCGGTCACAAGTGCAAGTTCATCACCCGCAACGTGAACGTCTTCTACGGCGAGAAACAGGCCATCTTCGACGTCTCGCTGGACATCCCCGATCGTTCGGTGATGGCCCTCATCGGCCCGTCGGGCTGCGGCAAGTCCACCTATTTGCGCTGTCTCAACCGCATGAACGATCTCATCGACATCTGCCGCGTGGAAGGCACCTTCCTGCTCGACGGCGAGGACATCTACTCAGGCGACATCGACCCGGTGCTGCTGCGCGCGCGCGTGGGCATGGTCTTTCAGAAACCCAACCCGTTCCCCAAATCCATCTACGAGAACGTGGCCTATGGCCCGCGCATTCACGGCCTGGCGAGAGACAAGACGGAGCTGGACGAGATCGTGGAAACGTCGCTGCGCAAGGCGGCCCTTTGGGACGAAGTGAAAGACCGCCTCGACGCACCGGGCACGGGGCTCTCGGGTGGTCAGCAGCAGCGCCTGTGCATCGCGCGGGCCATCGCCACGCGCCCCGAGGTGATACTGATGGACGAGCCGGCTTCCGCGCTGGATCCCATCGCCACCGCCCGCATCGAGGAACTGATCGACGAGCTGAAGGAAAACTATTGTATCGTCATCGTCACCCACTCCATGCAGCAGGCCGCCCGCGTGTCCGACCGCACGGCCTTCTTCCACTTGGGCCGGCTGATCGAGGAGGGGCCGACGGAGCAGATTTTCACCGCCCCGCGCGAGAAGCAGACGCAGGACTACATCACCGGCCGTTATGGCTGACCAGCGCCGCCGGAAGGCGCCGAGGGGAAGTGGGGAACGGAACACTCGAGGCGACGAGAGGAACATGGCCAACAGTCACATCGTCAAGGCGTTCGATCGCGAATTGCAGGAGCTGGAAGGCGACATCATCCGCATGGGCCATCTGGCGGCGGACGAGCTGGAAAACGCGCTGGTGGCCTTGCGCAAGCGCAATCCCGAGCTGGCCGAGCAGACCATTCTCAAGGACAGGGAGGTGGATCAGCTCGAGCACCAGATCGAGGAACGCGCCATTCAGCTCATTGCCCGCCGCCAGCCACTGGCCAACGACCTGCGCGCCGTGGTGGCGGCCATCAAGGTGGCGCACGAGCTGGAGCGCATCGGCGACCTGGCCAAGAACATCGCCCGGCGCGTCATCACGCTGGCGCAGGAGAAACCGCCCAAGCCCGTGAAGAAAAACCTCAAGCGCATGGGCAAGCTGGTGCTGGCCCAGCTGCGCGGCATTCTTCAGGCCTACGAGAAGAAGGACGCCGATCTGGCGGTGGAGATTTGGCGTCATGACGAGGAGGTGGACGCCGCCTACAGCTCCCTGTTCCGCGAGCTGCTCACCTACATGATGGAAGATCCGCGCACCATCGGCCTGTGCGCCCATCTGCTGTTCGGCGCGCGCAATCTGGAGCGTATCGGCGACCATGTCACCAACATCGCCGAAAGCGTCTACTATGTCGCCACCGGCGAGCGGCTGGACGAGCACCGGCCGAAGGGAGACGCCACCTCGCGCATCCTGCCGGCCTATTCCGGCCCGCTGGACGAGGTGGACGAGGACGAGGACGAGGCAGGGGGCGAAGCCTGAAACGCGCGCCCGCCGCCCGCCGGCCTCATCCGGCGGGTGCGATAACCGGCGCCATCCCTTGCGCCGCCAGCACCACGAACAGAACCAGCCGCAGGAAGAACACCCACACCGCCGCCAGCAACAGCACCATGCGCGGCGGCACGATGTGCGGCGTGAGAAAGCGCACCGGCCTGACCACCGGCTCGGTAATGCGCACGAAGGCGCGCCAGATGTAGTTGTCCCAGTTTTCCGGCACGAACAGCGACAGCACGAACCGCCCCAGCAGCGTCCAGAACATCGCCGCCAGCACGAAATTCGGCAGGTGAAAGTACCAGTATGCGATGAAGGGATGTTCCATTGCGCCGCCTTGCCTGGAGGTTAAGGGCTGATTCCTGCAGCCTCGGATGCATTTATAGCGCCTCTTCAATCCCTTGCCCAAGCCCCCATATTGTGCTGGTGAAAAGTGACGACTTGGGCAACATCGCTCCGCGCCCCGCCCAACCCCTTGCTCTGAACGATCTGAGGATGGGCGAGGGCATGGGGCGGTGGATGGCATCCTTGCATCCTGGCCTTGCGCGGTGGAACGGGAATGTTCCACAACGGCTTGACCAACGCGTGAAAATGGCCAACACACGCTCCATGGGACAGAATCCGCACACACCGGCCATCGGCTCGCTGGCGGAGCTGGATGAACGTGCGCGAGAAATCTTCCGCCAGCTTGTCGACCTGTATCTCGAAACCGGCGCGCCGGTGGGCTCGCGCACGCTTTCGCGCAAGGGCGGTTTCAACCTCTCTCCCGCCTCCATCCGCAATGTCATGGCTGACCTAGAGGAGCTCGGCCTGCTGCACGCGCCGCACACCTCAGCCGGGCGCATGCCCACGGAGCTGGGTCTGCGTTTCTTCGTCGATGCCGTCATGGAAAACGCGGAGCTCAACCCGCAAGACAAGGCGCACATCGATGCGCGACTGGAGCAGGTGGACACCAGCGCCCCGCAGGAGGCAATGCTGGAGCAGATTTCCTCCGCCCTGTCCGGCCTGGCCCATTGCGCCGGGCTGGTGGTTACGCCCACGCATAACCCGCGCATACGCCAGATAGAATTCGTGCGCCTGGAGCCGGAAAAGGCGCTGGCCATCATCGTGGGGCAGGACGGCACGGTGGAAAACCGCGT
The DNA here is from genome assembly GCA_027024225.1 of Hyphomicrobiales bacterium. Lineage (GTDB taxonomy): Bacteria > Pseudomonadota > Alphaproteobacteria > Rhizobiales > Aestuariivirgaceae > Thermopetrobacter. Next base: position 15,419 of record JALVSR010000030.1, on the reverse strand, counting down.
GTTCACCGTGCCGGCGGACTTGCCCACCGCCACCCTGCAACGTGCGGCGGCCTTTCTGAACGACCGCCTCTCCGGCCTGTCCATGCGCGAGATGGGCGGGCGGGTGCAAAAGGAGCTGGAGATCCTGCGCCGCGAGATCGACGCGCTGGCGGCCGAGGCGGTGGCGCAAGGATTGGCCACGTGGTCCGGCAGCGGCGATGACAAACGGCTCATCGTGCGCGGGCGTGGCAATCTGATCGCCGATGCCGAGCTGCTCTCCGACCTCGAGCGGCTGCAACGACTGTTCGAGGACCTGGAGGAAAAGCGCGCGCTGGTGGAGCTGCTCTCCATGGTGGAGCAGGGCGAGGGCGTGCGCATCTTCATCGGGCGCGAGAACCCGCTGTTCTCCATGTCCGGCTCCTCGCTCATCGTCGCGCCTTATGGCGACGCCGAGCACGAGGTGGTGGGCGTGCTGGGCGTCATCGGCCCCACGCGGCTGCCCTATGCGCGCATCATCCCGGTGGTGGACTACGCCGCGCGGATGGTTTCGCGCCTGCTCTCTTGATTTTCACGTGCACAACACAGATATGCACAGGCGGACGGCAAACATCTCTTGCGGGGACATACACGGAAAAAGGATCAATCAGGCATGAGCGAGAAGGAACAGGCGCAGCGCGAGGAACAACAGCGGCAACAGCAGGCGGACGAGGCGCGCGCCACCTCGGAAGGCATGGCCCAGTCCGGGGAACAGGCCGCCGAAAGCGCGTCGGAAGAGCTGACGATGGAAAAAGAGCTGGAAAGGCTGCGCGCCGAGGTGGCCGAGCTGAAGGACAAGTATCTGCGCGCGCTCTCCGAGCAGGAAAATATCCGCCGCCGCCTGATGCGCGAGAAGGACGAGGCGGTGAAGTTCGCCTCCTCCGATTTCGCGCGTGACATGCTGAACGTGTGCGACAATCTCTCTCGCGCCATCGAGTCGGTGCCGGAGGAGCGCAAGGACGAGCACGAGCTGCTGGCCAGCCTGCTGGAGGGCGTGGAAATGACGCTGAAGGAGATGCTCAACATCTTCGAGCGTCATCACATCAAGCGCATTCCGGCGCATGGCGAGCGCTTCAACCCGAACGTGCACGAGGCCATGTTCGAGGTGGAAGCCGGCCCGGAAGACGCCGGCAAGGTGGTGCAGGTCATCCAGGAGGGTTATACGCACCACGACCGCGTGCTGCGCCCCGCCCGCGTCGGCGTGGCGAAAAACAGCGAGGGCGGTCGCAACGGAGAGGAAGGCAGGGGCTGAGCCATCGCCTTTTTCTGAGCCATGAACAAGGCACGGCGCGGCGGAGCCAAGCTCTGCCGCGCCGTGACGTTTTCACGATTGAAGCGCCCTGTGCACCCGCGCGGGCGACGCCTCCTGCCGGCCCCGGCGATTTTTCCGACCGGATTCGAGCCCCCATGCAAGGAATGCGCGCGTTTCTTGCGACGGCTTGAGTCTTTGGGCGGATCGAGGCGCAAAAAACAGGAACCACGAGCCTGCTGCGGCCTTCCCACGCCCATCACGCCGATCATGCCACCGTGCACAAAGATTGACTGGTGAAACCGCCCCACGCGCCCACTCAGGCCCCGAAATGTGAAAGGCAAGGACTAGGGTGGGGGCGCGGGGCGGTGGGTGGTTCTTTATACGGTTTGGTATCAGGATGCCTCGCGGAGCTGTTCGGCGGTTTCCAGGTCCACCGACACCAGGCGCGAAACCCCCGGCTCCATCATGGTCACGCCGAACAGGCGGTGCATGCGCGACATGGTGAGCGGATGATGCGTGATGATGAGAAAATCCGTCGGCGCGCGCTTGAGCATGTCGTCCAGCAGGTTGCAGAAGCGCTCCACGTTGTGCTCGTCCAGCGGCGCGTCCACCTCGTCCAGCACGCAGATGGGCGAGGGGTTCACCAGGAACACGGCGAAGATGAGCGCCAGCGCGGTCAGTGTCTGCTCACCGCCGGAGAGTAGCGAGAGCGTTTGCAGGCGCTTGCCCGGCGGACGGGCGAAAATCTCGAGCCCCGCGTTAAGCGGATCATCCGATTCGACAAGCTCCAGATGCGCCTTGCCGCCGCCGAACAGGGTGGCGAACAGGGTGGCGAAATGCTCGTTTACCTTGTCGAAGGCCTCCAGTAGGCGCTTGCGCCCCTCGCGGTTGAGGCTGGAAATGGCGCCGCGCAGCTTGTTCACCGCCTGCTGCACGTCCTCGCGCTCGCGCAGCAGTTTTTCCAGCTCCTCCCGCGCCTCGCGCAGCTCGTCCTCGGCCCGGAGATTGACCGCGCCGAGGCGCTCGCGCGCGGCGCGGGCCTTTTCCAGGGCCGCCTCCAGCTCCTCGCGGGTGGGGCAATTTTCCTCCGTCCAGCCGGTCTTGGCCAGCAGGTGCTCCGGGCGGCACTGGGCACGGGTGGCCACCCGCTCCAGCACCTCGCGCAACCTTTCCGCCGCCGCCTGGCCATGGGCCTGTGCGGCGGCCAGCGCGGCCTTCGCTTCCGCCAGCGCTTCTTCCGCCGCGCGCCAGGCACGCTCCTTTTCCAGCACCTCGTTTTCGGCCAAGGCCTGGGCGTCGGCCGCTTCCTTCGCCGCGCGTTCGGCCTCGCGCAGGCGTTCGCGCAAGATTTCGCGCTTTTCCGCGAAAGCATCCGGCGCCTGTTGCAGGCTGGCCAGTTCCTCGCGCAGCTTCTCCAGCCGCTGAGACAGCTCCGCGCGGTGCCGCGCGGCGCGCTCGGCACGGCGCTGCCAGTCTTGCCGCTCGCGCGCGATGCGTTCCTTCCGCTCCTGCAGTTCGCGGGCCTCGCGCTCGGCGGCCTGCACGGCCAGGTGCGCCTCGCGCTCCTTCTCCCGCGCCGCTTCCAGCCGCTGGCGCAATTGCGCGATTTCCGCCTCCAGCCCCTCCGTGCCGGGCAGGTTGGCCAGCGCGGCCTTTACCTGCGCACGTTCTTCCGCCAGCGCGCTCATTTCCTTTTCCAGCCGCTCCCGTGTGGCCTGAAGCGCCGCCACCTCGCGCAGCACGCCCTCGTGCGCGGTGCGTTGACGCTCCAGTTCGCTCCGGGCGCTCTCGCGCGCGGCGCGGGCCTCGCGCGCGGCGCGGCGGGCGTTATCCAGCTTCTGCTGCAATTCCCGCAATTGTTCACGCGCGGTGGCCAGCTCCCGCTCTGCTTCTTCGTGCGCGTTTTCGGCACGCTCCAGCTCGGCCTGAAGCTCCGCCAGCCGGTTGCGCGCTTCCAGCCGCCGCGCGGCGGCCGTGGGGGCCTCGGCAGCGGCGACGAAGCCGTCCCACCGCCACAGGTCGCCCTCGCGGCTGACCAGCCGCTGGCCGGGTTTCAGGGCTGGCTGCAGGGTGTGGCCGGCAAAGGCGCTTTCCACCACGCCGATGGCGGCCAGCCGCCGGGCCAGCGCGGCGGGCGCACGCACGTGTTGCGAAAGCGGCGTCACCTCGCCGGGCAGCGCGGGCAGATCGTCGATGTCTGGCAGCGCGCGCCAGTGGGCGGCGGCATCCTCGTCCAGCGAAGCTTCCAGGTCCTCGCCCAGCGCGGCGGCCAGCGCCTTCTCGAAGCCTGCCTCCACCTCCAGCTCGTCAACCAGGCGGGAGGCCCCGGCCTGTTGCTGCGGTTGCAGCATCTTCTCGATGGCGCGGATTTCCGCCTTGAGCGCGTCCACGGCGCGTTGCGCCTCGTGCGCGCGGGTGCGCGCGGCATCCACGCGCTCGCGCAGCTCAGGTTCCCGTTCGGCAAGGGCGCCGGCCTTTTCCTCGGCTTCCCGCGCGGCGTGTTCGGCCTGTTCGAGGCGTTGTTCGAGGGCGGCGAGATCGGCCCGCGCCAGCTGCGCCTGCAGCGCTTGCAAGCGTTGTTCCTGCTGCGCGCGCTCGGCTTGCAGGCGTTCGCGGCGGCTTTCCAGCTCGCGCAGGCGGCTTTGCAGCGCGCCCCCTTGCGCCGCCAGTTCCGCCAGCTTCTCGCGCGCGGCGTCCAGCTTGCGCTGCCATTCGGCCGTCTCGGCACGAGCCAGCGCCAGCGTCCGGGCCAGCTCTTCGCGCGCGGCGGCGTCGGTATCTTGCGCGGCGAGCGCGCGTTCCTCTTCCTTCAGCCGGGCCAGCGTGGTCTCGGCATCCTGCAAGTCCTCCGCCAGGCGGGAAAGATCGGCCTCGGTCTGGCGGATGCGTTCCTCGTTTTCGCGGCGGCGGCGTTCGGCGGCGCGTTCCTGCTTGTCCAGCCCTTCAAGCTCCAGCCGGATTCGCTGCACCGCCGCGCCCTTTTCCGCTGCCTGCCGGCGCACAGGCGCGATCTGCTCGCGCAGCAGCTCCAGCTCGCGCGAGAGCAACGAGGCCCGGTAAGCCGCCTCGCCCTGCTCCTTCGTGGCGGTGGCCACCTGGTTTTCGGCTTCCGTGTGATTGTGCGCCGCCTCTCGCCACAGCCGCCACAGCAAGGCATGTTCATGCTCGCGGATGCTGTTGGAGAGCTCGCGATAGCGGGAGGCCTGCCGCGCCTGGCGGGACAGGCTGCTCACCTGGTGCTCCAACTGCAGCATGACGTCATCCAGCCGCGCCAGGTTCTGTTCGGCCTGGTTCAGCTTCAGCTCGGCCTCGTGCCGGCGCGCGTGCAAGCCGGCGATGCCGGCGGCCTCTTCCAGCAGGCGGCGGCGGGCCTGCGGCCTGGCGTTGATGAGCTCGGAAATGCGCCCCTGGCGCACCAGCGCGGGCGAGCGCGCGCCGGTGCCGACATCGGCGAACAGCAGCTGCACGTCTCGCGCGCGCACCTCGCGGCCATTGATGCGGTAGGTGGAGCCCTTTTCGCGCACGATGCGGCGCGAAACCTCGATGGTGTCCAGCTCTTTCCACGGCGGCGGCGCGCTACGGGAGGAATTGTCCAGCGTCAGCGTCACCTCGGCCATGGCCCGCGCCGGTCGGGTGGCGGAGCCGGAGAAGATCACGTCGTCCATGGCGGACGCGCGCATGCTCTTGTAGGAATTTTCGCCCATGACCCAGCGGATGGCTTCCAGCAGGTTGGACTTGCCGCAGCCATTGGGCCCGACGATGCCGGTCAGCCCCGGCTCGATGGGCAGCTCGGAGGGCTCCACGAACGATTTGAAGCCGGCCAGTTTGAGCTTGCGAAAACGCATGAGGTTCCGGTGACGCCCCCTTGCCACGTGCCCGCCGTCAGATGTTTCCTTCCCCGGCGAGGCTTCCGAATCAGCGACTCTTTCGCCAGTTTAGCGCATGTGCCGGTTTCACAAGGATTTTCCGTCTCTTGTTCCACAGTTTTGCGGGCTGGCCGCGCCAGACGGGGCGCATCGGCGGCCCGGCGCCGCGCAGAGGCCCCGGTCGTCTTGCGTGGGCTTTCCTCCTTGCCGGCCACCCTCGCTCTTGCGGGCGCGAGGAAGCATTTTCCGGTGGGAATGACAACCACTTCATTTGCGTGCCGGCGCGGGCTCTGCCATGTTTGAAAAACGATGAAACGAACGATTCTGTTCCAGCCCTTTCCATTGATCTGGCTGGCCAACGTCGATAAACGGGATGCCGCTCATGAAGCGCACAAACGCGAATTTTCCGCCGCTTATGCGCACCCGTCCGGTATTGATGGCCCTTTCCATGCTGCTCGGCGGTGTGTTGGGCGCCACGGCGGTGCTTTCCACGCAGGCGCCCGCGCGCGTGAGCACCGAAGCATCGCTGCCCGATCTTTCCGGCATCGGCGCAACGGCCTCGGGCAGTTACCTGGCCGCGCGGCAGGCCCTGCAGGAGCGTGACTACGAGGTGGCCGCGCAACTGATGGAGCGCGCCCTGGGGCTGGACGCCAACGCCCCGGGCCTGGTGCGGCATGCGCTGGCGCTTTACATTTCCACCGGTGCCTGGACGCGCGCGCATCAGCTGGCGAAACGCATCGTGCGCACCCAGCCGCGGCACAGGCTGGCGCGCATGGTGCTGGGCCTGGTGGCTGTGGAGCGTGGCGATTATGAGGGTGCCCGGCGCCATTTCGCCAAGGCGGCGTCCACACCACTGGGGATTCTCTCCGGCGGCGTGCTGGCGGCCTGGACGTGGCTGGCCAGGCCGGACCTGAACAGGGGGCTCGATGCCCTCAAGGCGCTTGATTCCTATCCATCCTTCGTCGGTTTCAAGATCTATCACGAGGCGCTGATGTCGGACCTCGCGGGCCAGCCCATGCGGGCGAAGGCGCTTTATGAAAAGGCGCTGGCGGACAATCCCGGCTCCATGCGCCTGGTTTACGCCCTGGGCAACTTTCTGCGGCGACAGGGCAGGGCGAAAGAGGCCATTGCCCTGTACGAGGAATTCCTGAAGAAAGTGCCGGAAAACGAGATGATCCGCGCCGAACTGGAGCGGACGAAGAAAGCTCCGCGGAAAAGGCCCGAGCCGATGGTGCGCAATGTGCGGGACGGCATGGCCGAGGCGCTGTTTTCGCTCACCACGGCGCTGCTGGACGAACGCAGTCTCGATTCCGCCCTGTTGCACGCCCGCATGACCCTGAAGCTGCGGCCGGACCTGCACCTGGCATGGATGTTGTTGGGCGAGGTGGAAGAAAACATTGGCCGGCTGCCCCAGGCGCTGAAGGCTTATGCCAAGGTGCCAGCGCAACACCCGGTGTATCTCTCCGCGCGGTTGCGTATGGCGCGCATCATGCACCAGCTGGGCCAGAAACAGCGTGCCATTGCCGAATTGCAGCGCCTGACGAAAGAATTTCCCGACGAGTCGCGCCCATTCTCCCTGTTGGGCGATGTGCTGCGCGTGGAGAAGCGCTGGGAGGAGGCCGCCAGGGCCTATTCAGCCGCCATCAGGGCATATGAAAAAAAGGGGCGGAAGAACTGGCGCATGTATTACCATCGCGGCATTGCATACGAACGGGCGAGAATGTGGGACAAGGCGGAAAGGGACTTCCGCCAGGCCCTGGAATTGCAACCCGACGAACCCTCCGTGTTGAACTACCTCGGCTATTCGCTCATCGAACGCGGCGAGCGGCTGGAAGAGGCGCTGGAGATGATCCGCAAGGCGGTGCAGCAGCGGCCCAACGATGGCTACATCGTCGATAGCCTGGGCTGGGCCTACTACAAGATGGGGCGCTATGAGGATGCCGTGCAGGAGCTGGAAGAGGCCGTGCGCCTGCGTCCCACTGACGCCGTCATCAACGATCACCTGGGTGATGCCTACTGGAAGGTGGGGCGCAAGCTGGAGGCGCGCTTTCAGTGGCGCCACGCGCTGGACGCCAACCCGCCGCCGGAACCGGAGCTGAAGGAGAAAATCCTGCGCAAGCTCAAGCACGGGCTGGATGATGAAGACGGACGCAAGGCGGGGGAGCGCAAGAAAACCCCGGCCCCCTTGGCGGATGGCAGGCCGGAAAAGCCGAAGGGCTGAGCGCCGCGGCGATTTCATCCGCAGGTTTTCGTCCACTCTCTCCACCTGCCAGAAGAAGGATTTTGCCGCATTGCCTTCTCTCGCGCGCTGCCGCAAAACTTTGTTCCATGAATGTCATTCGACCCGATACGGAACAGGCGCTGGCGAAAGCGGTGGCGCAGGCCGCCGCTGACGGCACGCGCTTGCGCATTCGTGGCGCGGACACGAAGGCGGCGCTGGGTGCGCCGGTGAAGGCCGACGCCGTGCTGGATGTGAGCGCGCTGGCGGGGGTGGAGGAATACGAGCCGGAAGAGCTGGTCTTTACCGCGCTTGCCGGCACGCCGCTTTCCGAAGTCAACGCCATGCTGGCGGAGCACCGGCAGATGCTGGCCTTCGAGCCGCCCGAGTTCGCGTCGGTGCTGGCGGCCTTTGGCGGCGTTGCGGGCGACGCCGGCGCAAGCGTGAACGCGGATGCGGGCACCCTGGGCGGCATGACGGCGGTGGGCATGGCCGGACCCCGACAGATCTTGCGCTGGAGCGTGCGCGACCATTTGCTGGGCTTCACGGCCGTCAACGGGCTGGGCGAGCTGTTCAAGGCCGGCGGCAAGGTGGTGAAGAATGTCACCGGCTATGACCTCTCCAAGCTCATGTGCGGCAGTTTCGGCACGCTGGCGGTGCTCACGCGCCTGACCTTTCGCGTGCTGCCCATGCCGGAGCGCGCCATTACGCTGATAACCCAGGGGCAGGATGCGCGCCACGCGGTGGCGGCCTTCGCCACGGCGCTTTCCACCCCGGCGGAAGTCTCCGCCGCCTGCTGGCTGCCCGGAAGTCTTGGCGCGCATGCGCCGGAAGACGCAGGAATTGACGGCGCGCGCCTGCCGGAGGGCAAGACGCTCACCTGCCTGCGGGTGGAAGGCTTCGCGCAATCGCTGAAGAGCCGGGCGGAGATGTTGCGCCAGGCGCTGCGCGGGCATGGCGCGTGGGAGCTGCGGGAAGGCCCGGCGTGGGATGTCTTCTGGCGCTCTTTGCGCGACGTGCGGCCGCTGATGACGAAGGCGAAAGGCCGCTGGCTGTGGCGCATCGTCCTGGCGCCGGCCAATGGCGGGGCGCTGGCCGAAGCATTGTTGAAACGCCAGCCGCATGCGGAGTTGTTCATCGACCGCGCGGGCGGGCTCATCTGGCTCTCCCTGCCGCTGCCGGAGGCCGGCGTGGCGGCGAAGACGGCGCAGCATTTGCGCGCCTTGGCGCACGAGCACGGCGGGCAGGCCATGCTGTTCGCCGCACCGGAAAATTACCGGGAAATCGTGCACGTTTTTCCGCCATTGCCGGAGAACCTGGCGGTGTTGTCGGAGCGGGTGCGGGCGCAGCTCGACCCGCGGGGCATTCTCAACCCCGGCATCATGGACAACCTGCCCGCGCCGGACGCCTTGGCGGAGATGGAGCCGGCAGCGGACTGATCACAGCTTGCGTCCGCCGTCCACCAGCAGGCACTGGGCCTGGATATATCCGGCCATGTCCGTGCACAGAAAGCCCACCACGGCGGCGATTTCCTCCGGTCGCCCCACGCGCCCGGCGGCGATGGGCCTGAGCATCTCGCCCAGCAGCTCGTCTTCCGGCTTGCCGGCGTTGCGCGCGCGGGCGGAGAGCACCTCCTGCATGCGCTCGGTGCGTGTCAGGCCGGGACAGACGAGGTTGGCCGTGATGCCCTTCTCCCCGAATTCGTCGGCGATGGTTTCGGCAATGCCCAGCAGCGCCTTGCGCAGGGAGTTGGATATGGCCATTAGCGGCAGCGGATGCTGCACCGTGCGCGAGGCGATCATGACCACGCGACCAAAATGGCGCCCGGCCATGTGCGGCAGCAGCGCTTGCGTGGCCTGCACCACGGCGCGCACGATTTGCCGGTAGGCCGCGTCCCAGTCCTCAAGCGAGGTTTGCAGGTAAGGGCCGATGGGCGGGCCGCCGCAGTTGGTTATCAAGAGGTCGGTGTCGGCGTGGCGCCCAAGCACGGCGGCCAGCGCGGCTTCGTCCAGAAGGTCGGCGGCCTCGATGGTGGTGGCAATGCGGTATTTTTCGCGCAATTCATCGGCCACCAGCCGCAGGCGCTCGGCGGAGCGGGCCAGCAACACCACGTCCGCGCCCATGGCCGCGAGCTGCTCGGCGGCAGCCCGCCCCAGCCCGCGCGAGGCACCAAACACCAGCGCCTTCCTGTCCTTCAGGGCAGAACCAGAAAACATATTTTCAATTTTGCTCATTGGGGTATGCTTCCAAGCCTTCATTCAAGATGTGCATATAATCCACATAGGCAAAAACACGACCACGCTGCTGGCCCGTAATTTCCCTGACCAGTTTCATTTTTTCCAGCCTGTTGATGGCCTTGCTGATGGCAGGGAAGGAAAGTCCCGTTTCTTCGCACAGAAACGGAATGGAAGCCAAGGGGCGCTTCTGCATCGCACGCAAGATACGCAATAATGTTCCCGCTTGTCTTCCCCCTTCCGAGCCCAGCATTTGCTCATGCTCGCTGAAAGTCTGCATAAGTTTTCTGGCTGTAAAAACCGCGTTTCGTGCCACGTCGCGCACGCCGGTGAGGAAAAAGTCCAGCCATGCTTCCCAGTCACCTTGCAATCTGACACGCATGAGCAAATCGAAATATTGCTGCCGGTGTTGCCGCAAATACAAACTCAGATACAAAAGAGGCTAGGAAAGAATTCCTTCCGCATGCAGAATGAAAGCGATAAGCATTCTGCCCAGGCGGCCATTGCCATCCTCAAAAGGATGAATGGTTTCGAACTGCACATGCGCCAATGCCGCCTTCACGAGGGTTTCATAAGGCTGCTTCTCATCATCGGTTTCATTCAGGAACTTCTCGAGCTCCGCCATGCATTCCTCGACTCTTTCCAGCGGAGGAGGAACGAAAACGGCGGTATCTACTGTCGCTCCCAGAACCCAGTTCTGGATGTTGCGGAACTCACCGGGATGCTTCTCGCTACCGCGCCCAGAATCCAAAAGGATGGCATGCATTTCACGAAGCAATCGGTTGCACAGTGGCAAACCTTCTTGCAAACGGCGCATTCCATGTTCCAGTGCCCGGACATAGTTGGACACTTCTTTCACATCATCGAAAGGAATACCGGGCGCTTCTTCCAGCTCGAAAAGCAATGAGTTGGAAAGAGTGGAGCGCGTACCTTCGATTTCCGAGGAGAGAACCGCTTCCTTGCGTACGTAAGAATAGAGGAAAATGCTGGCATCAGGCAGCAGTGTGGTCAGACTATCCAATTGCCCCAGTGCATGGTTGGCCTGCTCCAGCAGCTTGCGCCGTGGCGAAGAGAACTCCAAAGGAGGATTAGGCGGCAACGGTGCTGGAACGAATTATGTGCCTTGCGCCCCATCCAGACAATGGGAACAAATTCTCCCGTCCAGCCACGCTTCATACAGATTCCCTTGTGTAACGTTGTTTAACAAGCAACAAAACTATTAAATTTTTAGGCGCTTTCGTTTAATAACGGCCCTACAAAACGGTGGCAAGGCGCTCGGCCAATTCGGTCATGACCACATGTTCCGCCGCATCGTTGCGCAGGGCCAGCGTGGCCTCAGAGCGCAGGATGACGCCATCATCCAGCACCTTCAGGTGATTGGCGCGCAATGTGGAGCCGGTGGAGGTGATGTCCACGATCAGCTCGGCCAACCCGGCGGCGGGCGCGCCCTCGGTGGCGCCGGCGGAGCGCACGGTGCGGAAGGCCGTCACCCCGTGCTCGGTGAAAAAGTGGCGCGTGAGGCGCAGGTATTTCGTGGCCACGCGCATCAGGCGCCCATGCCGGGCGTGATATTCCGCTGCCACCTCTTCAAGGTCGGCCATGCGCGCGACATCCAGCCAGCATTCCGGCACCGCCACCACCACGTCTGCATGGCCGAAGCCCAGCGGCAGGCGGGTTTTCGCCACCGCGTCCACTTCGGGGATGGTTTCGCGCAACAGGTCTTCGCCGGTGATGCCAGCGGCGATGCGCCCTTCCTGCAAGTGCCGGGCGATCTCGGAGGCCGAGAGAAAGGCCACTTCCAGCTCCGGCGCGGCGTCCAGCCCACGCAGCACGCCGCGGTAGCCGCGCGAATGGCCGGTGCGCACCAGCTCCAGCCCCGCCTTCCGCAAAAGCTCGGTGGTGGTGTCCATCAGCCGCCCTTTACTCGGCACGCCAAGGACGGGTGGAACCGTCATCTTGTTCGCATCATTCACTGCCATCGGGCCGTTCCGCCAGAACAGGATCATTCCCGTCATCACCCGGCTTGTCCGGGTGATCCAGGGCCGCGAGCACCATGGCGTGCTGCCCTGGATTGCCGGGACAAGCCCGGCAATGACGAATTGAAAGTCGCACCAGCCTCATGCCGCCCCCTCCTCTTCCTGCGCCGTGATGGCGGCGGACAGGCGCGGCAGATGCAGGGCCAGGCCCAGCGCCGGCACGGAAGGGCCGCCGAGGCTTGCCAGCATGTCGTCGTAGCGCCCGCCGCCGCCGACGGGCTGGCGCTCGCCCCGGATGTCCACCTCCAGCTGGAAGACGAAGCCGGTGTAATAATCGAAGGTGCGGCCGAAGCCGGCATCGAAGGTCATGGACATCACCTCGTCTGGCAGCAGGCGCGCGATGTTCTCCGCCCGCGCGGCGAAGGCTTCCCACGCCGCCTTCAGATGTGGCCCGGCTGCTTCAGTCAGCCTGCCAATGTGCACGATGGCGGGCTTGAGCGGGCCAGAAACGGCCAGCAGGCTCTCGATGAGCTCGGCCTTTTCCTGCGGCAGTGGCTCGGCGGCGCGGTTTTGCGCCTTTTCCAGCAGGCGGGCGGCGATTTCCTCGATACTGCGGCCACCCACCAGCTCCAGCCCGCGCCTGTCCAGCTCTTCTTCCACCAGCGCCATGGCGCGGCTCATGTCCGGCTGCTTGGCCAGCGCGTCGATGAGCGGGCTGATGGAGGTGCGCTCGCGTGGGCCGTTGCGCCCCGTCAGCTCGTTCAGGGTGGTGTGAAAGGCCGCCGGGCGGCGGAAACGGCGCAACAGGCGGGCGCGCCAGCGCGGCGGCATGTCGATGTCTTGTAACAAGGCGCGCACCAGCCCCACGTCGCCGATGGTGATGGTGAAATCTTCCAATCCAGCGGCGCGCACGGCGCGCACCGCCAGCGCCAGCACTTGCGCATCCGCCGCGGATGCGTCCTGCGCGCCGAACCACTCCAGCCCGGCTTGTGGAAACTCGTGCGGGTGCAGGGCGTCGTCCCGCGGGCCGTCGTAGCGGAACACGGGGCCGAGGTAGCAATATTTCGCTTCTGCCGCGGGGTCTTGCGCGTGCGCCAGGTGCCAGCGGCAGGTGGGCACGGTGAGGTCTGGCCGCAGGCACAGTTCCTCCACCCCGTCCGGGTCGGCGAACAGATAGGTGCGGGCGCGGATGGCCTCGCCGGATTTCTCAAGGAACACGTCCGCCGGCTGCATGATGGGCGGGTTCACGGGCGTGAAGCCTTCATGCGCGAACAGCTGCAGGATGGGCGCGGATATGTCCGGCGTGGCGGTCATGCGCCCTCCCCGCCGCCGTTGTCGGGGGTGGGCGCGTCCGCGCGCTGCTTTTCCAGCATCTCGCGCACGCGCGCCACCAGCTCCGTGCGCGGCACGGCCACCTGCGCGGGGCGTTGTTCCACCCACTCCTGGCGCGAGGCGATGGCTGCGGCCTTGCGCCGGCCCTCGATGAGGTCCTTCAGCTGCACCACGCCCTGCTGGCGCTCGTCCTCGCCCTCGATGACGGCAATGGGCGCGCCGCGCCTGTCCGCATATTTCATCTGCGCCTTCATGCCCGACGTGCCCATGTACATTTCCGCCGAAATGCCCGCCTTGCGCAGCTCTTCCGCCATGCGCCAGTAGTCGGCCACGCGGTCGCGATCCATCACCAGCACCACCACCGGCGCGGGCTGGGCCTGCGCTTGCAGCTTCTTCAGGTGCTCCAGCGCTGCGTAAAGGCGCGAGACGCCCACCGAAAAGCCCGTCGCCGGCACCTTTTGCCCGGTGAAGCGCGCCACCAGGTCGTCATAGCGCCCGCCGCCGCCCACGGAGCCGAAACGCACGCGGTTGCCCTCTTCGTCCTCGACATGGAAGGTCAGCTCGGCCTCGAATACCGGGCCGGTGTAATAGTCCAGTCCGCGCACCACCGACGGGTCGAAGGCGATGCGGTCTTCCGCATAGCCCACGGCGTCGAGAAAGGCGGCCATTTCGGCAAGCTCCTCGATGCCCTCCTTGCCGCGCTCCGAGGCGCCCACGAGCTTTTCGAGTTTCGCCAGCACGTCCGCGCGGGAGCCGCCCTCGAGGCCAGCTTCAACGAAAGCCATGACGTGGGCGATCTGCTCCTCATCCAGGCCCGCCCCTTTCGTGAAATCGCCCGACTCGTCAAGCCGCCCCTTGCCCAGCAGCTGGCGCACGGCCTCCGGGCCCAGCCGGTCCAGCTTGTCGATGGCGCGCAAGATGGTCAGGCGCGCGGCCTCGTCGGCCTGGCCGATGCCCTCCAGCACGCCGTCGAGGATCTTGCGGTTGTTCACGCGCAAAACATAATCACCGCGCGATATGCCCAGCGCCTCGAAGGCGTCCGCGGCCATCATGCACACCTCCGCGTCGGCCAGCGGGCTGGCGGAGCCCACCGTGTCGGCATCGCACTGCATGAACTGGCGATAGCGCCCCGGCCCGGGCTTTTCGTTGCGGAACACCCAGCCCGCGCGCATGGAGCGGTAGGGCTTGGGCAGCTTGTCGTAATTGGCCGCTACGTATCGCGCCAGCGGCGCGGTGAGGTCATAGCGCAGCGAGAGCCACTGTTCATCCTCGTCCTGGAAAGAGAAGACGCCCTCGTTGGGCCTGTCCTGATCGGGCAGGAACTTGCCCAGCGCGTCGGCATACTCGATGAAGGGCGTTTCCAGCTCAGAAAAGCCATAAGAGGCATAGACGTCGCGCACGGTGGCCAGCATTTCGCGCGTGGCGGCGATTTCGGCCGCGGGGATATCGCGGAAACCCTTCGGCAGGCGCGCCTTCGGGCGCGCGGCCTTCTGTTTCTTGTTCTTGCCCATGTGCGTTCGGTTTTTCCGTGAGATTGACGTGTGCAAAGCGTGTAGCGCAGCAGGGCCTCATGCCGCAAGCGGCTTGCGCAGGGCGATGGCGCGCGCGCGGCCCGCGAGGTCGGGCAGGATGGCGGGCAGGATGGATTCTTCCGCGCACAGGCCCGCTGTTTCGGTGAACAGGGAGAGGGCGGCCTCGGCCTGTTCGCGCGAGCCCACTTCCGCCAGCAGCCAGCCGCCGGGGCGCAGCACGCATCCTGCGCGGCGGGCGATGGCGCGGTATGGCGCCAGCCCGTCCGCGCCACCGGCGAGCGCCAGTTCGGGGTCGTGCCGCACTTCCGGTGGCAGGGTGCGCATGTCCGCCTCGGTGATATAGGGCGGGTTGGTGACGATCATGTCCAGCGGCCCGCCGATGGCATCCAGCCAGTGGCCGCGCACGCACAACAGGCGTTGCGCCACGTCGTGCGTCCGCGCGTTTTCCCGCGTCACCTCCAGCGCGGGCAACGAGATGTCCACCGCCAGCCCGCGCGCATTCTTCCACTCCGCCAGCAGGGAGACGATGATGGCGCCGCTGCCCGCGCCGAGGTCGGTGATGACGGGCCAGGGAGTGGTTGTCTCGTGCAATGCCTCGATGTGGGGACGCAGCTTCAAGGCCGCTTCCACCAGCACCTCCGTATCCGCGCGCGGGTCGAGCACGTCCGGGGTGACGAGGAAGTCACGGCCGAAGAATGCGCGCCTGCCGATGATGCGCGAGACGGGCTCGCGCCTGATGAGGCGGCGCTGCGCCAGTTCGTGCAATCGTTCGGCCTCCGCTTTGCTCAGCGGGCGGGTTTCCTCGGCGATCAGGACGGCATGCGACAGGCCAGTGACGTGTTGCAGCAGCAGGCGTGCGTCCAGCTCCGGCGTATCCAGCCCGGCGGCGCGAAAGGCGCGCGCGAGCCGCAAGCGTGCTTGCGCCAGCGGCAGGCCGGCGCGCAGCTCCGGCGCCGTCCCGGCCATTTCGGGGGTATCGGGGCTCTCGGGGGGC
>JALVSR010000029.1 GCA_027024225.1 Hyphomicrobiales bacterium | reverse complement strand
GGTGGGTGGTTCCTTATGCATTCTGACTTCAGCCCTCCCCGCCGCCGTCGTCTGCGCCACGCCGCATGCGCGGGCGCTGGTGCAGGATCTCGCGCACCTTGTCCATGGCCGCCATCACCAGCGCGGCGGAAAGGCCAATGAGCGTGGTATCCACGGCGAAGGCCACCATTTTCAGAAACCCGCCGATCTCCGCGGTCAGCGCGGCGGGGTTCTGCAGCGCCTCGATGTCGATGCCCGCCAGCGCCAGCGAGAAGCCCAGCACCGTGCCCAGCATGCCAAGCCCCGTGGTGAGCCAGGCCCAGAAGGAAACGTCCACCTCCCGCCCGCTGAAGGCGAAGGCCTCCACCACCACGACGATGCTCAGGATGATGAAGAAGAACCAGGTGGTGAGCACGTCGGAGAAAATGCGGTCTAGGTAGCCATTGGCATAAAGCGCGAACAACAGCCCCGCCAGCGTCGCCAAGAGCGCCAGCTCGATGAGCCGCGGCCAGAAGCGCGACTCCGCCCGCCCGGCCCGGGGCCGCTCCGGCGCATTCGGCAGGCGGGGTTTTTCCGCCTCCTTGTCCACCACTTCACCCATGCCCCCATGCTGCCGTCAAACCCCTTCGCTTGCAAGCGGACACGGAGTGACATGCCGTCCCACCGCCGCGCGCCGCAACGAGTTCTCCGCCGGATCCCTTTCACCAGATCCCTTTCAATTGTGCTCTTCTTCCTGCGCCGTGATCAGTTCGTCGTTGAAGCGTTCCAGCGCCCGCGCGTAATCGGCCCAGCCCACAAGACGCCCCTGCCTGTCCACCACCGCCAGGCGCGAAAAGTTGCCCCGGCTGAAGGCGCGCAGGGCCTTTTCCAGCGTATCGTCCACGTGCAGCAGGGGGCGTTCGTCGAATGGCGATGGCACCTCGCGCGAACTGCCCTTTTCGCGCGGTTCGTAGAAGTCCTTCACCGTCATGGTGCGCATGATGCGACGGTGCGGGCCGGAGCCGATGTCGATGCCGCGCTGCTGCAACTGCCAGTGAAAGAAGCTGCGCGCCGCCAGGATCTGCATGATAACCGAGGCAATGGAGGTGGCCAACAACAATGCGATGGTCATGCGGTAGTCGCGCGACATCTCGAACACGATGAGCGCGGTGGAAAGCGGCGCCCCCAGCACCGCGCCCGCCACCGCGGCGGTACCCACCAGAGCATAGGCCCCCGTGCCGGAAGCCATGCCCGGTGCGATCATGCCCATGACATGACCCATGATGCCGCCGATCATGGCGCCGAGAAACAACGAGGGCGAAAACACCCCGCCCCCGAAGCGCGAAGCCAGCGTGATGGCCGTGGCCACCAACTTCGCCACCAGCAGCACCACCAGAAAGCCCAGGGTGTATTCCGCGTTCAGGGCGCGGCTGGTGGCCTCGTACCCCACGCCCAGGATCTCCGGCACGAACACGCCCACAAGGCCAATCAGCACGCCCCCCGCCACGGGCCGCGCCCACAGTGGCATGGGCAGTCCACGCGCGCGCAAGTCGGCCTGTTCCACCGCCTTGAGGAACAGGTAGGCGATCAGCCCCGCCAGCAATCCCAGCAAGGCGAAGGCCGGCATTTCCAGGTAGCTGTTGATTTTCAGTGGCGGCAGGGTGAAGGCCGGGAAATCGCCCAGATGATAGCGGGTGATCAGCGTGCCGACGACGGAGGCCAGCACCGTGGGCACGAAGGCGGACAGCGCGTAATGTCCCAGCACCACCTCGTGCGCGAACACCATGCCGGCGATGGGCGCGTTGAACGAGGCCGAAACCGCCGCCGCCGCCCCCGCCCCGATGAGCACGCGGCGCGAGGCGACGGAAATACGCCGAAACGGCCGGAAGATCAGGCTGGCGATGGTGGCGCCGATGTGCACCGCCGGCCCCTCGCGCCCCGCCGAGGCACCCGAGCCCAGCGAGACGACGGTGATGAGAGCGCTGGCCAGACCGTCACGCCAGGAAATGACACCGTGGCGCAGGTGTGCCGCCTCGATCACGTCCGCCACCCCCGAGGCCCGGCGTTTCGGCGCCAGCCATACCAGC
>JALVSR010000028.1 GCA_027024225.1 Hyphomicrobiales bacterium | reverse complement strand
CTTCCCGCCGCATGAGCACCACCGAGCGGTTCATCCGCTCCATGGTCGGCTCCATCGGTACGCAGCTGGGCCGGGCCATCATCCGCGGCGTGCTGGGCAGCATCCTGAGAAGGCGCTAACCATTACGGCAATATTCCAAAAATGACAAACTCAACAAAAGAAAGAATATTTATATTTTTATTAGATGTTTTTTTTGCGGTTATTGCGAATGTCAAAAACATTTTTAAATTCTTGGGGAATTATAATTCCCGCTTTACAACGTATATTGTTGTTATAATATTTCTTCCATTATTATTTTTATTTACTTCTGAAAATTCAGATACAACTGCAAATAATTCAGATAACACTGATGTATCCTCCAATTATAAAATAAATACACTAAATAAATATACCGCTATCACCATTGATAACTCAGATCATGAATATGGTTTTTATGATAGCATTTATAATCTTTATAATGATTATTATGACGTTATAAATTTATCTTTACTCCTTCTTATTATTATACTTATTATCAAAATTCTTATAACAAAAATTGTTAAAAATAGGTCCAATATTTACAGCTTATTTGATTTTAAGAAATACATTCTTAAGAATTTATTGCATATTTTGTTTATTTTTTCAGTGTCATTTTTATTCATATATCTTGATAATGTCCACCCTTATCTAAAAAGTGCTGACAATTATATAAATAAATATACATACTATTTTTTTAAATTGCCAGAATTATCTCTGCTCATCCATGTAGATAGAATTCATATTTTCCTTATTTTTGCTATTTACGTGGTGATATGGATAAATAATAGGTTGTTGTGGATAATATTTATTGCCTTTATTCAATTGTATTTTTTATATCGTTTTTCTGGACTCATTTCAAATATATTCAATTCCATGCCAGAAAAATATTTTAGAGTTGCTCAGTCAATTATTCCTCTTTTGCTTGCTTCTCCTTATATATTGTTAATTTGGATATATAAAGAGAATGACAAATATAATGAAGAGAGCTTAAAAAGAGAGCAAATAGATTTAAAACTTAGGGAGCTTGATATCAGGGAAAAGGAGATTAAACTAAAAGAGCGCGAATTTATTGAAAAACGAAATTCTTCTTAAGTTTTTGCTTGGAGCTATTCTATTCTATTAAAAGATTTTTGCTTTTTCTAGATTTTTTATTTTGTAAAGGAAATAACAGGCTCAAGGCGCCGACAGCGTTTCCTTAGAAGTTCTCCCATACTGACAGTTCTGACATTTCAGTAGTCACCTCAAATATTTTTGAGTCTCACTAGTCAGGGAAGGTAACGATAACCGTAACATTCCCCGTGTGGAAAGTCACAAGCGGGCTATTTTGCCACCGGCTCGTCACGCATGCGCCCAGGCAGTCAAAAAACTTCCACCAATACGCCGCCACACTGCCAAGTCGGGTTTCTAAACCCTTCTTGAGGGCTGGGGATGCATCACATCCACAGCACGAGAGGGGTCAGACATGGATATTGGCACGTTTTTCTCTTGCCTTGGCGCATGGGTGCAATTGCAGGCGTGCGAAAATATAGACAAAGGGCGCAAGGCCTTGCGCGTGCAACCCACCGCCGCAGTGGTGGTGCGCAGCGAAAAGGAAGCATCCTACCTGGCGCGCCACACGCCAGGCCCGCGTTTTTCCGGCTTCTACATCGGCGCCAGCGCCGGCTACGGTGTGGTGAAGAGCGAACAGTTGCTCGACCGCGGCGACAATCACGGCCATGATGACGTCTCGCCAGGCGGCTTCGCCGGATCCATTACCGCCGGCTACAATTTTGCCCTGAACCACATGCTGGTGCTGGGCGTGGAGGGCGATCTCGGCGTGGCCGCCATCTCCGACGATGACAAGGCCGTGTTCGATGGTCACTCCTGGAAGCCCTCGTTCGGCCCGCTGTGGGGTACCCTGCGCGGGCGCGTGGGCTGGACGATCGGCGATTCGCTCTTGCTCTACGGCACCGCCGGCGTGGCCTTCATGCAAACCGACAACTGGACGCTGGGCAACAATACCAACGAGAGCTCGTGGGACGCGAAAACCCGCACCGGCTGGACCGCCGGGTTCGGCCTGGAATACGCGCTGAACGAGCGCTGGAGCGCGAAGGTGGAATATCTCTACATGGATTTCGGCAAGCACCGTGGCCACACGGAAGATCAGGACCCATACTGGTATGACGACACGGCCCACATCTTCCGGCTGGGCGTGAACCACCGGTTCTGACCGCCAGGCCTCTCGTCAGGCCTCTCCGGCGCCGCAACCTGCAAATGCCCCACGCCCCGCCCGATGGCCGCCGCCCTTTCGCCCACCGTGCGGGCAGTGAGCTATCGGCGCGGGGCGATGATGCTTCTGCTTGTGTCCTGACCTGATTTCACCAGCGAAATACCCCCTGCGGACTACTGGCTGGCCCAGAGGATGCGCGCCATCCACACCACGTTGTGCACTGGCTCGGTGCGCTCTTCGTGTTCCGGATTCAGGGAACGCAGGGTGATGCCATCCAGCGTGCGCCGGCGCAGTTCCTTGGCCAGCACCTCGCCGCTCCTCAGCCGCACCACCACCCGGTCTCCCACCCGTGTCATGACGTTGGGCGCCACCACGATGATGTCGCCATCGCGATAAACCGGCTCCATGCTGTCGCCGGTGATGCGCAGGGCATAGGCGTTTTCGTCGCGGATGCCCGGCACCTCCACCTCGTCCCAGCCCGCGCCGGCCGGAAAGCCGGCGTCGTCGAAATAGCCATCATTGCCCGCCCGCGCCATGCCGATGAGCGGAATACGCGTGCGCAACGGCTTCTGGCGCGAAACCAGACAGGCGAAGTCTTCCAGCGAGGTGCCGGTGCATTCCAGCACCTTGGCCAGGCTTTCGGTGGAGGGCCAGCGCGGCCGGCCATTGGCCGTGATGCGCTTGGAACGGTTGAAGGAGGTGGGGTCCAGCCCCGCCCGCTTGGCCAGGCCGGAGGTGGAAAGCCCATGCGCGCTGGCCAGCGCATCCAGTGCCCGCCAGATATCGGCATGAGAAAACATCGCAAGACCAATCAATTCCGAATATGCGTCCCTTGTGCACCGTGCCGCATCTACAGCATAGTGCGCCCCTTTTCACATGTCGAATCGCCGGTCTGGCCGCATTGCCCGAACCCGAGACATCGGGCCGGATCACAGGGGCGTACTTCATCGGGCCCGCAGCATTTCGCCAATGGCCTCTCGAACCACCTCGAATTGCCCGGCCGGACTGTAGCGCACGAGATAGGGGGGCACCACGGCCTCGATGCCCTCCGGCTCCATGCCCAGTCCCTCGAACGTGCGCTTTTCCGCCACGGCGGCGTCGCTGACCACGTTGTCTCTCTTGAGCATTTCCACCTGGTCCGGGGTGAGCGGCGCGCCGGGCAGAAACTGCGCGGGCCAGGCCATGACCTTCGCCAGACCGAAGGGAATGGGCAACAGGATGCGCCAGCGGTGGATGACCCGCAGCATGTATTGCATCAGCTCGCGGAAGCTCAGCACCTCCGGCCCGCCCAGCTCCAGCACCTGCCCGCGGAACGCGCCGGTATCGAGCAGCTTCACGACCGCGTGCGCGATGTCGGCCACGTAAACGGGCTGAAACCGGGTGTGCCCGCCGCCGATGAGCGGAATGAAGGGAGAGAGCCGCGCCATGGCGGCGAAGCGATTGAAAAACTGGTCTTCCGGCCCCACGACGATGGATGGGCGCAGGATCACGGCCTCGGGGAAGATGCGGCGCACTTCCGCCTCGCCCCGCGCCTTGGTGCGGCCATAGGCGGAGGAAGATCCTTCATCGGCGCCGATGGCGGAAATGTGGATGAACGCTTGCGCGCCTGTTTCCTTCGCCGCGCTCGCCGCGGCCGCTGCGCCCTTCACGTGCACCGCCTCGAACGTCTGCCGCCTCCGCTCGGCCAGAATGCCCACCAGGTTCAGCACCGCGGTGGAGCCGGCCGCCGCCTTGTGGATGGAATCGGCGTCCTTGACGTCCGCCCGCACGAAGGCGATCTGCCCCGGCGCCCCCAGCGGCTGCAGGAACTGCGCCAGCTCCGGATGGCGGCAGATGACCCGCACCCGCCAACCCGCCTCTGCCAGCGCCCCCACCACGTGCCGGCCGATGAAACCCGATCCGCCAATGACGCTGACGATCTCCCGCCGGAAATTTCTGCCGCCTTCGATCATGCCGCCACCCCTCTTGCAAGAATGCCAGGATTGCCTACATTTCTACTGGCCTTGATACTCTGGTTTCACCGCCTTGAAAAGCATCCGCAAAATGCGGTTGACCTCTTGACATTCCAGGCGGCTGAAATTAGATGAACGGCCGGTAAGCCCGGGTGGCGGAATTGGTAGACGCGCTGGTTTCAGGTACCAGTGGCCATTGCGGCCGTGGAAGTTCGAGTCTTCTCCCGGGCACCATTCCTTAGGTCCTTTGTTGGCAGTGGATTTCAACATGCAAGCGCCGGCCGAGTGCCGGCGCTTCCGTTTTTCTGCTATGCTCCGATTCACCGATTGAACAAACCGCTCGCTTTCTCGTTTGATCCCATGACAGGAAAGGCTCGCGCATGTCCATAAAGCTCTACAAGCACGACCTGCCCGAGGGCATCGACTTCGGCGCGGAAGTGGCGGTGGATACCGAAACACTGGGGCTCAACCCCTTTCGCGACAAGTTGTGCCTGGTGCAGCTTTCTGGCGGCGATGGCAACGCCGTGCTGGTGCAGCTGGACCGCGAAACCTACCACGCGCCGAACCTGAAAAGGCTGCTGGAAGATGAAAACGTCACCAAGATCTTCCATTACGCGCGCTTCGACATGGGGGTGCTGAAGCACTGGCTTGGCGCGGACGTGGGGCCGGTGTGGTGCACCAAGATCGCCTCGCGTCTCGCCCGCACCTACACCGACAGGCACGGGCTGAAGGACCTGGTGCGCGAGATGCTGGGCGTGGACATGTCCAAGCAGCAGCAGAGCTCCGACTGGGGAACGCCGGTGCTATCGGAGGCGCAGAAGCAATATGCCGCCTCGGACGTGCTGTATTTGCACGAGCTGAAACAGCGGCTGGAGATGATGCTGCGGCGCGAAGGGCGGCTGGAGCTGGCAGAGGAGTGCTTCCGCTTCCTGCCCACGCGGGTGGCGCTGGATCTTGCCGGCTGGCCGGATACGGACATTTTCGCCCATTCATGACGGCACGCTCCCCGGCCCAACCATTTTGCCCTCATGATATCGGAAACCGGGTCAAGGAGCGGGCCAGAGTGAATGCGCCTCAGGGCAAGAAACAGGAACGGACCGGAGCGTTGCACCCCCGGCACAGAAACGAAACCGTTTGACCGAACACGACAGATGACCCGTCCCCCGGCATCCGAGCGCCTCATCAGGGAGCGCACAGACAAGATCCTGCGGCGCCTGATGGGCCTGCACCCAAAGCGCATCGACCTCACGCTCTCGCGCATGCGGCGGCTGATGTCGGCGCTGGGACACCCGGAGCGCGCCACGCCGCCGGTCGTTCACGTCGCCGGCACCAACGGCAAGGGCTCCACCATCGCCTTCATGCGCGCCATCCTTGAGGCGGCGGGCCTGCGCGTGCACGCCTACACCTCGCCGCACCTGGTGCGGTTTGCCGAGCGCATCATGCTGGCCGGCGAGAATGGCGCGGCGCCCATCGCCGAAACATGGCTGGCGGAGCTGCTGGAAGAATGCGAGCAGGCCAACGCCGGGGCGCCCATCACCTTTTTCGAGATCACTACCGCGGCGGCCTTTCTGGCCTTTTCCCGCCGCCCGGCGGACGTGCTGCTGCTGGAAGTGGGGCTGGGCGGACGGCTGGATGCCACCAACGTGGCGGAAAACATCGCGCTGAGCGTGATTGCGCCGGTGGCGCACGATCACTCGGAATTCCTCGGAGACACCTTGCGCGAGATCGCGTCCGAAAAGGCCGGTATCATCCGCCCTTCCGTGCCGGTCGTGGTGGGGCGGCAGGAGGAGGATGCCTGGCACGCCATCGCCGAGCGGGCGGAGGAACTGGCCGCCCCGATCTTCGCCGCCAACCGCGACTGGCAGGCCTTCGAGCAGCACGGGCGGCTGGTGTGGGAAGATGAAAGCGTGTTGCACGATCTGCCCCTGCCGGCGCTGGCGGGGCGCTTTCAGCTGGAAAACGCCGGCCTGGCCATTGCCGCGGTGCGCAAGCTGGCGGAGTTGAGCGGGATGGACATAGCGGAAGAGCACATCGCGCAGGGGCTGAAGCGGGCGCGCTGGCCCGGGCGCATGCAGCTCATCCGCCAGGGAGCGCTGCGCGAGCATGTGAATCCGGATGACGAAATCTGGATCGACGGCGGCCACAACCCGCACGCGGCCAGCGCCCTGGCCCATGCGCTGGCCGACCTGGACGACGTGGCGCCCATGCCGGTGGTGTTGATCGTCGGCATGAAGAGATCCAAGGACGCCGCGGCCTGGATGCGGCATTTCAACGGCCTGGTGGCGCAGGTCATCAGCGTGCCGGTGCCCGGAGCGGAAGACGCCGCCGATCCCGCGGAGCTGGCCGCGCTCGCCTGCCGCGAAAGCTTGAGCGCCCGCACCGCGCCGACGCTGGAGGAAGCCTTGCGTCTGGCGGCGCGGACCAGGCCCGACAGTCCCGTGCGCATCGTCATCGCCGGCTCGTTGTATCTGGCCGGTCACGCCCTGTCCCTCAACGAGGCCTGAGGGAGCGTCAAGAAGACCATCGCCTGCTTTCATCGCCATTTTCAGCCGTTTCGCCCCGGCCCCGCGCCGGGGCTCCCTTGCCTTGCCCGAAATTTCGGCAGAGCAAACGATGCACCATCGTTTTGCGTATTTTTTAATCACAAAATCGTCTGGTGATGAATATTTAGGCATAATTCATCCTGGCTCATATGCGCATGCCTGATGAAAAATGTAAACGAATCATGAAGTTGTGAAAAATTGTGCAGGTTGGCACGCTCCTTGATTTCTCCTCCGCAGCGCAAGGGAATACACCCTGCGTGGGAAGGAGGAGACAACCCATGAAATACATCATCGCCATCATCAAGCCGCACCGGCTGGAAGCCGTGCGCGAGGCGCTGGCCAATCTGGGGGTGGAAGGCATGACCGTTTCCGAAGTGAAGGGGCATGGCCGCCAGAAGGGCCACACGGAGGTTTACCGTGGCGCCGAATACGTCGTGAACTTTCTGCCCAAGGTGAAGGTGGAAGTCGCGGTAACCGAGGACATGGCCGACAAGGTCGTGGACACCATCCGTGAAGCCGCCCAGACGGGGCAGATCGGTGACGGCAAGATCTTCGTCCTGCCGATCGAGAAGACCGTGCGCATCCGCACCGGCGAGACAGATGCGGACGCACTGTGAGGGGAAACAAGGGGACGACAAAATGATCAGTATCAATCATGCAAAAGCGCTGCGCATCGGCGGTGTGGGCCTGGCGGCCTCCGCGGTGTTGCTGGCCGGTTCCGGCGTGGCCATGGCGGAAGAGGCCGTGCCGTTCGACACCCAGGTGAAGTTCATCTTCAACACCCTGAACTTCCTGGTCATGGGCTTCCTGGTCATGTGGATGGCCGCCGGATTCGCCATGCTGGAGGCCGGCATGGTGCGTTCGAAGAACGTGTCCATGCAGCTGACCAAGAACATCGCGCTCTACTCGCTGGCCGGCATCATGTTCTGGCTGGTGGGCTACAATCTCATGTATTCCGGCGTCGATGGCGGGTTCTTCGGCACGCCCGGCCCGGTGAGCATCCCGGACCCGGCGGAAGAGGCCAAGGGGCTGGCCAAAGAAGGCGCCACCATGTACGCGGCGGCGTCCGACTGGTTTTTCCAGATGGTGTTCTGCGCCACCACCGCCTCCATCGTGTCCGGCACGGTGGCCGAGCGCGTGAAGCTCATTCCGTTCCTGATCTTCACCATCCTGCTCACCGGCGTCATCTACCCCATCGTCGGCTCCTGGGAGTGGGGCGGCGGCTGGCTGGACGCCAAGTTCGGCTTCTCCGACTTCGCCGGCTCCACCCTGGTGCACTCCACCGGCGGCTGGGCGGCGCTGGCCGGTGCGCTGGTCATCGGCGCGCGCAAGGGCAAGTATGGGCCTGATGGCTCCGTGCATCCGCTGCCCGGTTCCAACATGGCGCTGGTGACGCTGGGCACCTTCATCCTGTGGCTGGGCTGGTTCGGCTTCAACGGCGGCTCGCAGCTGGCCATGGATTCGGCCGAGAACGTCTCCGCCATCGCCCGCATCTTCGTCAACACCAACCTGGCCGCCGCCGCCGGCGCCGTGACCGCGCTGGTGCTGGCGCTCATCATCTACCGCAAGGTGGATATCACGCTGGTGATGAACGGCGCGCTGGCGGGCCTGGTGTCCATCACCGCCGAGCCGCTGGCGCCGTCTGTGCCGCTGTCGCTGTTCATCGGCGCGGTGGGTGGCGTGATCGTCATCGTCTTCGTGCCGCTGCTGGACAAGCTGCGCATCGACGACGTGGTGGGCGCCATTCCGGTGCACCTCATCGCCGGCATCTGGGGCACCATGATCGTGCCGGCCAGCAATGGCGACGCCACCTTCTTCGGCCAGTTCGTCGGCGTGGTGGCAGTGGGCGTGTTCACCTTCGTCGTGTCGCTCATCGTCTGGCTGGCGCTGAAGGCCATCATCGGCGTGCGCGTGAGCGAAGAAGAGGAGCTCATGGGCCTGGATGCCGCCGAGATCGGCGTGGAAGCCTACCCCGAATTCGGCAAGGGCTCTCAGGCCATCTAACGCACTGAAACCGGGGCGTATGCTTCAAGGCAAAAAAGCCACGCGGAAGGGATCTTCCGCGTGGCACGTTTTTTCGAATGTCCTGTGCTTATACCAAGATGCATAACGAAGCACCCACCGCCCCGCGCCCCCACCCAAGCACTTGTTTTTCACAATTTGGGGCTTGGGTGGCGGCGCGAGGCGGTTTCACCGGTCAGCGTTCGTGCAGGATGGCATTACTTGCCGGAGTTGGAGATCAGGGCCTCGCGCAGCTGGATGCGCGTGGCGACATCCTGCATCGCCGAGATGGTGTCGTTGGGGTTCAGGGTGCGCGCACATTCGGGGGCGCAGATGTAGGTGAGACGATGCCCGCCCTTGAAGACCTCGATCTCCCTCTTCGGTCGTCCGGCCACCACCACATCGAAGCTGGCCAGCTGGTTGCCGTCCGCATCGAGGATGATCACGTTGGTGCTGCCATAGTTCCTGCCCTGCACCAGCAACTTGTTGCCCACCACCAGCACGTCGGCATAGACCGGGTTGCCGATGACCACGGTGGACGGCTGACCGGAGATGGTCAACAATTTCGCCTGATCCGGGAATACCTTGACGTCCACGGCCTGGGCACCGACAACGCCCGTCACGCTGAGAGCCATCAAGGCACCCAGCAGCAGGCCGCCCGTTTTCTTCAGACTGGCAGACAAGTGTTCACGCTTCATTTGAAAATTCCTTGAACTGGCAGGGTTCCAGAGCTCACAGGCATTTGGGAGGCCGCGCCATGGCCTCTCTTCCGATACTGCGCCCACATTGCCAGATCAGGGTAAAATACTGGTTAAGTCCGTCCGTCGCCGCCGGCGGCGGTCGTCCCGGCCAGTTTGCCGCTGAGCGCATCACGAATCAGCCGGCGGGTTTCATCGATGCCGTACAAGGCCACGAAAGAACCGAAGCGGGGACCCCGAGGTTGGCCCAGCAGGGTCTCGTACAAGGTCTTGAACCATTCCCGCAGCGGCTCATAGCCATGCGCCTTGCCGATCTCGTACACCAGGTTTTGAATGGCCTGGGCATCGGCATCGGCAGGCAGCTCGGCCAGGCGCCGTTCCAGCTCTTCCAGGGCCGCGCGGTCGCGTTCGTCCGGCGCGCGGAAGCGCTTGGTGGGTTTCACGAAGTCCTCGTAGTAGTTGATGGCGTAATCCATCAGCCGGTCCACTTCCGGGTGCGTCTCCGGCGAGGCGCCCGGTGCATAGCGCGAAACGAAACCCCACAGCACCTTCTTGTCCTCCGCGTGCGCCGCGGAGACGAGGTTGAGCAGCAGCGCGAAGGTAATCGGCATGTCCACCTGCGGCGGCTCGCCCTGGTGGATGTGCCAGACGGGGTTGTTCAGCCGGTCCTTCCAGTCCTGCTCGTGGTACTTGCGCAGGTGGGCGTAGTAATCGTCCACGTGCTGCGGAATGACATCGAAGTAAAGCCGCTTGGCCGTTTTCGGCTTGTTGTACATGAACAGCTGCAGGCTCTCCTGCGTGCCGTAGCGCAACCACTCCTCGATGGTCAGGCCATTGCCCTTCGACTTGGAAATCTTCTGGCCCTTCTCGTCCAGGAACAGCTCGTAGATGAAGGTTTCCGGCGGCTGGCCGCCCAGCACCCGCACGATGCGCTCGGCCACCCGGACCGAATCGATCAGGTCCTTGCCGGCCATCTCGTAGTCCACCCCCAGCGCATACCAGCGCATGGCCCAGTCCGGCTTCCACTGCAGCTTGCAGTGCCCGCCCGTCACCGGCGTTTCATGCAGTTTGCCGGTATCCGGATCGCGCCAGACGATGGCGCCGGCATCCAGCTTCACCTCTTCCACCGGCACCTGCATCACGATGCCCGTTTCCGGGTGGATGGGCAGGAAAGGCGAATAGGTCTTGCGTCGCTCCTCGCCCAGCGTGGGCAGCATGATGTCCATCACCGCGTCGAACTTCTCCAGCATGCGCAGCAGCGCCGCGTCGAAGCGCCCGGAGGTATAATATTCGGTGGAAGACGCGAATTCGTAATCGAAGCCGAACTCGTCAAGGAACGAGCGCAGTTTTTCGTTGTTGTGCGCGCCGAAGCTCTCGTGGCAGCCGAAAGGATCGGGCACTTTCGTGAGCGGCTTGCCCAGGTTCGCCTCCAGCAGCTCGCGATTGGGCACATTGTCCGGCACCTTGCGCAGCGCGTCCATGTCGTCGGAAAAGCAGACGAGCTTCGTTTTCACATCGGCCAGGGTTTCCAGCGCGTGGCGAACCATCTGCGTGCGCGCCACCTCGCCGAAAGTGCCGATATGCGGCAGACCCGAAGGCCCGTACCCCGTCTCGAACAGCACGGGCTTGTCCGGATCACGCCCCTTCTGCCGTTCCAGGCGCTTCAGGATCCGTCGCGCTTCGGCGAAGGGCCAAGCCTTCGATTCCAGCGCCAGCTGGCGAATGTCCACGTCGGTATCATTCTCGCTCATGATGTTTCAGCGTCCTGCAGCCATTGTTGCCATGAAATACCCTGGCCCTTTGAAATACCCTGGCCTTTTCGGCCGGACCGCAACAGCCCTTGCATGTCCGCTTTTTTCTCGCCGGCGTCAAGTCGAAGACCTGCACGACATGGGCAAGCACGTGACCCGGATGGCCCCGGGCGCCTCTTTCCCCGGCGCCAAAAAGACGGCATAAACACGTTGATGACATGACGAGCGCGGTTGTGGCTCGTCCTTGCGGTGCGGTCAGGTGGGGCAAACAGGGCAAAAGGGAGTGGCGCGGAGATGTCTCGGTACAAGGTCCGTTTTCTTGCCGGCGTATTGGCGGTGGCGATGGTCGGAGGATTGCTCGGCGCGCCCGAGGGGAGCGGCCTGTCGAGCCTGGCGGCTGCCGCCGAAAGGAAGGCCGTGCAAAACAGCCCGAAAGCGGAAAAGAACGAGCCCACGGACGTGACTGCGGATTCCATGGAGTTGTTCGAAAACAAGAACCTCATCATCTTTGTCGGCAATGTGAAGGCGGTGCAGGGAGAAACCACGTTGCTGGCCGACAGGCTGGAAGTGCACACGGAAAAGGTGAAGAACGAAAAGGGCGAGGAAGAAACGCGCATGCGGGAATGGATCGCCACCGGCAACGTGCGCATCATCAAGCCCAACATGACCATTACCGGCGAGAAGGCCATCATGGACATGCGAAAGGATATCGTGACGGTGGAAGGCGGGGTGGTGGTGAAAAAACCCGACGCCACCATCCGGGGCGAGAAGCTGGTGGCCAACCTGAAGACCAACGTCACGCGCGTGCTTTCGGCCAGGGGAAAGAAGCGCGTGCATGGCATCTTTCGCTAGGGGCCGCGTGACATCCGCCAGGTCGTCCTTCCGAAACCCGTACAAGCGCATTTCACGCAATTTTAAACAACTTCGAGCTATCAATTCGAGGCACGGAATGGAAACTTCGCAGATTGAAAGCCCACCTGCGGCCAGGGAAGCAACGTCCGCCACGGGTATCGAGGCGCGGAATTTGCGCAAGGCCTTCGGCCGCAGGCTTGTGGTGCGCGGCGTTTCCATCCGTGTCCGGCAGGGTGAGGCCGTGGGGCTGCTGGGCCCCAATGGCGCAGGCAAGACCACGGTGTTCTACATGATCACCGGCCTGATTGCCGCCAACGACGGCCAGATCCTGCTGGATGGCAAGGACGTGACCATGCTGCCCATCTACAAGCGGGCGCGCATGGGCATCGGGTATCTGCCGCAGGAGCCCTCCGTGTTTCGCGGGCTTTCGGTGGCGGACAACATCAGGGCCATCCTGGAAATTCGCAAGGTTTCCAGGGCCGAGCGTGAACGTTTGTTGAGTGAGTTGTTGCATGAGTTCCAGATCGAACACCTCAAACATTCGCCGGCTATGGCGTTATCTGGCGGCGAGCGTCGGCGGGTGGAAATCGCCCGCGCCCTGGCCGCAAATCCCCGATACATGCTCCTCGACGAACCCTTCGCCGGGATTGATCCGATTGCGATCAATGATATCCGCCAGCTGGTGCGAAGGCTTACCTCTCGGGGAATCGGGGTGCTTATTACGGATCACAACGTGCGTGAAACCCTCTCGCTCATCGACCGCGCCTACATCATCCACGATGGCCAGGTGATGACCGAAGGGTCGCCGGAAGAGATCGTCGCGAATCCGGACGTGCGCCGCTATTACCTGGGCGAAGACTTCACCTTGTGAACGCGCCTGAGCGCAGCGGTGCGGACCTACCGGAACAGGTCGAAAATGAAGTCCATGACGGTGTACTTCTTCCGATGCACCGGCGGCGTCTCCGATGGCGGCGTGGGCGCGCGCCTGGCCAGTGTGGGCTGCCGTGGAGGTGGCAGGTAGTGGCCCGGCAGGGTCCTGAAGGGCAGCCCCTTGTGCGCGCGGCTCATGATGCTTTTCCAGATGATGGCCGGAAAGCTGCCGCCCGTGACGCGCTTCATGGGTCGGTTGTCGTCGTTGCCCAGCCACACCCCCGTCACCAGGTGGGCCGAATATCCCACGAACCAGGCGTCGCGATAGTCCTGGCTGGTGCCCGTCTTGCCGGCGATGTCATGTCCCTTGAAGCGCGCGTTCCTGCCCGTGCCCTCGCGAACCACGGCGCGCATCATGTAGTTGAGCATGCCCAGCGGCCTTTCCTTCACCACCCGGCCGAGGCCGGATCCCCTGCGCTCGTATAGCACCTTGCCGGAGCGGGTGATGATGCGCCTGACTACCCACGGAGAGACGAGCCTGCCGCCGTTGGCAAAGGGCGCATAGGCCCCCACCAGCTCCAGCAGGGATACCTCCGACACGCCCAGCGCAATGGCCGGCACCGGGTTCAGCGGCGATGAAATGCCCAGCCGGTAGGCCGTTTCCACCACCCGCTCCGGCCCCAGCCGCACGGCCAGCTTCACCGCCACGGAATTGAGCGATTTCGCCAGCGCGGTGGTGAGCGTCACCGGACCGTAATACCTGTTGCCGTGGTTGCGCGGAGCGTAATCGCCAAAGCGCACGGGCTCGTCACGCACCACGCTCACTGGCGTGAAGCCGTTTTCCACCGCAGTCAGAAAGACAAAGGGCTTGAAGGCCGAGCCCGGCTGGCGTTTGGCATGCACCGCGCGGTTGAAGGCGTTCCTGGTGTAGCTGCGCCCGCCCACCATGGCGCGCACCGCACCATCGGGCCGCATGACAACGATGGCCCCCTGCCCGATGCGCCGCTTGCGGCCGTGCCTGGCCAGCACCTTTTGCAGGGTGCGGGCGGCGTGGTGTTGCAGCGCGGCGTCGATGGTGGTCTCCACCACAATCGATTCGGTCATATCCTGGCCCGTGAGCATGGACAGCTGGGCCATTATCCAGTCCGCGACGAAATTGACGGATGAGGAGCGTTGTAGATCGTTCGGGCGCAGGCGGATGGACTTCAGCGCCGCGCGCGCCTGCCTCTTCGTGATGTAGCCGGCGTCCACCATGGCCTGCAGCACCACCCACGCGCGCCTTATCGCCCGCTTCTTGTGCCGTAGCGGGTTGTAGGCGGAAGGCGCCTTCACCAGCCCCGCCAGCAGGGCGGCCTCCCCAAGGCTCAGGTCTTGCGCCGACTTGCCGAAGTAGCGCTTCGCCGCCTGTTCCACCCCGTATGCGCCGGCGCCGAAGTAGACGCGGTTGAGATATAATGAAAGGATCTCCTTCTTGCTCAGCTTCCATTCCAGCCATAGGGCGAGCGCGGCCTCCTGCACCTTGCGCCAGAACGTGCGCTTGTGCTCCAGGAACAGGTTCTTGGCCAGCTGCTGGGTGATGGTGGAGCCGCCCTGCTTCACCTTGCCGGCACGCCAGTTCACCCACATGGCACGAACAAGCGAAATGGGGTCGATGCCCGGGTGATACCAAAAGCGCCGGTCCTCGATGGCCACGATGGCCTGCACCATGTGTTCCGGCAGGCGGTCGAGCCTGGCCTCGTCGCCGAAGAAGCTGCCGCGCTCCAGCAGCACCGAACCATCGGAGGCCACCAGCATCATGCCCGGCGTGCGCCCCGGAATCTGGAACGGATCGGCATCGTCCAGCGAAAGAAAAACATAGGTCAGAAAGCCCACGAACAGCACGAACCCGGCCGCAGCGGCCAGCACCAGCCAGCGCAGCGCCCGCAACAGCGGATGGCGTTTTTTTCTGCCCGTGTTTCTTTTGCGTCTTTTCGCCATGAATGTTCAGCCGAGTTCGCCCAAGGATGTTCGAATCGCGTCCACCTGCAATGCGGGCGAATTGTGGCCAAGGGGGACTTTCGTCCACAGCGGACAACCTTTTCGCCGCAACAGATGAAGGCCGTCAATCCACGTTCGGCGGCTGGCGCTGCGTGGGCGGGCGTGGTGGGCGCGGCTCTCGCGGCGGGGTTTCACGAATCTCGATGATCTCCGCCTCGATGATTTCCATGTTCGCGTCCGCAGCCCCGGCCCGGCCGGTGGGCACCGGCAGGGGCGTGAACAGCACTTTCGCCAATGTCCGCGCGATGAGCCGCCGCAAGGGCGGGATGAGCAGCAGAAAGCCGATGAAGTCGGTCACGAAACCGGGAATGAGCAGCAATATGCCCGCCAGCAGCAGCAGGGCGCCGGCCAGCATCTCGATGAAGGGCGCGCGTCCTTCCACCATGGCGCGCTGCAGGTCCGCCAGCGCGAAGAAGCCCTGCATGCGCACCAGCACGATGCCCAGCGCGGCGGTGAAGATGGTGAGCAAAATGGTGGGCAGCGCACCGATAACGTCGCCGATGCGGATGAAGGTGGCGATTTCCACCGCCGGAATGACCACCAGGAACAACAGGACAATCAACAGGACAAGACGCATGGCACTCCAACGTTCAGAACCGGCCGCATGGGGTTTGCGGGCATCATACCAGCATCCGGCGCGCATGTATGCACCAATGAACGCGCGGCCGCCACGGGCGAAGAATCCGCGGGTCATGCGGGGAATTTCGGCGCCTGCGGTGGCTGTACGAGGCGGCACACGTCGCGGCCCAGCAACTCTTCCAGCAAGCTGGTCGCCAGGGCCAGCTTCGCCAGTGAAAAGGTTCCCGAGAGCGCCTCTTGCAACATGGGCATGATGCGGGTGAAACGATCCTTGTTTTCCTCCATCCAGTTCCGCAGCGTGCGGCGCACATCGCCACTGTAACGCGTGCACAGGTGACTCGTCAGCGCCATGTGCAGCTCGCTCAGCCGGTCGACGAGCCGCCGCGCCGCCAGCCGCGATTCGTGATCGGGCAAGTGTAGCCGCCGCGCCGCCATGATGACGGCGCCAAGCAACAGCTCGTGCCCGGCCAGGAAATACATGCGCGCGATCAGCTCCGGCTCGGCCTTCGTCCGCATCTGCACATGCGCCATTTCCAAACCGCGCAACAGATACGGCAGGCGCGCCAGGCGACGGGCCAGCACACGAGGCGCGCCCATCTCGTGATAGGCCTGTTCGCGCAGGCGCAGGCGCTTTTTCGCATGTGTGGTGGCCACCCTGCCCAGGTGTTTGGCCAGCCATTCCATGAAGGGCGCATAACGCGCCAGGAGGCTGTCGATGGGAGCATCGAGCACATCGTGCCGCAACAGCCAGGCGCTCGCGCGCCGCAGCACGCGGCGCACATCCAGATACAGACGCAGCTGCGCGGAGCCGGCCATGCGCCCCTGCAATCCGTCGATGACAGCCACGAGTTCCGGCACGTCGAGCAGGGCCCGCGCAAGCGCCCAGGCCCTGGCGATTGCGGCCGTGTCCTGTCCCGTTTCTTCCGCCAGCCAGACGGTGAAGGCAGGGCCGCCCTCGTTGATCATGGCGTTGCCCAGCTGATTGGCGATGATCTCGCGGCGCAGACGGTGATGGCGGATTTCGTCGGCGAAGCGCTCGCGCATGGCGGAGGGGAAATAGCCCGTCAGCAAGGCCTCGAAATGGGCATCGTCCACCACGCCGCAGGCCAGCAGATCGTCGAACAGCACGATCTTGGCCCACGACATGAGCACGGCGATTTCCGGCCGCGTCAGCCCCTGGCCGGCGCGCAAGCGGCGACGCAGCTCGTCATCGGTGGGCAGGGCCTCCACCGCACGGTTGAGCGCGCCGCGGCGCTCCAGCGCCCGCATCAGGTGCAGCAGTTCTTCCGATTCCTCCGCGCCCAGGGCCGCGCTCATGGATATGCACACATGCTGGCGCAGGTTGTTGGCCAGCACCAGCCGGGTGACGGGGCGTTCCATCTGCCGCAGCAGGTGGTTGCGCGCGTCCCTGTCGAGGCGGCCGGCCCGTTCCGCCGCCAGCAGCGCGATCTTGATGTTCACTTCCAGGTCGGAGCAGTTCACGCCGCCGGAGTTGTCGATGGCGTCCATGTTCACCCGCCCGCCGTTGAGCGCGTATTCGATTCGCGCCCGTTGCGTCAGGCCAAGGTTGGCGCCCTCGCCCACCACCTTCACCTGCAGTTCCGGCGCGGTGATGCGAATGGCGTCGTTGGCGGGGTCGCCCACGTCGGTGTCGCGCTCATCCGTGGCCCGCACGAAGGTGCCAATACCTCCCAGCCACAGCAGATCGGCGGGCAACTTCAGAATGGCGCGGATGAGCTCGTCGGGAGTGAGCGCATCCGCCTGCACGTTCAGCAAACACTTCATCTGCGGGGTGAGCGCAATCGCCTTCTGGCGGCGAGAGAAAACGCCGCCGCCTTCGGAAATCTTCGTCCGGTCATAGTCCTGCCAGCTGGAGCGGGGCAGGCGGAAAAGGCGCTTGCGCTCGGCATGGGCCACCTGCGGATCCGGATCGGGGTCGATGAAGATGTCGCGGTGGTCGAAGGCGGCGAGCAGGCGAATGTTCGGCTGCAGCAACATGCCGTTGCCGAACACGTCGCCCGACATGTCACCCACGCCGATGACGGAAATGGACGTCGCGTCGATGTCGATGTCCATCTCGAGGAAATGCCGCCGCACGCACACCCACGCGCCGCGCGCGGTGATGCCCATTTTCTTGTGGTCGTAGCCGGCCGAGCCGCCGGAGGCGAAGGCGTCGTCCAGCCAGAAGTCACGTCGCCGGGCCAGCGCGTTGGCGAGATCGGAGAAGGTGGCCGTTCCCTTGTCGGCGGCGACGACGAAATAGGGGTCGTCACCATCCAGCCGCACCACACGATCGGGGGGAACGATGCGGCCATCGGCACGGATGTTGTCGGTAAGGTCCAGCACCGCGCCAATGAAGCGGACATAGGCGCGCTCGCCCTCCGCGCGCAAGGCCTCGCGTTGCGCCGGCGGCTGACGCAGCACGAACCCTCCCTTGGCCCCCACCGGCACGATCACGGCGTTTTTCACCGTCTGCGCCTTCATCAGGCCGAGGATTTCCGTGCGGAAATCCTGCTGGCGATCGGAGAAGCGAATGCCGCCGCGCGCGATGGGACCACCGCGCAGGTGGACCGCCTCCAGCCGCGGATCGTGCACGAACACCTCCGCCCATGGCCGGGGCTGGGGGATGAAGTCGATTTCCGTGCCCCGGAGCTTGAAGGCCAGCGGGCGCGCCTCTCCCTCCACCAGTTGCGGCGGCTGCCAGAAATTGGTGCGGCGCATGGCCAGAATGCACTGCCCGAACATGCGCAGGATGCGGTCTTCGTCCA
>JALVSR010000027.1 GCA_027024225.1 Hyphomicrobiales bacterium | reverse complement strand
CGCTTTCGCGGGGATGACGAAAAAGGGAACCACCTGCAAAAGCCCCTTCTTCTGTTATTGGAGGCAACCGCTTGTAAATCATCCCCTTTTCTTATTTCAACGTAACTTTCCTTGGACACCACTGGGCTTCCGCCGGGGTGACGAAAGGATTTTGCTCTCTTACTCTGCCCCGCATGCCTTGCGCACAGGCGCATAGCTGCGGCGGTGTTCCGGGCAGGGGCCGAGCCGTTCCAGCGCCTGCAAGTGTGCCTTGGTGGGATAGCCCTTGTGTTGGGCGAAGCCATAGCCGGGGAAGCGTTCCTCCAGCTCCAGCATCAGCATGTCGCGGTGGTGCTTGGCCACGATGGAGGCCGCGGCGATGGAAAGCACCTTGCCATCGCCCTTCACCACGGCTTGTGCCCCGCAGGGCAGATCGGGCGCGAACTTGCCGTCCACCAGCGCGAAGGCGGGCGCACATGGTGCCCCGGCGCGCTCCAGCGCGGCGCACAGCTTATCAAAGGCGCGGCGCATGGCCAGCAGAGTGGCGCGGTGAATGTTCAGCTCGTCTATCTCGGCCGCCGAGGCCAGCCCCACGCCGACGTGGGCCCGGCGGTGGAGCTCCTCGCACAGGCGGGCGCGAGCGGCGGCGGTGAGCTTCTTCGAATCGGCAAGACCGTCAGGCAGGTCATCCGGGCTCAATGATACGGCCGCGGCCACCACGGGGCCCGCCAGCGGCCCACGCCCGGCTTCGTCGATGCCGCACACCGGGGCGAGGCCCTGCGCCATGAGCGATTGTTCCATGGAGAAATCCACCATGGCGGCAAGGTGCCACCCGCGCGCAAAAGGGCCAAGAGGCGGGGCGCTTCAAGGGCGGCTTTTTCCACGTGTTTTTGGATTGGGCTGACAACCATTCACGTCACTCCGGCGAAAGCCGGAGTCTGGCTCCGTTCACCCGGAAGCCTGTGGCACGAGATGCCGGCTTGCGCCGGCATGACGAAAGGACAAAGCGACAGGAAAGGTGCCTCAGCCCTGCTGCTCGCCGCCCTGCCCTTTCGCCGCTTCCTCGGCGTCCAGCTCCAGCTCGGCCTGCACGGCCTGCAGCGTCTTGGCCAGCGTAATGGGGTCTTCCGCGCCGAGGATGGCGTACTTGCGCGCGATGATGAAGGCAGGCAGGCGCTTCACGCCCAGCTGCTTCACCTCCATGATCTCGTCCCACACCTCGTCGGCATCGGTGCCCGACTCCAGCATCTTCTGAGCGCGGAAGGCGTCCATGACGCCCACGTCCGCCGCGGCGCGGGCCAGCACGTCCGGCTCGCCGATGTCCTCGCCCTCGATGAAAAACAGCGAGAACAGTTTTTCGGCCATTTCCTGCTGCTTGCCGGCCTCGCGCGCCCAGCGCATGATGCGGTGGGCATCGAAGGTGCTGGGCATGACCTCGATGGCGTCGAAGTTGAACTCGATGCGGTCCTGCAGGCCCGCCACCTTGATGGGCTCCAGCGCCTTGGCGATCTGCTCCTTGCTGCCGTAGGTCTTGGCCAGCCACTCCTTCCGCGGAATGCCGCCGGGCGGGATGTCCGCCGCCATCAGGTAGGGGTAGTAGATGACCTTGAAATTCTCGCGCCCCAGCATGTCCAGCGTGGTTTCCAGCCGGCGCATGCCGATGTAGCTCCAGGGGCAGATGAAATCGAGGATGACATCCACCTCCACCACTGGCTTTTTGTTTTCGGCTGAGGTTTCAACCGTCAGTTCGGCGCTCTGTTCCGTGGTCTTTTCCGGTGCGTCGTTCATGTATGGCTCCTGCGTGAATATGAATTCGCTTGCGTAAACATGAATATAGAGCCTTGCGAGGCATGCGCAAAAGCCCATGCCGACGGGCTTTCCGCACGGCGGGGTGTTTGTGCTCACTTCACGCGGGCGTCCCACGTGGTGGTGATGTCATAACCGTAGAGCGAGAGCGTCCTGGGGTGCTTGAGGTGTTGCCAATGGCCCACCCACTGCCCCGGCGCGTGATAGAGCGGCAGAACGTAAAAGCCGCTGGTGAGCAGCCTGTCCAGCAGGCGCGCGGCATCCACCAAGTCTTCGCG
>JALVSR010000026.1 GCA_027024225.1 Hyphomicrobiales bacterium | reverse complement strand
CCCCCGCCCAACCCCCAAATTATTGAAAACAAGAGGTTGGGCGAAGGCGCGGGGTGGCACTCACCCGGTTGACCCCGATACACGTGGGCATAAGACGGCCCGGCAGCAGCGCGAAGAGGCCATGGGGGTGGCGTTTCGCGACCTCTTGCTGTTGCTGGCGCTGCTGATGCTCACGCTGGTGGTTCTCATCATCCCGCTCATCAGGATCCCGAAGGAGAGCCGGCAGATCGAGAAGGCCGCCGGCGACATGCTGGCGGAGATCGTGTGGGACCCGCAAAGCCGCGCGGACATCGACATCTGGGTGGAAGCGCCCACCGGCGAGAAGGTGGGGTATCTGCTGCCCGATGGCGCGCTGTTCAACCTGGTGCGCGACGACATGGGGCGGGAGAAGGACTTCTCGGGGCTGAACTACGAGTTCCTGTTCTCGCGCGGCATTCCGGACGGGAGATACCGCTTCTCGCTCGTGTATTACTCCGACAACGGGCAGGGCGACAGGCCGGAGGAGGTGCGGGTTTCCATCCGTTACCGCGTCAAGGGGCTGATGCATGTCATCCACGAGTCGCGCATCGTCCTTGATTATCCGGGGCAGGAAAAGGCGGTGGTGTCGTTCGTGATGAAGAACGGACGGCTGGTGAAGGACAGCATCGACTTCGCGCCGTTTCAGATCTTCTACCCGCTGCTGAAGGAAAAGGGCCTCGTCGGCCCGCCGGGGAAGTGAGGCCAGGTCGTGCGAACGAACCGTCCAAAGGGTCTTTCCGATGTCTTCCGGCTGCAAACCGGCACATCGCTTCTTGAAATAGCGCTGCTATTCCTGCGAAGCGCTGCACCGGTTTTCGCTCGGAAATCATCGAAAATCCCTATTTTGTCCAGTTCGCCCACACGACCTGTGATTAGAGAGATTTGAGGTTGCGGAGCGCATGGACAGTTTGCTGCTGACATACGCGGCGCTCATGGTGCTCGCCATCTGGGGGGTGGTGCTGATACTGCGGCTGCGCGGGCTGTGGCTGGCATGGATCGCGGGGGTGGCGGTGTTCCTGCTTATTACCTGGCTGGCGCTGGGCGCGGGTTTTTCCATTCTCATCCCGCAGCCGCACCGCAAGATGGTGGTCATCAACTGGACGGTGCATGGCAAACGCGTGCATGCCCTGGCCAAACCGCTCGATAACCCGAAAGCGGCGCCGGTGCACATCGTGTTCAGCATCGATCCCGGCACGCGGCGCGGCGCGCGCATGAGAAGGCAATTCTTCGACGCCGTGCGGCGGCGCGAAGGAGAGCGGGGGCGGCCGAAGATCGTCATCGATACCTGGGCCTACGGCGTGGATGCGGGCGTGCGCAAATATGAACTGCCCACGCAATTGCCGCCAAAGCTGCGACGGGGAGAATGATTTTCCTTGACCGAGTCGGCATGCCTGCTATCCTTTCCGAGAAGTCGTCTTGATCTACTGTATTATAATACCTTTTTTAAGATTTATAGGCGTGGGAGCATCATGCGCAAATGGTTGCTGGTAGCGGCGCTTCTTTTGGCCGGGTGCGCCGGAGATGGCGCCCCGCTGCTGGAGACGAATACGCCGCACGAGGGCGTGTCTTCCACGACGTCGGGGAAGATGCCCACCATTCGCACCGTCTCCTGCGAGGGGCCGGCGCGAGCGAACTGCAGATTCATCAACAGTCCCGTCAAGCTGAGCAAGAAGGCCTATCGCTTTCCGGACAGCATCTATCCCTATTACCGCACGGAAGATGACCTGAAGTTCGTGGATGCGGCGCAGGATGTGTGGGTCGCGCCGGCCAGCACGTGGACGGATGGCGCTTCCATTCCCCCCATTTTCATCCCCATCATGGGCGACCCGCGCAGCAAGGAGTTCATGAACGCCGCCACGGTGCATGATGCCTATTGCGCCAAGCGCAACGAGAACGGGCCATATTATCACGCCGCCACGTGGCAGGAGGTGCACCGCATGTTCTATGACGGCCTGCTGGCCTCCGGCACGTCTCCGATGAAGGCGCGCATCATGTATGCGGCGGTCTACCTGGCCGGGCCACGGTGGAAAGAGGTGCGCACGCCACCGCGCCGCCAGGCCATGCGGACAAGGGGCGTGGAAATATCTCCGGCCGGCAGGGTGGTGGAAGATACAGGCCTGCGCCGCCTGCAATCCGACGTGCCGCTGACGGCACAGCTGACCGAAGAAGAGCTGGTGACCGCATTCAAGCGGGCCAAGATGCATATTGAAAACAACAACCCCTCCATCGACGCGCTGGAAGTGTATTTGACGCGGCTGGAGCTGGACATGTTGGGCAATGCCCAGAGCAGACAGCGCCGCCACAATTTCCGCGCCAGGCCCATTCCGAGAAGGATTTCGCCGGGAGAGCTGGGGGGCGATACGGGAGACGGCGATGGCGGCCACGGCGATGACGGCGGTGATGGCGGCGACGGTGGCGATGGCGGTGATGGCGGCGACGGCGGCGACGGCGGCGATGGCGGCGACGGTGGCGATGGCGGTGATGGCGGCGACGGCGGCGATGAATGATCGCCGAGCCGTCGCTTGCGCGTCTTCAATTTTCCGGGTGGCGACAGGCGGCGTAGACGGCGTCCATGCGCCGGGCCAGCTCACGGTCCTTCTCCGTCACCGTGTTGCCGGCCTCGTGCGTGGTCAGGCGCACGTCCACCCGGTTGTACACGTTCGTCCATTCGGGGTGATGATCCAGCGCCTCGGCGTGAAAGGCGCAGCGCAGCATGAAGGTCATGGCGTCGGCGAAGCCCTCGAAGTGAAAGGTGCGGTGCAGCGCGCCGTCGCGTTCTTCCCAGTCATTACCGTTGGTCATGGTTTCCTCCCTTTCTCTTTTTCCCAAGCGTAGCCCTCTGCCGTCATTGCGCAAATGATACTTGCCGCATGATGTGGCATTTTCTACATCACGGGCATGAAGACACATCGGTTCACACGCTGGCTGCCCCATTCGCCGGAGCACCTGTTTTCCGTCATTTCCAACGTGCACGAATATGGCAAGTTCGTGCCATTGTGCGAGCGCGCGGAGGTGTGGGACGTGGTGGAGGAGGGGCCGGTGAAGCGCTTCAAGGCGCGGCTCATCATCGCCTATCCGAAACTGCGGCTGCGGGAGCATTTCACCTCGGACGTCATGGCCGACGCGGAGCGGCTGCTGGTGGTGGCGAAGTCCAGCGAGGGCGCGGTGCGTGATCTCGAGAACCGCTGGCTGTTCCGCCCGCGCAAGGGTGGGGCGGATGTCATCTTCTCGTTGCGCTTCCGCATGGCCTCGCGTTTTCTCGAGACGGTCATGGATGCCGCCTTCGATTACGCGGCGAAGAAGATCCTGGATGCCTTCGAGCGCCGCGCGGCGGAGCTGGCAGACGACTGAAGTGATACCATGTTGCGTAATGTCTGACCGCTGAAACCGCCCCGTGCCCCCACCACTCCCCTTGTTTCCATAATTTGGGCGATATTATATTTGACAAACCATTCAATCTAGGCAATGCTGCAGCAAGCGATTCGCCCGTCATTTGCTTCCCTTCTTTTTGCGGGGCTTAGGCTTTGGGGCGATTTTGCTTATCAGCCGCCTGAAGCGGCTTTCATCATTGTCTACATCAAGCTCTTCAGCAGCTTGCCGGAACTTGTCATACTGAAGCGGTTTGCGGGGCATGTGCGATCTTTTCATTTTTTCCGATGAGGCTGGGGATTTCACCTTTGAACGTAAGCCAAATGTTAGCAAGTATTTTATCTTTTGCACAGTCGCGATGCGCGATCTGGAAGCCTGCCTCGCCCTTGCCGATCTACGCCGTGAATTAGTTTGGCGGCGCGCAAATGGTTTAGGAGAATATTTCCATGCGACGACTGATTCGCAAGAAGTTAGAGATGCGGTATTTGAGATAATTAAAAGATTTGATTTTACCATTCAGGCAACTATTTGTGAAAAGTCTAAAGCGCAACCTCAGGTGCGGGTTAGCAAATCAAGGTTTTATAAATACCCTATGTATTATCACTTCAAGCATGGCATGCTTCCGATAATATCTGCGGCTGAAAAAGTCTATATTACAGCAGCAGCAATAGGCACAAAAAAGGAGAGAAAAACATATATTTCCAACATAGAAGATGTTATGCAGCAAAATATACCGCACCGCGTCGAATGGGCTATCGACTTTCGTCGTTCCATGGCAGATACCGGATTGCAGATAGCCGATTATTGCGCTTGGGCCATTCAAAGAAAATGGGAAAGAGGAGATACTCGATCCTACAATATTATAAAAAATAAAATCACATATGAATATGATTTATGGCGCAGAGGAGACAAACATTATTATTGATAACAATAATGAAGCGCGACCCGCCATATCGGCAATCTTGGCTACCATAACGGAGAGCCCAGGGGCTCTTCTCACCAAGCAAGGGCCGCGCTCAAGTTAACATAAGCGAATTGGCTTAAAATGTCAATCTTTATTTCTTTTCACATTAGGCCTTACAAGACCCCCCATATTTCAATCGTTTTCCGCGCACGGCCATAAGCGCCTGTTCGGCTCGACCTTCATCATTCATGCCCAAGGCGGCACGGTGATTGTAGCGGAAATCGAACTCCGCCAGATAGCGGTGCAGGTGCTTCTCGCTGCAATGCTGATAGACGCCCTTCATGCCGCGCTTGAAGATGCTGAAATAGCCTTCGATGGTGTTGGTGTGAATATCGCCACGGCCATACTCACCGGCATTGTGCGCCACCACGCCGTGTTCCGCATAGTCGTTTAAGCGGTTGCGATATTGGCCCGCTTCATCGGTCATGATGCGGGTTTCGCGGGCCACATTGGCCTTCACAATCGGAATGATTGTCTTGGCCCTGATGTTGTCCACATGGATGCTCTTGACCTTGCCGCCACGTTCGACAAGGGACAGCACGGCGTGCTTGTGGGCATAGCCACGGCCCTTCTTCTGACCCTTCGGCTTCATGCCCTTCTTCTTGCCGATGAAGGTTTCATCGACTTCAACAACGCTGCCTTCGCCGCCCATCGGGTCAAGGTCGCCGGAACGCATGGCCTCACGAATGCGGTGAGACAGGAACCATGCGCTCTTGACGGTGATTTCCAGCACACGGGCAAGCTGGTTGCTGGAAATGCCCTTCTTGCTGGAGCACATCAGGAAAATGGCCTGCAACCACTTGTGAAGCGGGATGTGGCTTTCCTCAAAGATAGTGCCGATGCGCACGGTGAATTGCTTGCGGCAATGGCCGCACTTGTAGAGGCCGTGGCGCTCTTTACCTTCCGGGTGCTTCTTGGAGGGCTTCGTGCGCACGCCTTTCAGCTTGTAGGCTTTGTCCATGCCGCCACAATGTGGGCAAACTGGGCCTTCCGGCCACAGGATGCTTTCCACATGCTCAAAGGCAGCGGCTTCATCGTAGAAGTATTTGCGAGCCAGAATGGACATAGCTAGCCCCTTTCCTTATGCATCCAACATAGGAAATCAGGCTGGGTTTGTCAAGTATAATATCGCCATAATTTGGGGGGCGCGGGGCGGTGGGTGGTCCTTTGTGCATTTTGGCATGAGAGGTGCGAGGGTGATGCTTCTTGCCGGGGGAGCTTGTTCGTTCACGCGATGATTCAGCTTGTTGAAAAACTGGTTCACGATTGGCGCCGGAGCTTCTTCGAGTAATGATTCATTAACCATAACAGGTGGTTATGGACCGTGATGAAAGTATCGATTCCGGCGTGTTGAGAAAGCGATTCAAGTATGGCGAAACTCTCCTTTCAGGAGAATGTCAAGCTCTTCCACCATCTAAAGTTGTTGAGGTGGCGGCGCAATGGAGTGTCCGTTTCCGCTGGCGCGAAAGTGATATAGCGCCAGGCTTCCGCCAGCGATTCATCGGGCAGGGAGCGCAGGTAGTCCAACGCCGAATCATGACTGAATTTCCGGCCTGTCTCGGCGCGGAAATTCACCGGCAGGGCGGCCC
This sequence comes from Hyphomicrobiales bacterium, assembly GCA_027024225.1. Taxonomy (GTDB): domain Bacteria; phylum Pseudomonadota; class Alphaproteobacteria; order Rhizobiales; family Aestuariivirgaceae; genus Thermopetrobacter. The sequence goes on along the minus strand of JALVSR010000026.1, from coordinate 623 downwards.
AGATGGCGGCGTCGATATTATCGTGCCGATGGAGCCAGGCGTGGATGGTTTGGTGGATGGTGCATCCTTCTTGCGCGCCGGGGCGTGATCGCCCAGTTTCCTTTTGCGCTGAGGCGCGTTCGGCACCGGCCCGCTCACCCGTATTTTTGAATTGCGCTGAAGCGCGCGGTTCCGGCCCTCGCCCCCTTCCGGCCACTCGGGCTCCGACAATTTGGGTGGCCGGGAGGGGGCGAGGGCCTACGCCAACGCCAGAGTGTTTCGCCGCGCTTTTCTTGTCATCGCGAAGGCAAATGCCGATATGGCGCTCATCGCAGCGTTCGCGCGCGGCGAGATCGGCCACGGCCTCGGCGATGTCCGTTCGCCTGGAGATGGTGTAGCTGGTTTTCACCTCGTGGCCCTGTTCGGCGTCGATGGTCAGCACCAGCGCCCGCTTGCGCTTGGGCGAAATGCGGCAGAACTCCACCGGCAGGGCCGGACCTTCGCCCAGCCGCCAGCCGCCGGTGATGTGCGGGGCGAGGCATTCCTCGTCCCAGATCAGCGAGCCGTATGCGAGAATGGCGATGCGCATTTTTTTCTTGTACCGCCCACCACCCCGCGCCGCCGCCCAATCCCCGATATTGTGG
>JALVSR010000025.1 GCA_027024225.1 Hyphomicrobiales bacterium | reverse complement strand
GGAAATCAGCAAAAAATGCCGTCTTCCTGCAAAATCCATTACTTCGAGACGAAAAATATAACAACAATATCAGTGCATTATGAATACATCACGGAGGACTCCGGCACCCATGGCCTGGTTCGTCACGAACCACCAACTCCCGCTCTTGCCGCCCTGGATCGCCGGCATGAAGCCGGCAATGACGTGTGTGCCTCCGCTTCCCCCAACCACAACCCTACGTATTGATGCCCCCGTCCCAAGTCTGGCATGATATGGCGCAGAGGATGGGGGAGCGCCATGACGCAGGAAAGAAAGCCCAAAACACCCAAATCCAGACTGCGCAAGGCCGAACGTGCCATGGTCGACGCCGCCCTACGTGGCGACGACATCGACCTCGGCAAACACACCCGCAGCAAAAGCGGAAAGGCGCAAATCCGCGCCGATGTACTGCGCGACCTGATCCTGGGCCGCTACGGCCCCGTCCACGAACGCGGCGTACGCCTGCGCAACGCCCATATCAGGGAGCAACTTGATCTCTCCCATTGTCAAATTTCCTTTCCACTTATGATGAGATTTTGTGTATTTGGGGTAAAGAAAAAATGGAAAGAATTCTGCAAATCTAATAAATCAATGGGATTAGATTCGGATGATTGGAATAAATTTGTGCCAATATTTTTAGATAGATGTGACATGGAATATTTCAATATTAGCGGAAGCACCTTATATGGCGGGGTTGATGCTGTAAGGGCAAAAATAAGATCAGGAGTATTTATATTCAATTGTAAGATATTCGGTCCGATATGGATGGTTGGCGTTGATTTGCGCGGGCAGATTGTTATGGAAAATTCCGAATTTTATGCAGGTCAGACATATTCTGTTAATTTACAAGATTCTTATATTGGTGGTGGATGTTTTTTTAAAGGAGCAAAGTTTGAATCTGCCATAAAATTATCTGGATCTAATATAAATGGAAAGGTTTCTTTTGAAAAGGTTCTAACATTAAAAAATAAAAGAAAATTTATTGAAGCTATAGGTATAAATGTAGATGGCAATATTTACTTTGATGGGGCTATAATAAGTGGAAATATAAATTTTATGGGATCTAAGATAAATGGTTTAATGTCTTTAAATGATATAAATTTAAAAGTTAAGGGAGGGTGCTCTCTTAATATGCAGGGAGTATATGTAAGAAATGCTATATACTTAAGAAGGTCTTTCTTTAAAGGGGAGATGCGCTTTGTATCTGCAGATGTTGGACATATATTCATGGAGGAATCTGAGATTCAAAGCGAAAGAATCAGCTTTAAGGGAACAAATTTGTATGTAAGAGGATACTTTTGGATGAAACATGGATTTAAAAGTATAGGTTGCATAAGAATGAAATATTGCAAAATTAGCGGAGAACTCGACATATCGAAATCAGCGATGGAAAGGGGGAGTGAATTTTATAACGAAGAACGTGGTTATGTTTTATCTCTTGAGGGAGCAAAGATAAAACGTATAGTTTTTCCGTCAAGTAAAGAGTGTAGACCTAAAGGTATAATTAATATGACACGAACAAAAGTTGAGGAGTTAGTGGACTTTTTGGATGGATGGTTGAAAGAAGGGACGGATGAGGAGCATGTAATGCTTGATGGTTTTGTATATCAACATTTGATGTATCCATCTGGGCAGGCAGATGGAAAAGGATGGCATGAAGCAGAAAAGATTGCAGAAAATCGTAAAATTTGGCTAGATACACAAAATATTGCTCACCGCACACATGAATTCCGTTCACAGCCATGGACACAACTAATTTCCGTATTGCGCCGCGACGGCTTTATTGATGCTGCCAATGAATTGGACATCGAACGTCGTCGTCGCATGCGCAAGTATGTTACCGCATCTAGACTCGTTAGAGCTATTGATTGGTTTCTCGACGTGGTCGCTGCCTATGGATACAAGCCGTGGCGCACTGTTGGCATCGGCTTGGGTGTTATACTGGCGTTTATTTTGCTTTGGGCTTTGGGCATGCGGGGCTGCGCTGAACCCGGCTGCCGCGATGAAAGCGTTTTCGTGCGCACCGATGTCGCCGGCTATACACGCTTGCACGACATTTCGGAAAAGGAAAAGCAAACATATCCGGATTTCAATCCCGTTGGCTTCTCCTTCGACGTGTTCATTCCCCTGTTCAACTTCGGCTATCAGGATACATGGGGTGTGAAAACGGATTATGAAGAAACCTATGCCATACCACCCATTCCCTGCTGGGGGCGGAAGGACAACGGCGCGCCACAGGCCCCGCTGAAATGCCGTAACATCGCACGTTTCACCGTGCCATGGGGTGGCATTCTCTACATCCTTTATGTGCTGGAAATCTTCCTCGGCGCCGTGCTCACCACCATCGCCATCGCCGGCTTTACCGGCCTGTTGCGCAGTCGGCGCAACGAGTGAGCGCGGTTGCCTGCGGAGCAGAGGGCTGGTAGCGTGCGGGGCGTTTGAGGCAACCGGCGCGCGAAGAGAAAGCTCTCATGCTCACCGAACAGCTCATCTGGTATGGCATTGCCGAGTTCTTCTTCAGCATCAGCCCCGGCCCGGCGGTGTTCCTGGTCATCTCGCTGGCGCTGCGGCAGGGGTTCGCCAACGGCGCGGCCGCGGCGCTGGGCATCGTCGGGCTGAACCTGTTCTATTTCGCCCTGTCCGCCGCCGGTGTCGGCGCGCTGCTGGTGGCCTCGCCCAACCTGTTCTTCGCGCTGAAAATCATCGGCGCGGCCTACCTCGCCTGGGTGGCGGCGGGCATCCTGCTCTCCCTGTGGCGCGAGTGGCGCACCTCCAGCGCGGCCACCGCGGAAGCGGCCGGGGCCGGCAACACCGCGCCCACCAGCCGCCGCGACCTGCTCATGAGCCTGATGAAGGGTCTGGCCGTGCAGGCTTCCAACATGAAGAACATCATGTTGTTCCTGGCCATCATCCCGCAGTTCGTGGTGCCGGAGGCGGGCAATGTGGGCCTTCAGTTCATGGGCCTTGCCGTCGTTTCCGTGCTGGTGGAGCTGCCCATCCTGCTGGCCTATGCCGTGCTGGCCGCGCGCCTGGGGCAAACCATGCGTTCCGCCCGCGTGCGCCAGTGGCTTGACGCCCTTTCCGCCGCCGTGCTGCTGGCCATCGCCGGCAGCATTCTCCGCTCGGCGAAATAGCACGCGTCACCCGGCGAAAGCCTTCGGTCTCGTGCCAAGAGCTCATGCATTTGCGGCCCGAGATGCCGGCTTTCGCAGGCATGACGAAAGAGAGTGCCGGTATGACGAAGGAATGTCACGCCTTCCGTTCCCACCGCCCGCGCGCGTCCTGCTGCCAGTAGGTGAGCGCCAGCCCCTCACGCCCGCGCAACTCCTTCCACAGGGCCCGCGCCCTGTCCTTCAGCGCCGCGTCGGCGTCCGGAAACAGCACGCATACACGGGCAAACCGCGCGAAATCCTCCTCCCGCGGCTGTGCGCCCTCGACGAGGAACAGGATGTCCGCCCTGTTCGGCACCTCCGGCTCTTCCGCCTCCACGATGAGAATGGGTTGATGTTCAAGGTTTCCGTCTTCCGCCGTGCCATGCGGAATGAAACTCTCATCCCGCCATGTCCATATGGCGTCCGAAAGCGGACGGATGCGCAGCGGATTGCCACAGCGCACCAGCGCCCGCCAGCCGCGCTCCAGTGTCTTCTGCAACAGCGGCGGCAACACCCGCTCCAGCGGCTGCGCGGTAAGGTGATAGAACATCACCTCGCAGCCGCCGTCATGTGGGCTTTCAGATGCACCTTCCCGCGCGGTCTGTTCCGCGCCGTCATGTTCGGTTTTCTTGCTCATGGCCTCATGGGTTCATGATAGGGCAGGGGCATATTGCCCTTTCCGCCTCCCTCTGGCCAGCCCCGCCCTTGACGCACCCTGCTTGCGCGCCATCTACACAAGAGAGGAAAAGCAAGGAAAAAACAGGCGGCAGGAGGAACTGGTCAATGCAACCGTGGAAAGCCATTTTGCCGAAAATCGCCCGCCGCAGCATCGAGCTGGCCATGGAGGGGCTGCCCTTTCCGCCCGATGAACGCGCCGCGCTGCTGCGTGCATATCCAGAGCTGGCCGAGCAGCGCGCCACCTTCGTCACGCTGACCATCGGCGGGCGGCTGCGCGGCTGCATCGGCTCCATCCTGCCGCAACGCGCGCTGATTGACGACGTGATCGAGAACGCCCGCTCGGCAGCCTTCAAGGACCCGCGCTTTCCGCCCTTGACGCCGCAGGAGCTGCCGGAGGTGGACATAGAGGTCTCGCTGCTCACCCTGCCGCAGCCCGTGCCATACGAGGACGAGGCCGACCTGCGCCGCAAGATCCGCCCAGGCGTGGACGGCGTCATCATCCGCTTCGATGGGCGGCAGGCGACGTTTCTGCCCAGCGTATGGGAGCAGCTGCCGAGTTTCGACAAATTCTTCGAGCACCTGTGCCTGAAGGCCGGCCTTTCCGCCGACTGTCTGCGCCTCCACCCGGACGTTTACGTCTACCAGGCCGAGAAAATCCTGGAATCGGAGGTGTAAGGGTGTAAGCTCCAAGGCGACAGGTCATCCCTTCTCCGCCATTTCCACCAGGCGGTTGAGGATGCGCACGCCCCAGCCGGAGCCCCAGCTGTCGTTGATGTCCGTCTTCGGCGAGGCCATGGCCGTGCCCGCCACGTCCAGGTGCGCCCACGGCACATCGCCCACGAACCGCTGCAGGAACTGCGCCGCCGTGATGGACCCAGCCTCGCGCCCGCCGATGTTCTTCATGTCGGCGATGTCATAGTCGATGAGCTTGTCATAGGCTTCATCCAGCGGCAGGCGCCACACGCGCTCGCCTGTCTCCAGCCCCGCCTTCGTGATCTCTTCGGCCAAGTCGTCGTTGTTGGAAAACAGGCCCGCGTGCTCCTTGCCCAGCGAGATGATGATGGCGCCGGTGAGCGTGGCCAGATCGATCATGCGCGCCGGGTTGAACTTCTCCTTCACGTAATCCAGGCAGTCGGCCAGCACCAGCCGCCCCTCGGCGTCGGTATTCAGCACCGCGATACTCTGTCCCGAGCGCGAGATGACGATGTCGCCGGGCCGCTGCGCGCCACCGTCCGGCATGTTCTCGACAAGCCCGATGATGCCCACCGCGTTCACCTTCGCCTTGCGTGCGGCCAGCGCCCGCATGACGCCCACCACGGCCGCCGCGCCGCCCATGTCTCCCTTCATGTCCTCCATGCCGGAGGAGGGCTTGATGGAAATGCCGCCAGAGTCGAAGCACACGCCCTTGCCGACAAACGCGATGGGCGCGGAATCATCCCCCGCGCCATTGTATGTCAGCACCACCACGCGCGGCTTGTTCTTCGATCCCTGGCCCACCGCCAACAATGCGTTGAAGCGCTCCTCGCGCAGCTGCTTCGGCTTCAGCACGTCCACCTCGAGGCCCACCTCTTGGGCCATTTCCACCACCCGGCGGGCGAACTCCTTCGGTGTGAGCACATTGCCCGGCTCGTTCACGAGATCGCGCGCGAAGTGCACCGAATCGGCCAGCGCGGAAAGCGGCGCGAAGGCGGCCTCGGCCTCTTCCGCTGCGGTGGTGACGACGGTCAGGGTTTCGATGCGCGTTTTTTCGTCTCTTTCGCGGCCGTTGCCATTGTTGTCGCCATTCTCGCCGTTCTCGGCCTTTTTCGTCTTGTAGCGGTCGAAGCGGTAGTTGCGCAGCTTCATGCCGGAGGCGAAGCGCGCCGCGAAAGCGGCCTCGTCCAGCTCCGCGCTTTCCGGCACGTTGATGATAACGGCCACGTCCTTCGCCTTCGCCGCCATGGCCACGGCCGCCGCGCGGCCGCCCGCGTATTCCACCTCTTTCTCGTTCAGCTTGTCCGCCTCGCCCAGGCCCAGCAGCACCAGGCGTTTCACCTCCATGCCGGCCGGCGCCAGAAGCTCCACCGACTGGCCCTTGCTTCCCTTGAATTCTGCCGCGTTCGCTGCATTTTGCACTTGTTTCAGCGCTTCCTTCGGCAGCTTCGCAGCCACCTTCTCGAGGTCGGCTCCCTTCGCCACCGGCAGAATCAGCACATCAGCCTTTTCCACCGCCCGGGGGGTGAATGTCACCTTCATGCGCCTTGCTCCCTGTATGTCAGGCCGGTCATATGATCCGCACAATTATCCCGTTCATTTCGTCAGGGTTTTATTTGGCGTGAACCCAAAAGGCAATCGAGTCTTAAAATTTCGCGCCAGACAGGGTAAAAGGTAACCAAATCATTAAAGCCGAGACAACGAATCCGGCGGGGAGCAGCTTTGCCATTCAGGACCTACACCAGGGCCAGGGGCCACGGCGAGCGTGTGCCTTCACAGTCCGCGCGGGCGGGTGCGCGCGCGCGGCGGCTCTTGTGGGTATTTGGCGCGGCGGCCTTCCTGTTGTTTGGACAGGCAAGGGTGGCGCATGCCCTGCTGCAAGATATGCCGGACTTCTACCTGAAGCGCCCGGGGCCGGAAGCGCCCGTGGACGTGCTGGCGGAAAAAATCATTTATGACGGGAAACGCAAGATCGGCACCGCCGTGGGCAATGTGCGGATCATCTGGGGGCCATACGTCCTGGTGGCCGACAAGGTTGTAT
>JALVSR010000024.1 GCA_027024225.1 Hyphomicrobiales bacterium | reverse complement strand
TAGCGCGCCCCATCGGCCCGCGCCTCGCGGATGAACTCGGTGGCCTGGCGCAGGTTGGCCGGAATGTCGGTGCCGGAACGCAACTGCACACACGCGACGGGCAGTTTCGTCACTTGCAGCATGGTTTACTCCGTTTCCGTTCCCGCCGTTGCATCTCCCGATGGTTTCTGGCCTTTTGCCTGTCGCACTCAGCCCTTGCCCTGCAGGAGCGGGTCCAGCTTGCCGGCCTCTTCAAGGGCGTAGAGATCATCACAGCCGCCCACATGCCGGCCATCGATGAAAATTTGCGGCACCGTGTGCCGTCCCCCCGCCTTGCGCATCATCTCCTTCCGCAGGTCCGGGTTGAAGGTCACGTCGATCTCCTTGAACTTCACACCCTTGTGCTTCAGCAGCTTCTTGGCCGAAATGCAGTAGGGACAGAATTTCGTCGAATAGATGATCACCTCCGCCATGGGCCCGCCAGTTCCTCCCTTGAAATTGCACCATATGTCTTTTTCGATCGTCAAATATGAAGCGCGCGCTGGCTGCTCGCAAGAGCGAAAACCACCACCCGCACCGGCCCGCTGCCGCCCTGGCGCAAGGCCTGCACGCAGGCCCGCGCCGTGCTGCCAGTGGTAAACACGTCATCCACCAGCAGGATGTCGTATCCTTCCACCTGCGCCCGTGTTTCTTCCGGCACGGCGAAGGCCCCCTTGATGTTCTCCCGCCGTGCCCGGCCGGAAAGCCGCGTCTGCGGCGGCGTGGGGCGGATGCGCCGAAGCGCCAGCGGGGAATAAACAGCGCCGGTGATGCTCGCCAGCTCCTTCGCCAGCAGGGCGGCCTGGTTGAACCGTCGTCCCCACAACCGCCGCCGGTGCAATGGCACGGGAACGATGCGTGTTTCAGGAGAGATGAACCGCCCCACGCGGCGGGCCATGAGCCGCGCCATGAACCTGACATGCGTGGTGTCGTCATGATATTTCAGGCGGTGCACCAGCCGCCGCCCCACCTCATCGTGAAACATCACCGCATGCAGGCTTTCCCACGGCACGCGCCGCGCGCTGGCGGGCAGGCTGGCGGTCATTTCCGCCCCCTTGCCCACCACCGGCAGCCCGGTGACGGGGCAACTGGGGTCTTCGATCAGTTCCAGTTTCGGCCAGCAGGCGCCGCAGACGCCGTCTTCGGCCTGCAAGGGCGCGCGGCACAGCACGCAGCGCGGCGGCACCAGCACGTCCAGCACCCCGCGCGCCAGTGCACCGATGTTGCGCCACATGCCTTGTGCCGACATGGTTGGTTTCGTCATCGCTCCACGCTTTCCCCCCTGCACCCGATACGTGTTATAGCATGGAGCATGAGCAGCCATGTGCCGGAAGATGAACTGATCGTGGACGACTTTCCCGCCCGTGCCCGCGCCGCGCTGTCGGCCGAAGCGCCGGATCTCGCGGGCCTCGGCAAGGGCGCGCGCCCCGCGGCGGTGCTGATGCCGCTGTTGCGGATGGATGGCCAATGGCATTTCCTGTTCACCGTGCGCCCCGCGACCATGCCCGATCATGCGGGAGAAATCTGCTTTCCCGGTGGGCGCTTGAGGCCCGGAGAATCGCCGTTGGAGGCCGCCTTGCGCGAGGCGGAGGAAGAGGTAGGCATAGCGCCTGCGTGTGTCTCGCCCATCGGCTTCTGCGCACCGCGGCTGACAGGCAGCGGGCACATCATCGCGCCATTGCTGGGCGTGGTGAAGGGAGAGGCACGTATTCTGCCCTGTCCGCGCGAGGTGGCGGAGGTGTTCACCGTCCCGCTGTCGCTTTTCCTGGACATGGCCAACTATCATCGGGAGCGCATGGAGGTGCGCGGGCGTTTGCGCGAATATTGGGTCATTCCCTGGCGGCGGCGGCGCATCTGGGGCGCCACCGCCGCCATCCTGCACGACTTCATGCGGCGCATGGCGGGGGACGGAGCATGACGATCATCGATCCGCACGAGCGCCTGGACGCGCAGGCCGCACACCGCCTGCAATCCCTGCTCAAGGCGCCCGGAGTGGCGGAAGTGTTCGCCGCGCTGGGGCCGGAACATGTGCGCATCGTCGGCGGCGCGGTGCGCAACGCCCTGCTGGGCAGGCCCGTCACGGATATCGACTTCGCCACCACCTGGCCACCGCAAAAAGCCATGGAAAGACTCAAGAAGGCGGGCTTTTCCGTGCATCCGGTGGGCATTGATCACGGCTCCATCGTGGCGGCGAAGGATGGGCGCGCCTTCGAGATCACCACGCTCAGGCGCGACGTGAAAACCGATGGACGCCATGCGGTGGTGGAGTTTAGCACCGACTGGGCGGAAGACGCCAGGCGGCGGGACTTCACCATCAACGCCTTCTACCTCGACGCCGAAGGCAGGGTGCATGATTATGTCGATGGCCTGCCCGACCTGAAGGCGCGGCGACTGCGCTTCATCGGCGATGCGCGCAAGCGCATCCGCGAGGATTATTTGCGCATCTTGCGCTTTTTCCGTTTCTGGGCGGGCTATGCCGAAGAAGCGCCGGATGAAGCGACACTGCGCACCATCACGCGAGAGCGCGAGGGCCTGGCCCGCATCTCGAAGGAGCGCATTCGCCAGGAGATGCAGCGTCTGCTGATCGCACCGAAGGCGGCCGAGGCCCTGCGCCTCATGGAGCAGACCGGCGTGGCGGACATGGTGTTTCCGCCCGACTGCGCGCACGACCTGGCGGCGCTGGAGCGCATGGCGGCGCACGATCGCGCGCTCGACCTTTCGCCGGACTGGTTCTTGCGGCTGCTGGCCTTTTGCGGCGCGCACGAGATTTTGCGCGAGGCCTTCCGCCTGACGCGGCAGGAAATGAACCGTCTGAAATTGCTGGCCAAAATGGCTCTTCCCGCCGATGAGCGGGGCTGGAAACGCCTGATCTATCGCCACGGTGCACAAGCCGCACAAGACGAAGCCCGGCTGGCTGCGGCGCGCGGCGAGATCTCGCGGGAGGAGTTGCGCACCGTGCTGAGGCTTGCGCGAGAATGGCGCCCGCCCGCCTTTCACCTCGCCGGCAGGGATGCCATGGCGCTGGGCGTGCCGAAGGGACCAATGGTGGGCGAAGCGCTGCGCCGGGCGGAAGAGCGCTTCATCATCGAGGGCTTCCGCCCCGCCGACCGCGAAGGTCAACTGGAACTGTTGCGGCAGGTGGTGGCGGAACTGCGTGAACAGGAAAAGGAATGACGCAGGAGAACGACCGGGCGCCGGCGCCACACCTCGCGAACATCACGAGACCAGCCGCGCCGGCATGAGGCCGCGCACGGAATTGCCCATGTAGAAGGCTTCCGCTGCGCGCAGATCCGATAGCGTCAGCACCGCTTCCCTCGTCTTGCCCTCGGCCAACAGGCGCTGGCGCAGAATGCCGGGCAGCAGGCCACGGCTCACCGGCGGGGTCAGCAGCGCATCCTCGCCCGGCATGCGCACGAACAGATTGGTGAAGCTCCCCTCCGTCAGCTCGCCCCGGATATTGCGAAACAGCACCTCGCGCGCGCCGAGCCTTTTCGCCGCACGCTCCCGCGCGGCATCCAGGAACTTGCGGCGCGTGGTCTTGTGGCGCAACAGCCAGTCCGCCGGATGGGTGAAAATCTCGGCCAGCGCCACCGGCAACGGAGCGGAAGAAACAGGCGGCAGGGCGCGATGGCCGAGCGCGAAACGGCCATCCGAGTCCAGCTCCAGTCGCACGATGCACGGCGCGCGCAGCTTCCGCGCGTATTCCCGCAAACGCCGGCGGATAAGTGACAGCGGACAGAACAGACCGAGCGCCCGCGCCGATCGCGCAAGACGCGCCAGATGCAACTCTTCATCAACCAGTGCGCCCGATGGCTCAAGGCGCATCGTCTCGATCAGCGCCACCTTGCACCTTGCCGACGCGGTGCCGCCGGCCACGCCCTGCAAACGGACCTGATGATCGGCGTTCACGAGAGGACTGGCCATGTCCTTCCTGCCAGCTCAGCGCGGCAGCAGGGTTTCGCCCATCAGCGCTTCGTCGATGGCCGCCGCCGCCCGCCGGCCCTCGCGGATGGCCCACACCACCAGCGACTGCCCGCGCCGCATGTCGCCGGCCACGAACAGCCCCGGCACGGAGGTCTGGTAGGTCACCTCGTCGGCCTTCACGTTGCCGCGTTCGTCCAGCTCCAGCGCATCGCCCAGCTCCTCGATCATGCCCTCGTGCACCGGGTGTACGAAGCCCATGGCCAGCAGCACGAGATCGGCCTTGATGTCGAAGTCCGTGCCCTCGATGGGCTGGAGCTTCTCGTCCACCCTGATCATGTGGGCGGTGCGCACATGGCCGTTCTCGTCGCCGGAGAAGCGCTCCGTGCGCACCGACCACATCAGCTCCGCGCCTTCCTCCTGCGAGGTGGAAATGCGCAGCTTGCGCGGCCAGTTGGGCCAGGTCAGCAGCTTGTCCTCGCGCTCGGGCGGCTTGGGCAGGATTTCCACCTGCGTCACCTTCACCGCGCCCTGGCGGATGGAAGTGCCCACGCAGTCCGAGCCCGTATCGCCACCGCCGATGACCAGCACGTGCTTGCCTTCCGCGGTGATTGGCTCTTCGCCTTCGCGCAGGCCCTCGCCGGAAACCATGCGGTTGGCTTGCGTCAGGAACTCCATGGCGAAGTGAATGCCCTTCAACTCGCGCCCCGGCACGGACAGGTCACGCGGCTTTTCCGAGCCGCCGGCCATGAGCACGGCGTCGTATTCGTCCAGCAGGGCCTTCAGCTTCACGTCGTGCCCCACGTGCACGCCGGTGTGGAAGGTGACGCCTTCCTCCTCCATCTGCTTCACGCGGCGCTCCACGATCTTCTTGTTGAGCTTGAAGTCGGGAATGCCATAGCGCAGCAGGCCGCCGGGGAACTTGTTCTTCTCGTAAACATGCACCTCGTGCCCGCGGCGGGCCAGTTGCTGCGCGGCGGAAAGCCCTGCCGGGCCGGAGCCGACGATGGCCACGCGCTTGCCGGTCCTTTCCCTTGGCGGCTTGGGCACCACCCAGCCTTCCTCCCACGCGCGGTCGGCCAGCTGGCATTCCACCGTCTTGATGGTAACGGGAATGTCCTCCAGGTAGAGCGTGCAGGCGGCCTCGCACGGCGCCGGGCACACGCGGCCAGTGATATCGGGGAAATTGTTGGTGGAATGCAGGTTCTCGATGGCCTGCTTCCAGTCGCCCCGGTAGGTCAGGTCGTTCCAGTCGGGGATCTGGTTGTTGATGGGGCAGCCGTTGTGGCAGTAGGGAATGCCGCAGTCCATGCACCGGGCGGCCTGGTTTTTCAGCTCTTCATCGGGAAGCGGAATGACGAACTCGTCCCAGTGGCGAATGCGCTCGTCCACCGGCTGATAGCCGCGATCGCGCCGCGGAATTTCCAGAAAACCCGTTACCTTGCCCATCTTTTCCTCTTTCTCGTTCGTTCCTGCGCTCGCCCGTCATCCCGTCAATGCACGGGAGAGAGGCCCAGCCATTCCTCGGCCCGCGCGATCCAGCGCTTCAGCGCGGGCCTGCCGGAGAGGTCGAACCCGCCCTCGTGCGCCAGCCGCGTGTAGGGCAGCAGGGCCACGTCGGCCAGCGTCATCTCGTCGTCCACCAACCATTCCCGCCCGGCCAGGTGCGCCTCCATCACGTCCAGCGCCATCTCGCCGCGCTCCACCCGCCATTCCTCGCGCTCGTCCTTGCCGCGGCCGAGGTAGTGCATGTGGAAACGGCACACGGCGATATAGGGTTCGTGCGAATACTGCTCCCAGAACAGCCAGGCATCCATTTGCGCGGCGGCGAAATCATCTGCCGGGATCAGCTCGCTGTTCCGCGCGAGAAAACGGATGATGGCGTTGGACTGCGCCAGCGTGCGCCCGTCCTGAAGCTCCAGCACCGGCACCTGCCCGAAGGGGTTGCGCGCCAGGAATTCTTCCGTGCGCGTTTCCCCGGCCAGAACGTCCGTTTCCCGCCAGTCATACAGCTGGCCCAGGTAATCGGCCGTCCATTTCACCTTCTGGCAGTTGCCAGAGTTGGCATCGCCATAAATCCTCATGATGCTCTCCCGCTGCCGCTTCCCGGCGGCCAGTTTCATTCCGCCGGTGGCGGCTGCACGCCGATTTCCTTCTCCAGGTCGCCCTCGCGCGCCTGCCGCTCGGCCAGCTCGCGCAGGGCCCGGCGGTATTCCACCGGCATGACCTTCACGAACTTCGGCAGGTATTCATCCCAGTTGTCCAGGATCTCCGCCGCCTTGCGCGAGTTGGTATAGCGCTTGTGGTTCTCCAGCAGGTAGCGCAGGCGCTGGGCGTCGTGCTTGTCCATCTGGTGGTGGATGTCCACCAGCCCGTGGGTTTCCATCTCGCCACGGCGCAGCACGTCTTCCGCCGCCTCGTCCTCGGCCGGAATGGGCTCCAGGTCCACCATGGCCAAGTTGCAGCGGCGCTCGAAGTCGCCCTCCTCGTCCAGCACGTAGGCGATGCCGCCGGACATGCCCGCGGCGAAGTTACGCCCCGTGGGGCCGATGACCACCACGCAGCCGCCGGTCATGTATTCGCAGCCATGATCGCCCACGCCCTCCACCACGGCCCAGGCGCCGGAGTTGCGCACGGCGAAGCGCTCGCCGGCGATACCGCGGAAATAGACCTCGCCGCAGATGGCGCCGTAGAGCACCGTGTTGCCGACGATGATGCTGTTTTCCGGGTCGATGCCCGATTCCTCCGGCGGGCGCACGATGAGCCGGCCGCCGCACAGGCCCTTGCCCACGTAGTCGTTGGCATCACCAATGAGGTCGAGCGTGACGCCCTTTGCCACCCACGCGCCAAAGCTCTGACCCGCCGTGCCGCGCATGGTGAAGTGAATGGTATCATCCGGCAGGCCGGCATGACCGTAACGCTTCGCCACCTCGCCGGAGAGCATCGCGCCGATGGTGCGGTCGGTGTTCTTCACCTCCAGCTCCGCACGCACCGGCTCGCCCTTCTCCAGCGCGGGCCTGGCGATCTCGATGAGCTTGCGGTCGAGAATGTCGTCGATGGGGTGCTTCTGCTCCTCGCAGTGGTAGATGGCCACGTGCTCAGGCACGTCCGGCTTCTCGAACAGGCGCGAGAAGTCAAGCCCCCTGGCCTTCCAGTGGGCCAGCGCCTCCTCCTTGTCGAGGAACTCTGTGCGCCCGATCATCTCGTCGAACGTGGTAAAGCCCATCTTCGCCATGTATTCCCGCACCTCTTCGGCGATGAAGAAGAAGTAGTTGATGACATGCTCCGGCGCGCCCTTGAAGCGCTTGCGCAATTCTGGGTGCTGCGTGGCGATGCCCACGGGGCAGGTGTTGAGATGACACTTGCGCATCATCAGGCAGCCCATGGCAATCAGCGGCGCGGTGGCGAAACCGAACTCGTCCGCGCCCAAGAGCGCCCCCACCACCACGTCGCGCCCCGTGCGCAGGCCGCCGTCCACCTGCACGGCGATGCGCCCGCGCAAGTGATTGCGCACCAGCGTCTGCTGCGTTTCGGCCAGGCCGATCTCCCACGGGGAGCCGGCGTGCTTGATGGAGGTGAGCGGCGAGGCGCCGGTGCCGCCGTCCCAGCCGGCGATGGTCACGTGATCGGCCCGCGCCTTGGACACGCCCGCAGCCACCGTGCCGACACCCACTTCCGCCACCAGCTTCACCGAAATCTCGGCCTGGGGGTTGACGTTCTTGAGGTCGAAGATGAGCTGGGCCAAGTCCTCGATGGAATAGATGTCATGGTGCGGCGGCGGCGAAATGAGGCCCACGCCGGGGGTGGAATGGCGCACCTTGGCGATGACCGCGTCCACCTTGTGGCCGGGCAGCTGGCCGCCCTCGCCGGG
This sequence comes from Hyphomicrobiales bacterium, assembly GCA_027024225.1. GTDB lineage: Bacteria > Pseudomonadota > Alphaproteobacteria > Rhizobiales > Aestuariivirgaceae > Thermopetrobacter. The sequence continues at coordinate 10,860 of JALVSR010000024.1, read as the reverse complement.
CTTGGCGCCCTGGGCCATCTTGATCTGGATGGAATCGGCGTTCACGAGGTATTCCGTGGTCACGCCAAAGCGGCCCGATGCCACCTGCTTGATGGCCGAGCGCATGGAGTCGCCGTTGGGCAACGGCTTGAAGCGGTCTGGCTCCTCGCCACCCTCGCCGGTGTTGGACTTCCCACCAATGCGGTTCATGGCGATGGCCAGCGTGGTGTGCGCCTCGCGCGAGATGGAACCGAAGGACATCGCACCCGTGGCGAAACGCTTCACGATCTCTTCCGCCGGCTCCACCTCTTCAAGCGGCACCGGCTTGCGGCCCATCTCTTCCGCCGTCTTGATGCGGAACAAGCCGCGCAGGGTGTTGGCCTCGCGGCCAATGCGATTCACCTCCTCGGTGAAGGCGCGAAACTTTTCCGGGATGTTGGCGCGCACCGCGTGCTGCATGTTGGCAACGGCCGAAGACGTCCACACGTGCCGTTCGCCGCGCACGCGCTGGTGATAATGCCCGCCCACGTCCAGCAGGTTCTCCAGGTGCGGTGCGTCGGAGAAGGCAAGCCGGTGACGGCGGAAGGTTTCCTCCGCCACCTCCTTCAGCCCCACGCCCTCGACAGCCGTATTGGTGCCGGCGAAATACTTCTCCACGAAATCGGAGTTCAGGCCCACGGCGTCGAAGATCTGCGCGCCGCAATAGGACATGAAGGTGGAAATGCCCATCTTGGACATGACCTTCAGGATGCCCTTGTCGGCCGCCTTCACGTAGCGCCGCACGGCCTCGTCGTGGGAGATGTCCTCCTTCAGATACGGCCGCAGGTGCTCCAGCGTCTCGAAGGCCAGATACGGGTTGATGGCCTCAGCACCATAGCCGCCCAGCGTGCAGAAGTGGTGCACCTCGCGCGCCTCGCCGGTTTCCACCACGATGCCGACCGACGTGCGCAGGCCCTTGCGGATGAGGTGATGATGCACGGCGGAAGTGGCCAGCAGCGCCGGAATGGGCACCCTGTCCGGCCCCACCAGGCGGTCGGAAAGGATGATGATGTTGTAGCCGTCATGCACCGCGTGCTCGGCCTGTTCGCACAGGCTGTTGAGCGCGGTTTCCATGTATTCCGGCCCGCGCTCGACGTTATAGGTGATGTCCAGCGTGATGGTGCGGAAGTTGTTGTCCGAGATGTCGCCAATGCCGCGGATCTTCTCCAGCCCCTTGTTGGAGATGATGGGCTGGCTCACCTCCAGGCGCTTGAGCACCGTCTCCTCGTTCAGGCCCAGCAGGTTCGGCCGCGGACCGATGAATGACACCAGCGACATGACCGACTCTTCGCGGATGGGGTCGATGGGCGGGTTCGTCACCTGCGCGAAGAGCTGGTGGAAATAGTCATAGAGCAGGCGCGAATTGTCCGACAGCGCCGGCAGCGGCGTGTCCGTGCCCATGGAGCCGATGGCCTCCTGGCCGGTGTTGGCCATGGGGGCCATGAGCATGCGCAGGTCTTCCTGCGTGTAGCCGAAGGCCTGCTGGCGGTCGAGCAGCGAGACGTTCGTCTGCGGCGGCTCCTGCGCCACCTCGGGCAGCTCGGCCAGCTTGAACTGGCCCTGTTGCAAGAGCTTCTTCCACGGCCGGCGGGAGGCCAGCTCCTTCTTGATTTCCTCGTCCGGGATGATGCGCCCCTGCTCCAGGTCCACCAGCAGCATCTTGCCCGGCTGCAGGCGCCACTTCTCCACGATGTTCTCTTCCGGCACGGTGAGCACGCCCATCTCGGAGGCGAGCACGAGATAATCATCCTTCGTCACGAAGTAGCGCGCCGGGCGCAGGCCATTGCGGTCGAGCGTGGCGCCGATGACGCGCCCGTCGGTAAACGCGATGGCCGCCGGGCCGTCCCACGGCTCCATGATGGCGGCGTGATATTCGTAAAACGCGCGGCGCTCCTCGTCCATCAGCGGGTGGCCTTCCCACGCCTCGGGGATCATCAGCATCATGGCGTAGGGCAGCGAGTAACCGCCGTGATAGAGCACCTCCAGCGCCGCGTCGAAGCAGGCGGAGTCCGACTGTCCCTCGTAATGAACGGGCCAGATCTTCTCCAGATCCTCGCCCAGCACGTCGGACTTCATGGCCATGCGCCGCGCGGCCATCCAGTTCACGTTGCCGCGCAGGGTGTTGATCTCGCCGTTGTGGCAGATCATGCGGAACGGGTGCGCCAGCGGGAAGGACGGAAAGGTGTTGGTGGAAAAGCGCTGATGCACCAGCGCCAGCGCGGAAACCATGTCCGTATCCGTCAGGTCGGGGTAATACTTCTCCAGCCTGTCGGGCAGCACCAGCGCCTTGTAAACGATGGTGCGCGAGGAGCACGAGGGCACGTAGAACTCCTCTTCCGCCAGCTTCAGCTCCTGCCGCGCACGATTCTCCACGACCTTGCGCGCAACGAACAGCTTGCGCTCGAAGTGGTCCTGATCCGCGATGTTCTCGCCGCGACCGATGAAGACCTGGCGCATGACCGGCTCGCCCGCCTTCACCGACTCGCCCAGTTGCGAAGAATCCACCGGCACGTCACGCCAGCCCAGCAGCGTCAGGCCTTCCTGCGAGAATACCTCTTCCCACAGCCTTTCCACGGCCGCGCGCTTGCTCTCATCGCGCGGCAGGAAAAGGAAGCCCACGGCATATTCGCCTTCCGCCGGCAGATCGATATTCAGCTTCGCCGCCTCCTTGCGGAAGAAGGCGTCCGGCATCTGGATGAGGATGCCGCAGCCATCACCCGCCTCCGGGTCGGCGCCCACGGCGCCGCGGTGCTCGAGGTTGCGCAGGATCTCCAGGCCCTTCTCGATGATGCCATGATCCTTCTCGTTGGTGATGCGGCAGATCATGCCGATGCCGCAGGCATCGTGCTCGTGGGCGGAGTCATACAGCCCCTCGCGCTTCCGCCCCGGCAGCGCCCCAATGGCGCGCTCGTCGGCCGGTTGCGCCCTGTCCTCATGGTGCTCGATACGTTCGTGCCTGGTCATTTCATGCGTTCCTCAAAAAAGCATTCACATGCATGCGCCCGATTGTGGCCTCGCAGCCCTCGCGCTGCCAGCTCTCTTCTCGGACGATCCCGCTGTTCGGAGCGGCGCGACACGCCTGCCGCCGGTGTCGTCTCTCGAGCGGCGCCTGCCGTTGAACCGGATATCAAGCCTGGCGAAAATAGGACAGCCTTTCTGTCCCAGTTTGGCGGTTATGCCAGAAAAGCATTCGCATTGGCAAGCCGGAAGCGACAGGATATCCCCTGCGTGGCGCCACGAATGCATGAGAGGCGCGATGGCCGGCTTGTCATCCGGCCATGCAAATGATGCAAGGCGGCAATGTTTGCGCAAAAGTGCCGCGCCCGTGTTTGCGCGTGTTGCGCCCCAAAAACCCGTATGTTAGAGAGGCCACGGCGGGGGCTGCGGTACCCGGCGTGGCGTGACTTGTGTGTCTTTGTGCATTTGCACGCATCCGAATGCCCGCGGGCGTTTGGAAAATGGCGAATGCAAGAGGCGGAATGGCCTGCGGGCGACAGGCCGGCACGTCGGCCCGGCAGCGATGCGAAGCGACATATTCAGGTAAGACATCATGGCGGCAGCCACGAGAATATCCACCGCCGCCCGGCGTTATGCACGGGCCCTGGCCGACCTGGCCGAGGAGGCGGATGCGGTGGACGCGGTGGAAAAGGACCTGGAAGGGCTTGCGGCGGCGCTGGAAGCCTCCGAGGAACTTGCGCGATTCATCGCCAGCCCGTTGTACGGTGGCGATGTGCAGCGCGCGGTGATGAAGGCGCTGCTGGACAAGCTCGGGGCGCATGAACTGAGCCACCGTTTCATCGACACGCTCATCGACAATCGCCGGCTGGCCCTGTTGCCTGACGTGGTGGCTGCCTGGCGCGCCCTGCGGGCCGAGCAGCGCGGCGAGCTTTCGGTGGAGGCCATCACCGCCGAGCCCATGTCGGCCGCACAGCGCAAAAGGCTGGCCGCCGCGCTGAAAGACGCGCTTGACCGCAAGGTGGAAATCATCAACTCCGTCAATCCGGACATCATCGGCGGGCTGGTTCTGCGCATTGGCTCGCGCATGATCGACGCTTCCGTCCGACAACGGCTCAATGCCCTGAAGGGCGTGCTGAAAGGGGTGTGAGGAACAATGGATATTCGCGCGGCGGAAATCTCTGCCATCCTGAAAAAGCAGATTGCCGGCTTCGAGGCCGGCGCCGATGTTGCCGAAACCGGCACCGTGCTGTCCGTGGGCGACGGCATCGCCCGCGTCTATGGGCTGGACAACTGCATGGCCGGCGAGATGCTGGAGTTCTCCAACGGCGTCATCGGCATGGCGCTGAACCTGGAGCGCGACAACGTCGGCGTGGTGCTGTTCGGCGAGGACCGCGGCATCCGCGAGGGCGACACGGTCAAGCGCACCGGCAATATCGTGCGGGCGCCGGTGGGCAAGGAGCTGCTGGGCCGGGTGGTGGACGCGCTGGGCAACCCCATCGACGGCAAGGGCCCCATTGAGGCGAAGGAGCACCGCATCGTGGACGTGAAGGCGCCGGGCATCATCCCGCGCAAGTCCGTGCACGAGCCCATGCTGACGGGGCTGAAGGTGGTGGACGCGCTCATCCCCATCGGCCGCGGCCAGCGCGAGCTGATCATCGGCGACCGCCAGACCGGCAAAACCGCCATCATTCTGGACACCATCCTCAACCAGAAGCGCTATAACGAGACGGCGAAGGACGAGCACGACAAGCTCTACTGCATCTACGTGGCGGTGGGGCAGAAGCGCTCCTCCGTGGCGCAGTTCGTGAAGATCCTGGAAGACATGGGCGCGATGGAATATTCCATCGTGGTGGCGGCCACGGCTTCCGAGCCGGCGCCGCTTCAGTACCTGGCGCCCTTTACCGCCTGCGCCATGGGCGAATATTTCCGCGACAACGGCATGCACGCGCTGATTGCCTACGACGACCTGTCCAAGCAGGCGGTGGCCTATCGTCAGATGTCGCTGCTGCTGCGCCGCCCGCCGGGGCGCGAGGCCTATCCGGGTGACGTCTTCTACCTGCACTCGCGCCTGCTGGAGCGCGCGGCGAAACTGAATGAAAAGAACGGAGCGGGGTCGCTCACGGCATTGCCGGTGGTGGAAACCCAGGCCAATGACGTCTCGGCCTACATTCCCACCAACGTCATCTCCATCACCGACGGCCAGGTCTTCCTGGAAACCGACCTGTTCTACCAGGGCATACGCCCGGCGGTGAACGTGGGCCTGTCGGTGTCCCGCGTGGGCTCCGCGGCGCAGATCAAGGCCATGAAGCAAGTGGCCGGCACCATCAAGAACGAGCTGGCACAATATCGCGAAATGGCCGCTTTCGCCCAGTTCGGTTCCGACCTCGATGCGGCCACGCAAAAGCTCTTGCACCGTGGCGAGCGCTTGACCGAGCTGCTCAAGCAGCCGCAGTTCTCCCCATTGGCGGTGGAAGAGATCGTGGTGGTGCTGTTTGCCGGCACGGAAGGTTTCCTGGATCCGCTGCCGGTGGAAAGGGTGGGCGAGTTCGAGCAGGGGCTTTTGACCTACATGCGCGAGAAGCACGCCGACATCCTGGCGGACATCCGCGAGAAACAAGAGCTGACGGAAGATCTGCTCCAGCGGCTGCGCGCGGCGGTGGAGGCCTTCGCCAAGGCCTTCGCCGGCTGAACGCCCCGCGGAGATTGCACGGAACGCCAACGCGCACGCGGCAACTGACGGAAAATCGGGAAGGGCGACATGCCGAGCCTCAAGGATCTGCGCAACCGGATCAATTCGGTGAAGGCGACGCAGAAGATCACCAAGGCCATGCAGATGGTGGCCGCCGCCAAGCTGCGCCACGCGCAGGAGGCGGCGGAATCGGCGCGGCCCTTCTCCGTGCGCATGAACGCCGTCATCGCCCGGCTGGCCTCGCGGCTCAAGGACCAGGAAGGCGTTTCCCCATTCCTGTCCGGCACGGGCAGGGACAACGTGCACCTGCTGGTGGTGTGCACGGCCGAACGTGGCCTGTGCGGCGCCTTCAACACCAACATCGTGCGCCTGGCCACGGACCATGTCCGCAAGCTGCAGGCCGAGGGCAAGACGGTGAAAATCCTGTGCGTGGGGCGCAAGGGCTACGACCAGATGCGCCGCGCCTACGGCGACCTGATGATCGACAAGCCGGTGGACCTGAAGCAGATCAAACGCTTGCGTTTTGCCCATGCGCACGAGATCGCCGACAGGCTCATCCGCATGTTCGAGGCCGGCGAATTCGACATCTGCACCCTGTTCTACGCCGAATTCCGCTCCGTCATCTCGCAAACGCCGCGAGCCCTGCAGCTGATTCCGGCCAGGCTGGACGACATCGGGGCCGAGGACGAAGACGCGCAAATGGACAATAGCGCGGTGTACGAATACGAGCCGGACGAAAAGGAGATCCTTTCCGACCTGCTGCCGCGCAACGTGGCGGTGCAGGTGTTCCGCGCATTGCTGGAAAACGCCGCTTCCGAGCAGGGCGCGCGCATGACGGCCATGGACAACGCCACCCGCAACGCCGGCGAGATGATCCGCTCGCTCACCCTGCAATACAACCGTCAGCGCCAGGCGCAGATCACCAAGGAACTCATCGAAATCATTTCCGGCGCCGAGGCTTTGTAAGCCCCGCCGCAACGAGCAGAGGGAACGAACATGGCAAAGGCTACGCGCAAGAGCACCGGCAAGGCCACCGCGAAAAAGGCGGACACGGCCAAGGCCATCGGCCGCATCGTGGAAGTGAAAGGGCCGGTGGTGGACGTGCAGTTCGACGATCACCTGCCCGACATCCTCAACGCGCTGGAAACCGAAAACCAGGGCAAGCGCCTGGTGCTGGAGGTGGCGCAGGAGCTGGGCGAAAATACCGTGCGCTGCATTGCCATGGACGCCACCGAGGGCCTGGTGCGCGGCCAGGAAGTCACGGATACCGGTGCGCCCATTTCCGTGCCCGTGGGCGAGGAAACGCTGGGCCGCATTCTCAACGTGGTGGGCGAAGCGGTGGACGAGGGGCCTGAGCTGAAGACGAAGGAGCGCCGCGCCATCCACCAGCCGGCGCCGGAGTTCGTGGAGCAGTCCACCGAGGCGGAAGTGCTGGTGACCGGCATCAAGGTCATCGACCTGCTCACGCCCTACCCGCGCGGCGGCAAGATCGGCCTATTCGGTGGCGCCGGCGTGGGCAAGACGGTGCTCATCATGGAGCTCATCAACAACGTGGCCAAGGCCCACGGCGGTTATTCCGTGTTCGCCGGTGTGGGCGAGCGCACCCGCGAGGGCAACGACCTGTATCATGAAATGATCGAATCGGGCGTGAACAAGCCCGGCGGCGGCGAAGGCTCCAAGGCGGCGCTGGTCTACGGCCAGATGAACGAACCGCCGGGCGCGCGCATGCGCGTGGCGCTCACCGGCCTGACGGTGGCGGAATATTTCCGCGATCAGGGTCAGGACGTGCTGTTCTTCATCGACAACATCTTCCGCTTCACGCAAGCCGGCGCGGAGGTCTCGGCGCTGCTGGGCCGCATTCCTTCCGCCGTGGGTTACCAGCCCACGCTGGCCACCGACATGGGCGCCCTGCAGGAGCGCATCACCACCACGCGCAAGGGCTCCATCACCTCGGTGCAGGCCGTATACGTGCCGGCCGACGACCTTACCGACCCCGCACCCGCCACCACCTTTGCGCACCTGGACGCCACCACGGTGCTGTCGCGCTCCATCGCGGAAAAGGGCATCTACCCGGCCGTGGATCCGCTGGACTCCACCTCCCGCATTCTCGATCCGCGCGTGGTGGGCGAGGAACATTACCAGGTGGCGCGCGAGGTGCAGGCCATTCTGCAGCGTTACAAGGCGCTGCAGGACATCATCGCCATTCTCGGCATGGACGAACTGTCGGAAGAGGACAAGCTCATCGTGGCCCGCGCGCGCAAGATCGAGCGTTTCCTCTCCCAGCCCTTCTTCGTGGCCGAGGTGTTCACCGGCACGCCGGGCGTGTTCGTGGAGCTGGAGGACACCATCAAGGGCTTCAAGGGCCTGTGCGCGGGCGAATACGACCACCTGCCGGAGGCCGCCTTCTACATGGTGGGCACCATCGAGGAAGCCATCGAGAAGGCCAAGAAGATCGCCGCCGAGACCGTGTGACGTGGCCGCGGCCGGCCGGACATTCTCCGGCGGTCGGCCCGTGGGCCTGAACAGGATGGATTGAACCAATGGCGAACGCGCTGAAACTGGAGCTGGTCAGCCCGGAAAAGGAACTGGCCTCGCGGCAGGTAAAGGCAGTGCTGGTGCCCGGGCTGGAAGGCGAGTTCGAAGTCATGCCGGGGCACGCGCCGGTGTTGTCCATCCTCAGGCCCGGCGTGCTGCGCATCACCGAGATTTCCGGCGCGGAAACGAAGTTCTTCGTGCGCGGCGGCTACGTGGAAGTCAGCAACGACGTGATGAGCGTGCTGGCCGAATATGCCATCCCGCTGGAGGAGCTCAACCCGGAACGGCTGGAGCAGGAAATCCGCTGGGCCGAGGAAGACCTGCAAGACGCGCGCAACGACGAAGAACGGCGCAAACTGGCCGAGCGGCTGGATTTTCTCAAGGCGTTGCGTGAAGCCCTGAAAACGGGGGCCTGAGCGGCTTCTCTCTCCTTCGCTTCCGTCTTTCCCCGATCTTCGAGCCGGAATGCTCCCGCCCATCCCGCAGGTGTGTGCATGACCGTGCGCCCCGCCTGGCCGGGGTCCCTGGGCATTTGCATCGCGGGGACAGAAGGGGCCAGGCCAGATGTTTCCAACGGTTCTTCGCACGGAAGTCACGGATCCGTCGCGCTTGCGTGAAACCGATGCCGGATCCTTGGCAGGCGAAGGGGGCTTGAGACCGCGAAGCGGCTTCAAACAAGGGCAGGAGCATTGCATTTTCGGCATTTGCACCTACATATTGTAGCAACGGAAAAGGCACCGAAAATGCTCAAACTGCACCGGCCAGGCAACAGGCATGGCCGGTGAAATTGTGTTGATACGGCTAGAACCATGAAGTTCCTCGATCAGGCGAAGGTCTATATCCGCTCCGGCGACGGCGGCGCGGGCTGCGTCAGTTTCCGGCGCGAAAAATACGTGGAATTCGGCGGGCCGGACGGTGGCGACGGTGGCCGCGGCGGTGACGTGTGGGTAGAAGCGGTGGAGGGCCTCAACACCCTCATCGACTACCGCTACCAGCAGCATTTCAAGGCCGGCAAGGGCATGCACGGCATGGGCAAGAACCGCACCGGCCACAAGGGCAAGGACGTGGTGCTGAAGGTGCCCGTGGGCACGCAGGTTCTGGACGAAGACAAGGAAACGGTGTTGGCCGACCTCACGGAGGTGGGCCAGCGCGTGCTGCTGCTGAAGGGCGGCAACGGCGGCTTCGGCAACGCGCGGTTCAAGTCCCCTACCAACCAGGCCCCGCGACATGCCAACCCCGGCCAGCCGGGCGAGGAACGCTGGATCTGGCTGCGCCTGAAGCTGATGGCCGACGCCGGACTGGTGGGCCTGCCCAACGCGGGCAAGTCCACGCTGCTTTCCGCCGTATCGGCGGCGAAGCCGAAGGTGGCGGACTATCCCTTCACCACGCTGCATCCTTCGCTGGGCGTGGTGTCGCTGGGCGTGGGCGAGAGCTTCGTGCTGGCGGACATCCCGGGCCTCATCGAAGGCGCGCATGAGGGCAAGGGGCTGGGCGATAGGTTCCTCGGCCACGTGGAGCGCGCCGGCGTGCTGCTGCATCTCATCGACATCACGCACGAAGACCCGGTGGAGGCGTATCATACCGTGCGCAAGGAGCTTGAGAACTACGCCGACGGGCGGCTGGCGCAAAAGCCGGAGCTGGTGGCGCTGTCCAAGATCGACCTCATCGACGAGGAAACCCGCCAGATGGTGGCGGACGACTTCCGCGAGCGCACCGGCATTTCGCCCATGCTGCTTTCCGCCGCCACCGGCGAGGGGGTGCGCCAGGCCATGGGCAAGCTCAATGAAACCATCACCCGCCAGCGCGAACAGGCGGAGGAAGAGGCCCGCTTCGCCCGCCGCATCGAGGAGCTGGAAGAAATCGACGAAGCGGCAATCCGCCCGGCGGAAGACTAACGCGCGTCTGAGGCACTGCGAGCCGCAGCATTCACGTCATGCCGGCGAAAGCCGGCATCTCGGGCTACACGGCAAAGTCAGAAATACCCCCGCCCTTCATCGCAATGTCGTGGAAGCTGACAGCACCATGTCAGGCAGTCAATTGCACACACGAACAGTTTTCCGCCTCTTTCGCCATCCGCCATGTCAAGGGGCGTGCCCGCTTCGCGGCGGGCCAAAGGCCCGCCCTTGACATGGCGGAAGAGGTGGAACAGCCTTGCAACACCCCTCCCCCACCGGAAAGAAAAGCGCATGTCAATTGCGCTTTTCTTTCCGGTGGGGGAGGGACAATTTTTTCAGAGATCACAACTCCTCGCGCAGCGTCTCCGCCAGGCGGGCGGAAAGGCGGCGCTCGGAAAGGGCCAGCACGCGATACACCCGCACCTTGCCAAAACGCACAACGGTCAGCACGTCATCCACGTGCAGCGCGGCGGCTGGTTTCACCACCTTCACCCGGTTGATGCGCACCGCCCCCTCTTCCACCAGCCGCGCGGCTTCAGACCGCGTTTTGGTGATGCGCGCGCAGAACATCCACTTGTCCACGCGCTGGCTTGCCGGAGCCGCAACCATGCGGGGTTGATCGAATTCCCGTTTGCGTGACGCTCTGCGGCGTTGCGGCATGGTGTGCAGAAGTTACATCAACTTGCGCATAAATGACCTGTAAGGCACCGCTCCGCGCCCCCACCCAAGCCCTTGCTTTCGACAATTTGGGGGTTGGGTGGGGGC
>JALVSR010000023.1 GCA_027024225.1 Hyphomicrobiales bacterium | reverse complement strand
ATGGAGGACATCGCCGCCCTGTTCGTGGACGGCCGCTATACGCTGCAGGCCGCGCAGCAGGTGGATGCGGACGTCATTAGCGTTCTTTCCATCGCCGATCACAAGCCCGCGGAGTGGCTGGCCGCGCGGTTGAAAGAAGGGGAGGCGGCGGGGGTGAATCCGTGGCTCGTCACCCACGCGGGCGCGAAACGCTACCGCCGGGCACTGGAAAAAACAGGCGCATGGCTGCGCTTCGTCCTGCCCGATCCGGTGGAGGAAATCTGGAGCGACCGTCCGGCTCCGCCAGCGGCGGAGATATTTTCCCATCCGCTGAAATACGCCGGGCGCACGGTGGCGGAAAAACTCGCTGATATCCGCGAGGCCATCGCGGAAAAGGGCGCGGACATCGCCCTCGTCACCGCCACCGATTCGGTCAGCTGGCTGTTCAACATCCGCAGCCGCGCCATCGCGCACAATCCGGTGGTTCTCGGCTTCGCGCTGGTGCCGGTGGAAGAGGCGCAACGCCCGCAATTGCATGTGCTCGCGCCGCAATTCACCGCCGAGGCTCGCGCGCGGGTGGAGGACGTGGCGGACATCCACCCGTTGGCCGACATCGAGGCCGCCTTGCGCAGGCTGGGCAAGACCGGCCGCAAGGTCATGCTGGACGCGCGGCAGGCCGCCGCGCATCTCGTCGACCTGCTGGAAGAAGCGGGCGCGGAAATCATCACCGCGCAAGACCCATGCCTGTTGCCGAAAGCCTGCAAGAATGTGGCCGAACGGGCCGGCATGCGCGCCGCGCACGTGCGCGACGGCGTGGCCATGGCGCGCTTTCTCGCCTGGCTGGAAGAAGCGGCGGCGGAGGGGAAGGTGGACGAAATCCGCGCCGTGGTGGAGCTGGAGAATTATCGCCACGAGACGGCGAAAGCCCTGGGCGAGCCGCTGTTCGACATTTCCTTTGACACCATCTCGGGTGCGGGCGAGCACGGGGCCATCGTGCATTACCGCGTCACCACCGCCACCAACCGGCGGCTGAAGCCCGGCGAATTGTATCTGGTGGATTCCGGCGGGCAATACATGGATGGCACCACGGACATCACCCGTACCGTTTTCATCGGTCCGCAGGACATGGAGCCCACCGACGAGCAGAAGCGTCACTTCACCCTGGTGCTGAAAGGCATGATGGCGCTTTCCCGCGCGCGATTTCCGGAGAAGACCACTGGCGCCAACCTGGATGTGCTGGCCCGTCAGTTCCTGTGGGCGGCGGGGCTGGATTACGATCATGGCACCGGTCATGGCGTGGGCTGCTTCCTGAACGTGCATGAAGGACCGCAAAACATTTCGCTGCGCGGCAAGGCGGCGCTGGAACCCGGCATGATCACGTCCAACGAGCCGGGATACTATCGCGCCGGTCGGTATGGCATCCGCATCGAGAATCTCATCCTGACCCTCGAACCCGAGCAGCACGAGGGCGAGGAACGCGCCATGCTCTCCTTCGAGACGCTCACCCTGTGCCCCATCGACCGTCGGCTCGTCGAGGTTGACCTGCTGACAGCGGAAGAACGGCAGTGGCTGGACGATTATCACGCAAGGGTGCGCGAAACCCTCTTGCCACACCTGCAAGAATTGGGCGATGAACGGGCCATGCGCTGGCTTGAGCGCGCCACCCGGCCCATCGTGGAGATACAGGCATGACCAACCCGCACCATGAGGCGAACGCCAATCCCGGATGGCATGGCACGACCATTCTCACCGTGCGCAAGCAAGGGCAGGTGGTGGTGGCCGGCGATGGCCAGGTGAGTCTGGGGCAGACGGTCATCAAGCACGGTGCGCGAAAGGTGCGCAGGCTGGCCGAGGGCCAGGTGCTGGCCGGGTTTGCCGGGGCCACGGCGGATGCCTTCACCCTGCTGGAGCGCCTGGAAGCGAAGCTGGAGCAATATCCCGCGCAACTGGTGCGCGCCTGCGTGGAACTGGCGAAAGACTGGCGAACCGACAGGTATTTGCGCCGGCTGGAAGCCATGATGATTGTGGCCGACGTCAAAAACACGCTGGTGCTCACCGGCACCGGCGACGTGCTGGAGCCCGAAGGCGGCGTCGCCGGCATCGGTTCGGGCGGCGCCTATGCGCTGGCGGCCGCCCGTGCGCTGATGGATACGGGCTTGAGCGCGGAAGACATCGCCCGCCGCGCCATGAAGATCGCCGCCGACATCTGCGTCTACACGAACGACCAGGTGACCATCGAGACACTGGAGGCCTCCGGCTGAGGGGTGTCTTTCCGGCATGGCTGCGATTTCATGTCGTGATATCGCGGCATTTCGTCATGAAAACCTTTCGCTCCTCTTCCATCTTCCTTGAAACGCTCCGCTGGCCTCCTATCTCCAGTTAACGGGGGGCGAAGCCGCGAAAGAACGACAAGGGCCACGGAAATGTCCGCCTTGCTTGATGCCGCATGGAGCTGGATGCGCGGTACTTTCATCATCGTCCTGTTGTGTTGTTCGCCATCGATGCACGCCGCGCAGGCGCAGCAGTCCGGCACCACTGCCGGCAAGCCGGATGTCCTCAGTCCCACCATCCTGAAAAATCTCTCCATCACCGCCGATCATTCGAAGTTCAAGGAGCTGCAAGGGCCTTTCACCTCCGGTCCGGAGGTCACGCGCGCCTGCCTGAAGTGTCACAACAAGGCCGGTGAGCAACTGCGCGGCAACATCCACTGGACATGGGAAACGAAGGATGCGCGCACCGGCCGCAAGCTGGGCAAGATGCACGTCATCAACGCCTTCTGCACCAACGCGCTGGGCAACGAGGGCATGTGCGCGCAATGTCACGCCGGCTTCAACCGCGCCGGGCCGGATTATGACCTGGACAAACTGGAAAACATCGACTGCCTGGCCTGCCACGACAACACGGGCAAGTATTTCAAGACCGTGGTTACGCCCGGTCATCCGCTGGTGCGCAAGAAATTCGCACCCAAGAAGCCCGTGCCATGGACGGAGGCCGCGCAGCACGTGGGCCTGCCCACCCGCACCAACTGCGGCAAGTGCCATTTCTACGGCGGTGGTGGCGACAACGTGAAGCACGGCGACCTGTCATCGGTGCTGTTCGATCCGCCGCGCGAGGTGGACGTGCACATGAGCCCGCGCGAGAAGGGCGGTGCCGGGCTGGTGTGCATCGACTGCCACGTGGGTGAAGGCCACAAGTGGGCCGGCGGACACTACAAGCTGAACGTGGGCGATGACGGCAAGCGGCCGCCCGGCATGCCGCGGCGCACGCTTTCCTGCGCCCAGTGCCACGGCAACAAGCCCCACCCCAACACCGCGCTCACCGGCTGGCGGCTGAATGGCCACACCGATCGCGTGGCTTGTGAAACCTGCCACATTCCCGCCTTTGCCCGAGGCGGCGTGGCCACCAAGACCTTCTGGGACTGGTCCACCGCCGGCAGGCTGAAGAATGGCAAACCCTACGCGGAGGAAGGCTACACCCAGGGCAATGGCAAACATCGCCACACCTATGCCTCGCTGAAGGGCACCTTCAAGTGGGGCGAGAACATCGTGCCCGAATACACCTGGGCCAATGGCGAGATGGACTGGCTGTTGCCGGAAGACGCCTTCGACCCGAAGAAGCCCGTGTTCATCAACAGGCCGCTGGGCGCGCCGGACGATCCGAAGTCGCGCATCATGCCCTTCAAGGTCATGAAGACCGTCCAGCCCTATGACAAGCGGCGCAACGTGCTGGTGCACATGTTGCTGTGGGGCGACAACGACGCGGCCTTGTGGGGCAACTTCGACTTCGCCCGCGCCATCAGGAAGGGCATGGAAATCGCCGGCCGCGAATATTCCGGCGAGTTCGGCTTCGTCCACACCCGGATGTTCTGGCCCATCAACCACATGGTGGCGCCGAAGGAACAGGCGCTCAAATGCAACGACTGCCACGCGCGCGAGGGCGGGCGCCTGCACAAGCTGGCGGGCTTCTACCTGCCCGGCCGCGACACCTGGCCGTGGCTGGACATGGCCGGGCTGGCGCTGCTGATCCTCTCGCTCCTGGGCATCGCCGGGCACGTGGCGCTGCGCATTGCGCGCGGCAAGGGCAAGAAGCGCAACGCTTGAGGGAGGCGGCCATGAGCAGGCCTGGGATCATGTCACGAAACGACACGGACACGAAAGCGATGGCCGATGACGAGCCGCGCTTTCTCGCGCTGGTGCAGATATACACGCTTTATGAACGCTTCTGGCACTGGGCGCAGGCGGCGCTCATCATCACCC
This sequence comes from Hyphomicrobiales bacterium, assembly GCA_027024225.1. Lineage (GTDB taxonomy): Bacteria > Pseudomonadota > Alphaproteobacteria > Rhizobiales > Aestuariivirgaceae > Thermopetrobacter. The sequence continues at coordinate 14,526 of JALVSR010000023.1, read as the reverse complement.
TGCTGTTCACGGGCTTTCACCTGCACGGCAGCCTTGGCTACATGACCTTCCACACCGCATGGAAGGTGCATGTCATTGCCGCCGTGGCGCTGATGATCCTGTGGGTGTTCACCATCTTCTGGCAGTTCGCCACCGGCAACTGGCGTCACTTCGTGCCGCTGCTGGAAGAGGCCAAACGCGCCCCCACCTTCGGCGAGGCCCTGCGCGGCTGGCTGACCATGGTCTGGCGCATCGCGCGCTATTACGCCTGGGGCATCATGCGCGGCGAGCAGCACCCCTACAAGAAGCGCCTGCGCCGCAAGCACAACCCGTTGCAGGCCTTCGCCTATTTCGCCCTCATGGCCTTCATCGGCCCGGTGCTGTGGATCTCGGGCCTGGCGCTGCTGGGCTGGGACTTCTGGCGCGGCGCCCTGCCGCTGGCCAGCGCCGAAACGTGGCGCGGCATCGCCGCCTTCGCCCACGTGCTGGGTGCCTGGCTCATGCTGCTGTTCGTGGTGCTGCACGGCTACATGGCCACCATGGGCAAGACGCCACTTTATCTCATCAAGGGCATGATCACCGGCCTGGAGCACGTGTGGCTGACGGAAGACGAGCTGAACTACCTGCGCACCTTCTATCCCGACCGCGTGGTGCACGTGGAGGAACCGGCAAGGGCCACTGCCGGGAAGTGACAGGCCAGCGGATGGGAAAATTTCGCCGACGAAAGCACCGCTGCTCTCTTGCGGCCCGATCAGGGCAGGCCTTCGTAGGGGATGTTCAGCACATGTCCGCAGTGCTTGCAGTGGCTGGCGTCCGGGTCGTGGTACATCAGGCCGCATTGCGGGCACTTGTAGCGCACCTTGGGCGGGCGGAAAATGGCCTGCGCCAGGCGCAGGAACAGGGCCGCGCCGAAAATCATCACCGCCACCGCCAGCAGCCGCCCGCCGGTGCCCACCAGCACGATGTCGCCGAAGCCCGTGGTGGTGAGCGTGGTGACGGTGAAATACAGCGCGTCGATGTAGTTGTTTATGGCCGGGTTCACCGGCGCCTGGAAGGTATAGACCAGCGCCGAAACCACGAACACGAACACGATGAGGTTCATGCTGGCCACGATGACATGCTCCTGCCGGCGGAACATGGGTGAAAGATCGCGCAGCGCGTTCATCATGTGGTAACTGCGCATGAGCCTGAGCGCGCGCAGGATGCGCAGGTAGGCCAGGTTTTCCACGATGAAGGTGGCCAGCAGCGAAGCGATGACCACCATGTCCGCCCACGTGGCCAGTTGCAGGAAGTAGCGCTTGCGGCTCTTGGCAATCCACAACCGGGCCAGGAAATCCAGCAGGATGAGCACGGCGAACACGATGTCCGCCACGCGCATCCACGGCGCAGTGTGAATGAAGGAGACAATCAGGAAATAGGCGATGGTGACGAAGTCAAACGCCAGCAGGGCGTAACGAAAGCGCTTCGCCCTTTGCGAGCGCCCCTCGTACAGCAGGCGCACCTCGCGCTTGAAACCCGCGTCCACTTGCGCCTTGCGCGACTTGTCGCTGGTCCTTGCCCGGCCCCTGGCCTTTTTTCCGCCGTCATTGGTCTTCGGCGCAGGGGACTTGCCTTGTCCATGCGTGGAATCGGTCTGTTCGCCTTTCTGCGTCTTTTTCCCGGAGCTCCTGGACGTGCTGGCGGATGTCGGCATTTGTCATTCCCGGCATTTTTTTCGGCGCGCCTCTTCAAACGTGGCGTTGGTGCGCTATATTAAACGTGCCTGCGCAATCAGGCTATGGCGATAAACGGCTGTTCGAGTAGTCCTCCCCGGACCCGGGGGCAGTACCCGGCGCCTCCACCACATGCGCCGTGATTCGATCCGCAACGGGCGGCGCATCTGATGGGGGCGAAACAGTTTCGACGGGGAGGCGAAAGAGCAGCCTTTCGCTCGGTATGGCACCGCCGTAACGGGCCAAACGCAATAGTTGCCAACGACAACTATGCTCCGGTGGCTGTCGCTGCGTAATGCGGCGCCAGTACCGACTGGATAAAGTCCCGGGCGCATGAGCCCGCCCGGGCGGGGTTCGGGGGCACCTGGCAACAGAAGCCCCCACTGAATTTCGCGGAGGTGGGCACGGCGCCCATCTCCGCTTTTCTTTTGGGTTGTCGCGTTCACGTCACAGCGGGTACTGCGCCCGAGGCGCTTCCATCTGCGGTTCATGCCCGAATGCACGGGAGAATGCCCACCACCCCACATTCCCGCCCGGGTCCCGAGTTGGCCAGAGCAGAGGTCTGGGCAGGGGCCTGGATGGCTTGTAGGGATCTGCCATTGCGCAAGTTGGCGCAGGGTCGTTTCAGCAAATAAAAAACCGCCCAAGCGGCGGTTTTTTCCAACCTGCGCGACATGTCGCGACCATCGTCCTGCGCGATGCATGCCGCGCAAGGACGGGCGGGAGGAAGCGGCTTCAATAGCCGTGTTCCAGCTCCTCGCGCAGCTCCTTCAGCTCTTCCTCCGGGCGCTGGGCAATTCGCTCTGGAGCGCCGGCGCGGTTGTACCAGTAGGCGGCGTTGGAGCGGTCGCCCTCTATCTTGTGCAGGATGGCGTGCAGCCAGTTGCCATAGGCATCGGGGTGCTGCTGCGCGATCTTGTGCGCCGCTTCCCAGTCGCCCATTTCCAGCAGTTGAATCGCCTTCAGCAGCATTTTCCTGTCCGATTCGAGCATTTCCGATCTGTCTCCACACTGCTTTATGGTAGGCAAGGATGGTTACCGAGGGGTAACCAGCGGGCAGCATGGGCGGCTTTTCATCAGCCGCCGGTTGCCGGCCGTGCCGATTTTATATGGCGGGATGGCACCGAACAAGAGCGTGAGGTCAAATGTCGAAGAACGACGCCGCCGACCACGACCGGCGCCTGAAGGAGCTGGAGCAGCGCCTCGAACAGGCGCGCCGGAAACGCGGGTCCGCCAGCGGGCGCGACGGAGCGAAGGCGCACGCGGCCACGCACCACCTGGTGCTGCGCCTGCTGGCCGACATGGGGGTGGCCATGGCCGCCGGCGTCCTGCTGGGTTGGGGGATCGATTCGTATTTCGGCACGCGCCCGTGGGGTATTCTCGCCGGCGTCCTGCTGGGGCTGGCTGCGGGGGTGCGCAACGTGTTGCACACCGCCGACACCATGGCCCGCCAGGCGCACGAAGACGCCCCCGCTGGCGGCACGGCGCGCGACATGTCTTCCATCAATGGCAAAAATGCACAAAATGACGACGAGTGAGCCATTTTGTCCGTTGAGCTTTGTGCCAATGGGCGATAAAAGGGCGCCAACGGCAAGGCAGGCTGGCCTTTCCGCCAGAAAGACCTGCATCGATGCCGGGCCGAGGGGTGAACGAAGGAAACGGCCGGAAACATGCAAGCTACCCACAAGGACAGCGCCGCCACGGCGGCTTACGGCGGGGAACAGATGCAGGCCGCCAGCACCGCCCATGCGGAGCAGGCGGCTCATGGCGCCGGGGAGCATGGCGGCGACTTCGATCCGTTGCACCAGTTCGAGATTCACCCGCTGGTGCCCATTCGCATCGGCGAGATGGACTTTTCCTTCACCAACGCCTCATTGTGGATGGTCATCGCCGTGCTGGTCGTGGCGCTCATCTTCCTGTTCGGCGAAAACCGCATGATTCCCGGCCGGCTGCAGTCCATCCGGGAGCTGGCTTACGAGTTCGTCGCCAACATCACGCGCGACATTCTGCACGATGAAGGGCGGCCTTTCTTTCCGTTCGTGTTCACGCTGTTCGTCTTCATCCTGGCGGCAAACATGCTGGGCATGATCCCCTATTCCTTTACCTTCACCAGCCACATCATCGTAACTTTCGCGTTGGCCATGGTGGTGTTCCTGCTGGCCACCATCGTCGGCTTCGTGAAGCATGGCTTCAGGTATCTGAAACTGTTCGTGCCCTCGGGCGTGCCGTTCTACATGATGCCCATCCTGGTGCCGGTGGAGGTGTTGTCCTACTTCACCCGGCCCATCTCGCTTTCCGTGCGTCTGTTCGCCAACATGATGGCCGGACACACCATGCTGAAGGTGTTCGCCAGTTTCGTGGTGGGGCTGGGCATCATCGGCGGCTGGGCGCCGCTGGCCATGATGGTGGCGCTCACGGGGCTTGAATTCCTGGTGGCCTTCCTGCAGGCCTACGTGTTCATGGTGTTGAGCATCATCTACATTTCCGACGCGCTGCACCCCGAGCACTGATCACGGCGGCGGGAAGGGCAATTGAAGAGAGTTTCCATAACCTGCAAGGGAGCATGAGAAAATGGAAGTTGAAGCTGCAAAGATGATTGGCGCGGGTCTGGCGGCGATTGCGCTGGCGGGCGCGGGCGTGGGCATCGGCCTGATTTTCGGCAATTACCTTTCGGGCGCGCTGCGCAACCCTGCCGCCGCGGACGCGCAGTTCAAGAACCTGCTGCTGGGGTTCGCGCTGGCGGAAGCGACCGGCCTGTTCGGCCTGGTGGTGTCGTTCATCATCCTGTTCGGCTGATCACCGCCGCAGGCAAGCAAGCCGGCCCGCCGTCGCCGTGTAACGTGGCGCGGGCCGAATCCGCAATTCGCATCAGGCCGGCGAGGCTGTCATGCCGCAGTTGGATGTCTCCACATATCTCTCGCAGCTGTTCTGGCTGTTCGTTACCTTCACGTTTCTTTACGTGCTGGTGAAGGCCGTCATTCTGCCCAGGGTGGGCCAGACGCTGGAGAACCGTCATCGGCGCATCGCCGAAGACCAGGAAATGGCCGAGCGCCTGCAGCGCCAGGCGCGTGAGACCATGGAGCAGACCGAAAAGCTGCTGGCCGAAACCCGCGCGAAGGCCCAAGCCATCGTGCGCGAGGAAAAGGAGAAGGTCAGCGCCGAAATCGAGACCATGCGCAAGGAGATGGAGGCGGCGCTGGCGGACAGGATCGCCAAGGCCGAGGCCGAGCTGCAGGCGGCCAAGCAGGCGGCGTTGCGCGAGCTTGAGGGGGCAGTGGGCGAGCTGGCCGGCGAGATTGCCGAGAAGGTGGCCGGCAAGAAGCCTTCTGCGAAGGCGTTGCAGGCCGCCGTTTCGCGCATGAGTGGGGAGGGCTGAGGCATGAGCTTTTTCGCCAAGCCGGAAACCTGGGTGCTCATCAGCTTCCTGCTGTTTTTCGCCCTGCTGTTTTATTACCGCGTGCCGGTGATGATCCTGAAGGCGCTGGATGAACGCGCCGAGCGCATCCGCAGGGAGCTGGAAGAGGCTCGCCAGCTGCACGAGGAGGCGCGCAAGCTGCTGGCCGAGGTAGAGGCCAAGCGCGAACAGGCCGAGGCGGAAGCGAAGGAAATCGTGCAGGTGGCCAGGGCCGAGGCCGAGGCCGTAACCCACGAAATGCGCAAGCAGTTCGACGAGCTGATGGCCCGCAAGCAGGCCGCGGCCGAGCAGCGCATCAGGCTGGCGCAGGACACGGCGGTGCGCGAAATCCGCGCGCACGTGGGCGAGCGCGCCTTGCAGGTGGCCGAAGCCGTGCTGCGCGAAGAGCTGAAGGGCAGGAGCGCATCTGCGCTGGTGGATGAGGCCATAAAGGAGGCGGCCGAAAAACTGCATTGAGCGGCATGCGGCCTCTTGCGGAGGCGGCGGGCGGATTCAGGAAAGGCGGCGGTGCATCGGTATCACCGTCTACCTGTCTTTCCTGCGCTGCGTGGGCGCCAAGTTGGCGCGGAGCGGCGCAGGCCCGGATGAATGCGCAGTGCCGGCAGTGCCCTTGCCACATGCCGCCCAGTATTTTCACCGGCAGCGCGGGGCGCGAAAGTGGAGACGACGCATCTTGCACGAACTTGCCGGAAAATGCCGTCGTCTCCGCCTTGCACGAATTCCGTCCAAAAATTCCATTTCCGGGGTTGCCCCGCTCTTTCGTGGACTCCCCTGAACAAGGCGGCCGCTACACCCTCTCCATCAATAGACCCGGCGGAAAGCCCATGGCGCGCTTCATGACGGAGCCGAACAGGCCCTCGTGGCGTTCCACGATCTCGTTGCCCAGCAGGCGGCGTGCAAGAAACTCCGCCAGCATGAGAATTTCCTCGATCGCTTCCAGCCGGTATCCTTCCTCCGCCTCCAGCCAGTCTTCCAGTTCGCTTTCGCTGGCCGCGGCATCGGGGGCGGGCCCGCGGCTTTCCGCATAGACGGCGCAGATGCGGTGCAGCTCGCGCAATGCCCCCTCGGTATAGCTCTCATGATAACTCTGGGGAACGGCGGGCAGATGCAGCACGGCGTTGCCGGCCTCCGTCTGGGGCAGATACATGTTCAGATAGGGGTGAATGGGCACCAGCCCCCAGGACATGAGCCGTGCCTCCAGCTCCGACTCCCACACCGCCGGCGGCAACAGCGAAAAGGGCATGATGCGCGCATTCTCCGGCAGCTGCTCGTTGATGTCATCCAGCACCTGCCGTTCCATTTGCGACAGCTCCACGAAGCGTTGTTGATGATGCTGCACTATGGCCTCGCGCTGGCCTTCCGGGTCGGTCAACCAGGCCACCACCTGTCGTGTCTCGCCCACCAGCGGCAGACACATCCTCTGGCGCGGATCGTCTGCCGGCTCATCGTCCATGGTGGGCATGATCACTCGTGGGGCGGTGAAGTCGCTCATGGAAAAACTCCTTGTGGTAAAGCCGCTTCATGCGGCCAAACATTAGCCCACCACGGGCCGCGCACACGCGCCGGCGGCGAGAAATTTCTGCCTGTCGAAACGTCGTTTTCGGCCATGCCCCGCCAAGGTGCACGACTGCTCAACACCTGTCGCCCATGGCCCGGCGAAAACGTTTGACGGTTTCGGCGATGCCGAATTTCAGGGCATCGGCGTGCAGTGCGTGGCCGATGGATACCTCGTCCAGATTGGGCACGGCCATCACCAGCGGCGTGAGGTTTTGTACCGTCAGATCATGGCCTGCGTTCACGCCTAGCCGCAGCGCCTGCGCCTGTTGCGCCGTGATGGCTATTTTCTGCAATTCCCGCGTCTGCCGTTCGCGGTCGTCGTGGCACTGGCCGTAGGGGCCGGTGTAGATCTCGATGCGGTCGGCGCCGATTTCCTTCGCGATCTCCAGCCCCTCCGGCGTGGGATCGGCAAATAGCGAGACGCGGATGTGCAGCTTTTTGAGCCGCTCGACAATGGGCGCCAGAAAATCACGCTGCGCGGCGAAGTCCCAGCCGTGATCGGACGTGGGCTGATCCGGGGCGTCCGGAACCAGCGTCGCCTGGTCGGGCCTAATGTCCTCGACGATGGACAGCCAGCGCTCGTCGGGAAATCCTTCGATGTTGTATTCCTTGTCCGGATATTCGCGGCGGATCATCTCGGCAATCTCGTAAGCGTCTCGCCGCGTGATATGCCGCTCGTCGGGTCTTGGATGCACTGTCAGGCCGGCCGCGCCCGCTCCCAGCGCCAGCCGTCCGATATCGCACACATCCGGCCAGGGCAGATTGCGGCGATTGCGCAACAACGCAACGGCGTTCAGATTGACCGAGAGATTGACCATAGCAGAAGCCCGTTGGTGTTTCTGTCAAGCCTCGCAGTTTTTCCTTGTCCGCCACTCGCTTCCACACGTTGGTGCCGGGGAAAATCTGCGGATATCAAGATGGAGCGGGGTTGTCATCACCCGAACGATCGAACGCGAGAGCAACCCCGGCGACCGAACCTACCATTTCGCATCGATTTCTCCAACCGCTTCACGCTCGGTGATGATCCACGGGCCTGGTGCACCATCATGGCAAGAGTGTCACCCGGGACGTCGTCATGCTCAATTGGCCTCCGGGAGCGGGTGAACATGAGAGAGGGCAAATTGCCTGGCTCCGGCACCCGGTCGTGACAAATTCCGCACGCCGGTCTGGCGCAGGGGCAGGGGGAAGGATGCCGATTCGCGCCCTGCATGATTGTATCCTGCACCAGCCCCCCGGGGAAAAATCGGTGATGTCTTGCCAAAATGCCGCAGGCATTGCTCTTCTTGTCGGGATCGGCTCACGGCCATCCATTGCTCACAGCGTGGGCCTGGAAAGCACGAACCATGCGCCATAGGCCATGATGGCGAGCGCCAGCGCCACGGCCCACGCGGGTATGCCGGAAAAAAAGCCGAGCCAAAGGGCCGCCACTCCCATGCTGCCGACGGAGAGCAGTTTTGCACGGGCCGGGATGGCCTGATGCTCGTGCCAGTCGCGCAGGCGCCGGCCAAGGCGCGGATGGTGCAGCAGCCAGTCGTGCAGACGCTCGGAACCGCGGGCGAAGGCCCACAGCGCCAGCAGGAGGAAGGGCACCGTGGGCACCACGGGCAGGAACATGCCGATGATGCCCGCCGCCATGCACAGCAGGCCGAACACCACCAGCAGCCCTTTCTTCATCCGAGTTCGCATGCCGGCAGGCATTTTAGGATGCATTGCGAGGGCGTCGCAACAGCAAGGTGCTCCAGCCCTCCAGACGCCAGCGGCGCAGCAGCTGAAGCCCGCGCGGCAGGTAGGCGTTGAGCACGTAGCGCTCGTGAGGGGCGAGCAGCCCGGAAAGAACGATAAAACCACCCGGCGCCAGCTGTGCGGCGAGCTCCGGCGCCAGACGCACCAGCGGGCGGGAGAGAATGTTGGCGAAGACGAGGTCATAACCGCCTGCCCGAGGCATCTTGTCGGTGGCGGGGCGCTTCAGGACGCGCCAGCGAGAATAGGGTGGTTGGGGCAATTGCGAGGCCGCCAGGGCCGCCCGCACTCGTGCGAGCCCGGGGCGGACACGTCCAACGACGCCGAGGCGGGGCAAGGGGGCGTGCAGGCGATTCACCAATGCATGGCGGGTGCCCGGCGCGGTGAAAAAGCGAATGCCCGCAGCGCCGTTGCGGCGGGCGTTTTGCGCAGCCGTTTCCACCGCCAGCGGGTCCATGTCGCCGGCCAGCACGGGGCCGGACACGCGCGCACGGGCGGCGGCGATGGCCAGCACGCCGGTGCCGGCGCCGATATCCAGCACCCGCACGCCACGCCCGCCATGGCTTGCCGCGCCTCGGCCGGGGCGCACACGGCGAGTTTTCAGCAACCAGTCCAGCGCCAGCAGACAGCCCCGTGTGGTGCCATGATGGCCGGTGCCGAAGGCCTGGCTGGCCTCGATCTCGATGTTCAGGGTGTTCATGGGGCGCCGGGCGCGATCGTGGGCGCCGTGGATGAAAAAGCGTCCAGCCCGCACCGGCGAAAGACCCTGTTGAACCTTTTTCACCCAATCGATCTGGGGCAGTTGCGCCAGGTGAAAGCCGGGGTCGGCCTCGCCTTGTTCATCAGGCGCGACATCCTCCACCAGCCTGGCGAGCCAGGCGGCAAGCGCCATGCCGGGGTTTTCCGGCGGATCATCCCGCAGGTCCGCAAGGCGCTCGGGCGCGCAGTAGGCCTCCACTTGCCAGAGATCATCCGCTTCGTCAGTTTCGAAGGCGGATACCGCCTGCACGACGGGCCAGCCGGCTTCTTCCACGAGGGCGGCCAGCCGTTCGGCCCGCTGGCGGGGCATGGGAGCGCTGAGCATGCGAACGGTCATGATGGCATCCGGTTCCCTGCCTGTTGCTGGCGTCAATAGGTGACGGTTACCACGATGGTGTCGGTATAGACACCGGGGGGAGGAGCGGGTTGTGGAAACACCCGCCCGTAAGTGGTGTATGACTGAAAATTGCCGTTGCCGGTGCCGGAGACGGAATTTCCGATCTGGTCGCCCCAGCCCAGGGTGCGGGCGGCGTTTCTGTAGATGCCGTAGCGGATGCTGTTGGGGCCGTTGCTCATGCGCCGCTGGTCTGGCGAGGTGGCGCCCGCGAGCCCGCCGTTGAGCCCCACGCGGTAATTGGTGCCGTTGGTGCAGCGCACGCGCACGATGCCGGTGGCGTCGATATTGTTGTCAAGGACGCCCGCGATGCCGAAATCGAGATCGGTGGCGACAACCTGGCAGAATTCGATCACGTTGGCCCGCACGTGAAAGGGGGGGCTCTCGACATCGAGAGGAAACAGGCAGTTGCTGGAGCGGCCCGCCTTGTAGGCGATGCGCACGTCGTTGCCGGCGAAAGTGGATACGTAATGGCCAGGCACGACGGAAACCTGGCCGGAAAACAGCCGTGCGTCGATGGTGACGTTCCAGCTGCCGGCACCGGCGCCGTTGAGCCGAAATCGCAGCACGGGGGGACGGGGCGGATGCGCCCAGTAATACGAGCCCCAGATCTTGGCCTCGCCGTGATGGTAGAGCTGATAGTTGAGCTTGTGGTTGAAATCGGAGGTGTTGGCCATCTGACGCGGGTCCCATGCATTGGGATTGCCGGAACCGTATTCCAGGTTGGGGCAGATGGTGACCCAGGAGTTGGCCTTGCCCTTCTTGCATTCGATGCTGAGAGTGCCGGTGGTGGGGGTGCTGTAACCCAGGACGTTGATATCGCCGAAGTCGATATCGCTGATGGCGAAATGGCATTCCAGGTCGGGGTCCACGGGCAAGGCCCACGCGGGAGACCGGTGCATCGCGAGCAACGTGGCGAACGCCGAGATGGCCAGAGAGATGACGAAAAGGAGAAAACGCATGGACGCACTTGAGTGAACAGCCGAATCAAGACACGAATCAGGAGGAAGCTCATCCATTGTATCCGGCGTCATCCCGCAGAAAAGAGGCGAAAGAAGACCTTCAGACCGATGGCATGCATGAAAAATGCGACGATGCCCTCGGCATCGCCGCCTTGCCGAAGAATTACCGGCGTTGTCACGCTTCGGCCTGCTCAGGCCGCTTCTTTCGCGCGCTTGCGATAGGTGCCCATGTGCTCGGCCTTGTCCAGGATATGGCCCTCCATGGCCTTCAGCAGCTCGTCCTTGGTCATGGGCTTGTCGGGCAGCACGGTGTCCAGCGCGTAGAGCTTGAAGAAGTAGCGGTGCCGGCCGATGGGCGGGCACGGGCCGCCATAACCGATCTTGTTCCAGTCGTTGTAGCCCTCCACCGCGCCTTCGGGCATCTTGTCGGTGCCGCTGGCGCCCTTGGGCAGGCATTCAGGCTCCAGTGGATCCAGCTCGTACATGGGCGGCAGATTGTGGACCACCCAGTGCACGAACGTCATTTGCGGGTTTTCCGGATCGGGCGCGTCCGGATCGTCCACGATCAGCGCCAGGCTCTTGGCCTGCCTCGGAATGGCCTCGAACACAAGCGGCGGGGAAATGTCCTCCCCCTCGCAGGTGAATTCCACCGGAATCTCGGTGCCATAGGCGAATGCGGGAGAGTAGATGCGCATGACCTTTCCTCCTTCCCCTCGGTTTGGATGGACTGATGCTCCAGATGCCTGTTCCGTCTTTCCAGATAGGCAGCGCGGATGTTTTTTGAAGGGGCGGAAGCGAAAAATTCGGGGGCGGGGTTGGACGCAGCGGATTTGCGCTTATCAACACCTTCGCCGGGCGTCTTTGCCAAGCGCGGGCAAAGTCGCTAGATTTCATCCTGGTCCCTCGAATTGGCGGGGGCACTTTCATTGTTCTGAGCGGGACCAACTCATTCAGTATTCAGGAGGTCGTCATGGCCGACATTGCCAAGTATCTCGAAGACATCAAGCGCTACGATCCCAACCCGAACGAGGCCGCGGTGGAGACCATCGTGAAATACCTGGGGATCGCGCTGCGTTCGCGCGACGCCTCGTTGGTGTCGTGCTCGGACGCTTCGGAGCTGGACCGGGTACGGAAGGGATTCTGTGTGAAGAAGCTGGGACTGAGCGCGGATGCCGCGGCCAATGCCGTGGATGAGGTGTGCGCGCAGATGAAGGGCGATCGGCAGAAAAGTCGCGTGACCTTCTACTATCTGTTGGCCAAGGCCACCGGCACCTTGGACAAGCTGGGCTGACCCGCTTTTCCCGGCTGTTTCCTTGCCGGGGCTTGTGCTCGCCAAGTGCTGAGGGGTGACGCCCGGTGGATATCGGGCGAATCGGTGTTGGCAAACACCGCCGGAAAGGTCTTTCTGGTGGTGGGGTAGAGTATTCCGCGCATTGCGACGGCGAACATGGGTGCTGGGTGTCATGAATCAGCCCAAGAATATTGCGGCGGCCGACATGGCGAACCACCCGGAGCAACAGTACCTGGGCCTCATGCGCCAGGTGCTGGAGCATGGCGTGCGCAAGGATGACCGCACCGGCACCGGTACGCTGAGCATCTTCGGCTGGCAGATGCGCTTTGACCTGTCGCGGGGTTTTCCGCTGCTGACCACCAAGAAGCTGCACATTCGCTCCATCATCTACGAGCTCCTGTGGTTTCTGCGCGGCGACACCAATATCCGCTGGCTGAACGAGCACAAGGTGACCATCTGGGACGAGTGGGCCGACGAAAATGGTGACCTGGGGCCCATCTACGGCAGGCAATGGCGTAGCTGGCCCACGTGCGAGGGCGGATACATCGACCAGATCGCGGAAGCGATCGACCAGATCCGCAACAATCCCGATTCGCGGCGCATTGTCGTTTCGGCCTGGAACGTGGCGGAGCTGGACAAGATGGCGCTACCGCCGTGCCATCTGCTGTTTCAGTTCTACGTGGCGGAAGGGCGGCTTTCCTGCCAGCTCTATCAGCGCAGCGCCGACATTTTTCTTGGTGTGCCTTTCAACATCGCCTCTTACGCCCTGCTCACCCACATGATCGCGCATGTCACGGGGCTGGAGGTGGGTGAGTTCATCCATACGCTGGGAGATGCGCACCTGTACCTGAACCACCTGGAACAGGCCAGAACGCAGCTTGGGCGCGCCCCTCGTCCCATGCCTCGACTTGTCATCCGCCGCAAGGTGGACAACATCGACGACTTTCGCTTCGAGGACTTCGAGATAAAGGGTTACGATCCGCATCCGCACATCAAGGCGCCGGTGGCGGTGTGAGCGGTGGCGTGTGGCCCGCGTCTGGCTGGAGAGTGACGTGTGATGTTCAGCCCATTCGCCATTTTGCGCCGCTGGCTCGGCGGCGGCCGCGGACGGGCAGGGGCGCACACGCGGGTGTGGCAGGAGGGGAGCCGCTGGGTCATAGATGTGCGCGGGCAGACGTGTCCGGGCTACCTGCTGGAGATCGATCGCGCGGTGGCGCGCATCGGGCCGGGCGAGCGGGTGGAACTGCGCATTTCCTATCCCCCTTGCGCCGATGACGTGCGGGTGTGGTGCGCGGAAAAGGGGCACGCACTACACGGGATTGACGCGGTGGAAGGGGGGTGGTTCTCCATCATGATAACGTGTGGCGAGGGCGCAGCCGGAAAGCGGGGATGAGGTGGCTGAGCGAGGTGGCGGGACGAGGTTGCATTTTTCTGCCGCGAGGTGGGATTTGGACTGTTCCGCTCTGGTGCATTTGCCCTCATAATGTGTCACTAGATGACTGACGCACGGGGGAGGAAGTCGGAGGGCGCTATCATGGCAGAACGCAAACCCAGATTGTCACTGGTGGTGGCGGCGGCGGAAAACGGCGTGATTGGCAAGCTCAACGCCTTGCCCTGGCGCCTGCCGTCGGAGCTGAAGCTGTTCAGAAAGCGCACCATGGGGCATCCCGTGGTCATGGGGCGACGCACCTACGAGAGCATCGGGCACCCGCTGGATGGGCGCGACAATATCGTGATTACCCGCGGCACCATCATGGACGACCCGGACGTGCTGACGGCCAACTCCATCGAGGAGGGGGTGGCGCTGGCCGAGCGTCTGGCGGAAAAGCGCGGCGTGGACGAGATTTTCGTCATCGGCGGCAGCCAGATCTTCGAGGCGCTCAGGCCGCAGGCGGATCGCATCTATCTGACGCGCGTGCACATGGAAGCGCAGGGTGACAAGATTTTCCCCGATCCGGATCCGGATACTTGGCGGGAAATCGCGCGCGAAGAGCACAAGGCCGGGCCGAACGACAGCGCCGATTACACCATCATCACCTACGAGCGTATCCGCTAGAATCAGCAGGCCCGGGGCTTGTAAAGGGCATTGATGCCGGGGACGCAGGGCGGCTGAAAGCCCTTTGTTCTCGCGAGCGGCCCTGATGTTTCCGCCGCGGGAGCGAATGGCGAGACCCGGCGAGAATGCCGTCCACGGCGGTGTTCTTCCGGCATGTTTTCATGGGAATTCATGAGAAGCGGAGTGGATTGGCCTGCCCCTTGGCGGTGTTGGCATGTCCCGGGTTTTGGCATGTGGGCCCGAAATGTGCGGGAGCGCGCGGAAACCGGGGTGGGGGATGTGCCACAAAGCAAAGGGCCCGGCTCCCCCCGGAGCCAGACCCTTTCCCAGAGAAGCCCCCCAGCTTCCCCTCATTCCCCTCGGCGCTGCATTCTCATGTTCCGTCGCTTTCCGTTGCCAGTTCCTGACCCGCCCCCGTTGCTCAGTAGCCGAAGAACAGCTTGCCGGTATCGATGGTGGCGCCCACGGACACGATGTCCACGTGCTGATCATAGGAGGCGAGCAGGCCAGGCGCCCCCGGGATGTTCACGTCCCCATCCTTGACGAAGATGTGCGTGTAGGCAGCGTGCACCTTCAGCCAGTCGTTGGGCACATAGGTGAGGCCCAGCGAAAGCCAGTGGCGGTCGTTGTCCGGCACGCGCACGCCGCGGGTGGAATCGGG